>CAZHUI010000008.1:0-64500 GCA_964535605.1 uncultured Caulobacterales bacterium
GCGCTGCTCGGCCAGCCGGCGTCGACGCTGATTCCGGCAGTGATCGGCATGCGCCTCCCCGGCAAACTCCCCGAAGGCTCGACGGCGACGGACCTCGTCCTCACCGTGACGCAGATGCTGCGCAAGAAAGGCGTCGTCGGAAAGTTCGTCGAATTTTTCGGGCCGGGCCTTGACCATCTCGCGCTCGAAGATCAGGCGACGATCGCCAATATGGCGCCCGAATATGGCGCGACCTGCGGCTTCTTCCCCGTCACCGCCGAAACGCTGCGCTATTTGAAGGCGACAGGGCGCACGGCTGATCGCGTCGCGCTCGTCGAGGCCTATGCGAAGGAACAGGGTCTGTGGCGCGACGCTTCGACGCCGGAGCCCGTCTTCACCGACACGCTGGAGCTTGACCTCAACACCGTAACGCCCTCGCTCGCCGGACCGAAACGCCCGCAGGACCGCGTAACCCTGCAAGACGCGCCCGCCTCTTTCGCGACGGCGCTTGATAAGGAATACGGCCAGTCCGGCGCGCTGACAAAGCGCGTGGCCGTCAAGGGCGAAACATTCGACGTCGGCAATGGCGATGTCGTCATCGCCGCCATCACGTCCTGCACGAACACGTCGAACCCGTCTGTCCTGATCGCCGCCGGCCTCGTCGCACGAAACGCCCGGAAGCGCGGCCTCCAGTCGAAGCCGTGGATCAAAACCTCGCTCGCGCCAGGAAGCCAGGTCGTCACCGATTATCTGAAGGCCGCAGGCCTGCAGGAGGATCTTGACGCGCTCGGCTTCAACCTCGTCGGCTATGGGTGCACGACCTGCATCGGCAATTCAGGGCCCCTGCCCGAGGCGATCAGCGCGGCGATCGCCGAAAACAATCTTGCGGTCTGCTCCGTTCTTTCCGGCAACCGCAATTTCGAAGGGCGCGTTTCGCCCGACGCGCGCGCCAATTATCTCGCCTCGCCCCCGCTCGTCGTCGCTTACGCGATCGCCGGATCGCTCAACATCAATCTGACGTCGGAGCCGCTCGGCAAGGATAATCAGGGTAAGGATGTTTACCTGAAAGACATCTGGCCGACCAATCGCGAAATCGCCGAAGTCGTGCGCGAGCATGTCACCGCGAAGATGTTCGCGACCCGCTACGCCGACGTTTTCAAGGGCGACGACCAATGGCGCCGGATCGACGCCGGCGACGGACAGACCTATCGCTGGCCGTCCTCAACTTACGTCGCCAATCCGCCCTATTTCGAGGGCATGACGATGACGCCGAAGCCGATAGCGCCGATCGCCGGAGCGCACATTCTTGCCCTCTTCGGCGACTCGATCACCACCGACCACATTTCGCCGGCGGGCGACATCAAGGAAAAGGGTCCTGCGGGCCAGTATCTCAAAGAGCGTCAGGTGCCGGTGTCGGAGTTCAACTCCTACGGCTCGCGGCGCGGCAATCACGACGTGATGATGCGCGGAACCTTCGCCAATATCCGCATCAAGAACCTGATGCTCGACGGCGTCGAGGGCGGCCTCACGCGGCATATTCCGTCAGGCCAGCAGATGTCGATCTACGACGCCGCCATGAAGTACAAGGCGGAGGGAACCCCGCTGGTCGTGTTCGCCGGCAAGGAATACGGCACCGGCTCATCGCGCGACTGGGCGGCGAAGGGAACAATCCTTCTCGGCGTGCGCGCCGTCGTCGCTGAAAGTTTTGAGCGCATCCACCGCTCGAACCTCATCGGCATGGGCGTCCTGCCGCTGCAATTCAAAGACGGCGACAGCTGGCGCGCGCTCGGCCTCAAGGGCGACGAAACCGTCACGATCGACGGCGTCGACAGGCTGTCGCCGCGCACAGAGGCTAAGCTGGCCATCACGGGCGCCGACGGGAAAACGCGCGCCGTGACCGTCCTTGTGCGGATCGATACCGCCGACGAGCTCGATTACTACCGGCATGGCGGCATCCTCCAATATGTCGTGCGCCAGCTGGCGGCGGCCTGACACAACCCCCGGTTGGTAGCCTGACAGCGTGCCTCTCCTAAAGTCCCGCAACCTTGGGTCGCGAACAGCGGCGGGGTTGCGGGGAGCCGGTGGGGGAGCGCTGTCTATTCGCCGCGATGGCGGCTGCGGTCTGGTGCGCCGCTGAACCGGCGGCCGCGAGCCCCTGGAATCGCGCTGACGGCGCTGTCTTCGTCGCCAACCGCATCGACTATTTCAGATCATCGACGCCGGTCAGCGAGTACGCGCGGATCGATTCCGACGGCTATGTCGAATGGGGGGTCACTGACCGCTGGATGGCGGGCGGCAAGGCCGTCTTCGGCACGGCGTTCGTCACCGACGCAAACGGTTCGCGCACTGTCAACGGCTTCGGCGAGTCCGACATGTTCGTTCAGCGGCAGTTCCAGCGCGGGGAGCATTCGGCGACGTCGGTGAGACTCGCTGGCGTCTGGTCGGGCGATGTGACCGATGGCGCGCGACCGGGCGAACAGGCCGGCGGCTTCGATATCGACATTCGCGCGCTGCATGGCCGAGATGTTCTGTTGAAGCCTTTCAAGATCTTCTTCGCGGCCGAGGCCGGTTATCGCCGCCGCCTTTCCGGCGCGAGCGACCAGGCGCGCGCCGAATTCCTCGTGGGGCTCGAACCCTCGCGCCGAATTCTCATTCTGTTCGAAGCGCAAACGATCGTCTCGTTACGGAATAATGATCCCGGCCTTGACGATTTCGACCTCGTCAAGGCGCAGGGCGCGCTTGTCTGGCGCGCCGCGAAGAAGTGGTCTGTCGTCGGCGGGTATCGCACGGAGTTCGCCGCGCGCAACATCGCGCCCGGAGACGCGTTCACCCTCGGCTTCTGGACGGAATTCTGATGCTGCAAGCGGAGAGCGACACGGAGCCGCCTCCAACGCGCTTTGACCATATTCGACGCTATGTCCGGCAAGGCCGCGCGCCATGGCGGCGGGACGGCGACAGGATGGTCTTCCTGTCTACGACTGAATGCGGGCCGGCGTCCGACATTTGCATGGCGCCGCCGCAGTTCGCCGAGATGCTGCGACAGCGATTTAAGGACGCAATCACCGAAGAGGCGGTGTTCGGCCTTGCGACACATGCGCCGCGCGAGAGCGCCCGCCGCGTCGCCACAAATCGCCAGATGGCGATCGCCTTAATGGGCGTAGTGCTCGGGACCGTCATTCTTTTCGTTGCGCCACAATTCCTTGCGGCTGCGCTCGTCACGCTCCTCGCTATCTTGTTCGCAGTCATGGTCGGCGTTCGGCTCGCGCTTGCGGCGGCGGCCGGCCCATTCGCTGGCGCTCATTCGCGCGCAACGCTCGACGACCAAGCGCTGCCGGTTGTGACGGTGCTGGTTCCCCTGTTCAAAGAGGCTGAAGCGCTGCCGGGGCTCGTGGCGGGGTTATCGCGGCTTGATTATCCGCGAGACAAACTCGACATCAAATTGCTGCTCGAAGAACGCGACACGGCGACGTCGGCGGAGGCGCAGCGTCTCAATCGCGATGGTCGCTTTGACCTTGTAACCGTTCCCGCCTCCCTGCCCCAGACAAAGCCCAAAGCGTGCAACTACGCGCTGTCGACGGCGCGCGGGGACCTGCTTGTCATTTACGACGCCGAAGACGAACCCGAACCGGGACAGCTGCGGATCGCCGCTGAAACCTTCGCCGGCGCCGGTTCAGACCTCGCCTGTGTTCAGGCGCGGCTCAATTTCTGGAACGCTGAAGAGAACTGGCTGACCCGGCTCTTCACGCTCGAATATTGTCTTTGGTTCGATCATCTTCTCCCCGCGCTCGACCGCCTCGGCGCGCCGGTGCCGCTGGGCGGCACCTCGAACATCTTTCGCACGGATGCTTTGATCGACGCTGGCGGCTGGGATCCCTACAATGTCACCGAAGACGCCGATCTCGGCCTGCGGCTCGCGCGGCATGGCTGGAAGACCGCCGTCATCGACACGACAACCTATGAGGAGGCGAATTGCCGGCTGCCGAACTGGCTCCGGCAGCGCTCGCGCTGGATGAAGGGGTTCATGCAGACCTGGCTCGTTCACCGGCGCGGCGGACCCTCCGCGGCGCGCGGCTGGCGCTCGATCCTCTCGATCGATCTTCTCATCGGCGGGACCGTGATCGCGGCGCTCGTCAATCCGGCGCTGTGGGCGGCGAGCGTTGCGGAATGGTTGACGGGCGCCGCTTCAACGGGAATTTTTCCCGGGCCATTCGGCGAGGCGGCCGTTCTGGCGCTCGCCTTCGGCAATCTCGCGCTCGTGCTTCTCGCAGCATTGGCGCCCCTGCGGCGCGGCCTGTCGCGCCTCAGCCCGGCGGCGATGCTGATGCCAATCTATTGGCTGATGATGTCCGCCGCCGCTTATGTCGCCCTCTGGCAGATCGTCACCCGGCCGCATTTCTGGGAGAAGACGCGCCACGGCCTGAGCGCGGGGGCCGGCGCGCGGCGGCGGGATGCGTTGAAGTCGCTCGGCTTCGATTGAATTTGGCCGGGTGCGCGCCGATATTGCCGCCATGAGTCTTTCCGGTCTTCCCTTCCGCAAGATGAACGGCCTTGGCAATGATTTTGTCATTGTCGATTTGCGCGGGGGACGCGCGCGCATGACCGAAGACGCCGCCCGCGCGATCGCCGACCGAAAGACCGGCGTCGGCTGCGATCAGGTCATCACCATCGAAGATCAGGACGGGCCCTATATGGGCGTCTGGAACGCCGACGGGTCGGAGGCGGGCGCCTGCGGCAACGCGGCGCGCTGCGTCGGCGCGATCCTGATGGGGGAAACAGGCGACGATGGCGTCGGCTTCGAGACGCGTTCAGGCTTCATCGCCGCCGAGCGCGTCGGCGCCAACCGCGTCGCCGTCGATATGGGCGCGCCGAAATTCCACTGGAAACAAATTCCGCTCGCGGAGGAAATTCAGGACACGCGCTTCGTCGACATCAAGCTCGGCCCCATCGACAAGCCCGTTTTGTGGGGCCCTTCGGCCGTCAATATGGGAAATCCCCACTGCATTTTCTTCGTCGATGACGTGACGGCGCACAAGCTCGAGATTTTCGGGCCGATGATTGAAAACCATCCGATGTTTCCCGACCGCGCCAATGTCTCGCTGGCGGAAGTCAAAGGACGCCAGCTCATTCGCCTGCGCGTCTGGGAGCGCGGCGCGGGGATCACGAAGGCCTGCGGCACCGCCGCTTGCGCCGCCGTCGTCGCCGCGAACCGGCGCCGGCTTACCGACCGCAAGGTCAGCGTCGAACTTGACGGCGGGCTGCTCGCCATTGAATGGCGCGATGACGACCATGTCATCATGACGGGCCCCTACGAATTCGAGTTCGACGGCGTCCTTCCGGAGGGCCTCTGAGCCTTGGCGAAGCTCTACTTCAACTACGCCGCCATGAACGCCGGCAAATCGACGGCGCTCTTGCAGGCGGCGTTCAACTACCGCGAACGCGGCATGAAGACGCTGATCTTTACGGCCGCGATCGACCGGCGCGCCGGCGAAGGAATCGTCGCCTCGCGCATCGGTTTGCAGGCGCCCGCGCACGTCTTTGACGCCGCAACCGATCTTTTCGAGGAAATCGACGCGGCAATCCGCACCGACAGCGTATCCTGCATCTTCGTCGACGAGGCGCAGTTTCTCTCGCGCGAGCAGGCGATGCAGCTTGCCCGCGCCGTCGATCAACTCAATCTGCCTATCCTGTGCTTTGGTCTGCGGACTGATTTTCGCGGCGAACTGTTTCCGGGAAGCGAGCGGCTTCTCGCTGTCGCCGACGAAATCCGCGAACTGAAAACCATCTGTCATTGCGGACGCAAGGCGACGATGAATTTGCGCGTTGACGCCTCCGGCGGCGCGGTCGGCAGCGGCGCGACCATCGAAATCGGCGGCAATGAGCGGTATGTGCCGCTCTGCCGCAAGCATTTTTACGAACGGCTCGGCGCGGTGCGCTAGCCGAACGCGTCGTAAAAGTGAGAAATGCCGACCGCAATTTCCTTGATGCGGCCATCGAGCGCGCGCAGCGGCTCGACGATTTCGCGCTGGATCTGCGGATAGCCGCCGGCCCCCTCGCCGCGCGGCGCGGCTTCGGCGAGGTCCGAGAGCGCCGCGGAAACCGGCGCAGTTTCCGGAAATATTTCCGAGATGACGCCCGCGACCTCCTCAAAGCGCAGATCGAGCGCCATATCGACAAGGTCTTCGTGCGTCATTTCATGGCGCGACGAGAACGCCGGGGTCGCAGCAGCCAGCGCAAAACCGTCGCTCACGAGCGCCAGCCGTATCGCGTGAAGGACGTAGAGCGGTTCGCTGAAGGCGGGCGGCGCGCTTTTTCCGATCAACGCGATCGCCGCGTCAAATTTCTGGCGGTCAATGGACAGGAGGTTGGCGAGGCGCCCCAGCGCGACGTCGAGCGCGCGCGCGTCGAGCCTGCCGGCGACGCGGTGCAAGGCGAGCGCCGCCCCGCGGTCGTCAAGCCGCGCCGCGGTCACGGTCCAGAACGCCGGATCATAAAGACTGGCGTACGTCCTGAGGATCGACAGCGACGTCAGCCGTCGCGCCGTCTCGGCCGCGCCCAGCACAAGGCGCATGCGCGCCGAGCCTTCGATAAGGTCGCGGAACCGCTCCGGCTCGCGCTCGGCCGCGGTCCCGACGCCGCCCATGACATTGGCGAGCGCGGCCAGCTGCTGCAGCACGGCGTTGTGCGGAATGGCGCGCAGCGCCCGCGCCTCCTCCTTCGCCCCCGGCTTGCCGCGGCGCAGACGCCGCGACCCCGACGAAGGCAGAAGATTTCTTGAGAAAGCGGCGAGCGCCGCCTGATAGTTTTCATCCGCCCACAAATCTTCCTGCCAGCCCTTGATCGCGCGATAGACATCCCAGGAAAAATTGATGTCCTTGTAATAGCGGTCGTTGAAATCGGCCTGCGGCGTTTCCTGCGACCACGCGAAGACCGACTGGATCGTCGCTTCGGCGAGCGCGGGCGTCTGGAAATGCAGGAAACCGTCGCCGCCCTGAAAGCTCGTCTCCGCGTTGACGGCGATGCCGTCGCGCGCAAAGCGGCTGCGCGCCCAGGGCGTCATCAGATAGTCGAGCCGATCGCCGAAGCCGCCGGGATGAGCGCCCCGCCCCATCGATTCGCCGTGCGTATTGAAAACGACGACCTCGACATCGGTGACGCGCCGGGCGCTCAAGGCCCGGCTGACGAGGATATGCAGGCGTTCGATCGCCAGGTCCGCCGCGATCTGGCCCATGAAGCGGCCGCTGTCGGAAAAGCCGCACTGGATCGACACGCGCCCGCGCCGGCGGACATAATCGACATACTCCTCTTCTTCGAGGAGACGCTCGATGAGGCGCCCGCCCCGCTCGATCGCGTCCGGCGTTTCGAACAGCGGCGAAATGTCGAGCCGGTGATCGACGCCGTAAAGGCGCGCCAGATAGATCGCGCCCATCACCGTCGCCGGCGCCTCGACTTCCGCGATCAGAAACCGGATCGGCGCGTCTTCGTCGATATGTTTCAGGATCTGCGCGCACAGCATGAACTGGCGGCGCGCCGTCATCTGCTCTTCAAAGACGCTCGCGAAATTGATCGTGCGTTGCTCGGCCGATGCGGTCTTCGCCGCTGCGGCGTCGAGCGCGGTCCGGTCAAGAAAGGCGCGGTCGCCGCCAAGGCCGAGATCGGCGCGCAAGGCGGAGCGCACCTGCGCGGCGTTGACGCGCAAGTGAATACGCGCGACGCCGAGACCATAAAGGTCCATTTCGGCGCGGATGACGGCGAGCGCGAAGGCGACGTCGTCATCGGCGCCGGCGATCAGCTGCGTCAGCGCCGCGCGCGCCTCGCGGAGCGAGGTCAAGCGCGCCGGTCCGTCCGCCGTCAGACGGTTGGCGGCGGCGACGACGGCGGCGGGATCGGTGAGGTCGGCGGCAAAGCCCTCCGCCTGCTCGGCCGCTTCCGCGCCGGCGTCGGCGAGCGCGGCGGCGAGACCGCGCGCCGGCTCGATCTTCTGCAGCGCCTTGGCGTACCGGAAAAGCTGCAGCGCTTTTTCCTCGAGGCGCAACCGCACCGTCGTCGCCCAGTGAATATCGGTGCGCCCGTCCAGATCATAGCCGACCCAGGTCGCAAGACTTACCGGCGCCGGCGAGGCTTCGCGCCAGCGATCCGGATGGCGTTCCTTCATCCAGCGCAACACCGAGATCGTCAGGGTACGGATCGCGTCCTGCGCGCGCCCGATCGCCCCTTGCACGTCTTCATGTTCGTCGAGCAGCGAGATCGGCCGGTCCGGCGTCTGTCGCGGCAGATCGACGGCGCCGAGCGCGCTGGAAGCAAGGTCGCCGATCAACCGGCGCGCCTCGCGCGACAGCGCGAAGGTCGGGTGCGCGGTGAAGACAACGCCCGCCTTTGTCTGTTCGATCGACTGTTTGGCGATCTCGAACGGCTCTTCGTCAAGGCGGTCCCAGGCCCCGGCGATGAGATCGCTCCAGGCGCGAGGTGGCGCCTTCGCCGCGAGGCGGCGCGCCCGCTGCACGAGCGCTTCGTCGGCGATGAGTTTAGCGAGCGCCGAGAGTTTCTCGTGATCGATCTCGCCGGCCCTGAGCTTCTCGCGGAGATCGACCATCAACAGGCGCACGCCCGACGCCATCGGATCGCGTGTCGTCGAGGCTTCGTGCGCGCGAAGCCGTTCAAGGCACCAGTCGCGCAGCGCCGATATGTCCGCACCCGCCTTCATAGCAATGTTCTTTCCAGCGCCTTGCGCCAGCCGCCGCGCAGCGCGGCGCGTTCGCCCGCCGCCATCGACGGCGCGAAACGGCGCTCCGTACGCCTCAGCCGCGCGATGTCTTCAACCGAACCGTAGACACCGGCCTTGACGCCCGCAAGGAACGCCGCACCGAGCGCCGTCGTTTCCATGATGGCCGGCCGGTCGACGGCGGCGTTCTGGATGTCGGCGAGAAACTGCATCAGCCAGTCGTTCGCGACCATGCCGCCATCGACTTTCAGCGCCTTGCACGGCGCCCCGTCCGCCGCCATCGCGTCGATAAGGTCGGCGGTCTGATAGGCGACGCTTTCGAGCGCCGCGCGCGCCAGTTCCGCTTTCCCTGAGCCGCGCGTCAGGCCGGCGATCAGCCCCCGCGCGTCGGGCGCCCAGTGCGGCGCGCCAAGTCCGGTGAACCCCGGCACGAGGTAAACGCCGCCGTTCGACGCGATCGATCGCGCCAGCGCTTCCGTTTCGCCGGAAGACTTGATGATCCCGAGACCGTCACGCAGCCATTGCACCGCCGCACCCGCTACAAAAATAGAACCTTCGAGCGCGTAGCGCGTTTGCCCGTCGATACGGCGCGCGATGGTCGTCAACAGGCGGTTCTTCGACAGTGTGAAATCCGCGATCGGCGCCAGCACGAAGCATCCCGTGCCGTAAGTGCTTTTGATATCGCCCGGGGACAGACACGCCTGACCGATCGCCGCCGATTGCTGGTCGCCGACCAGCGCGAAAACTGGAACGGACCGTCCGAAATACTCGCGCTTCGTCACGCCGAATTCGCTGATCGTATCGCGCACTTCCGGCAGACAGGCGGTCGGCGCCTTGAACAGGTCGAGCAGCGTATCGTCCCAGCGATTGTCGCGGATATTGAAAAGGCTCGTCCGGCTGGCGTTGGTGGCGTCCGTCAGATGCGCGCCGCCGGTAAGGCGGGCGAGGACGAAACTGTCGATCGTACCGAAGGCAAGCTCGCCGCGCGCCGCCCGCGCGCGAAGCGCAGGATCGCTGTCGAGAATCCAGGAGAGCTTCGTCGCCGAGAAATAGGGATCAAGAAGAAGGCCGGTCCGCGCCTGCACGTCCGGTTCATGACCTTGCGCCTTCAATCCGGCGCAGGTCTCGGCCGTGCGCCGGTCCTGCCAGACGATCGCGTTATGGACGGGCTTCAAGGTTTTCCGGTCCCAGACGACGGTCGTCTCCCGCTGGTTCGTTACGCCGATCGCAACGATCCGCCCGCCGCGTCCCTCGGCGCGCAAGACGGCCGCGTACGCCGTCCGCCGCGTCGTATTCCATATTTCTTCGGGGTCGTGCTCGACCCAGCCCGCGCGCGGGTAGATCTGCGGAAACTCTTCCTGAGCGACCGCAACAACGTTTGCGCCGGCGTCAAATACGATCGCCCGGCTTGAGGTGGTGCCCTGGTCGATAGCGAGAAGAAGGGCCGGCGTTGTCATCAGGGAAACTCGCGCATCTCAGGCTGAAAGCAGCATTGATAGGCGCGAGCGGCGGCGCGGCGCAATCCGCCGTGTGGCCGGCAAGGTGGCAAGGAAGGGTGCATTGAGCGAAGCGAAATGCACCGAACATAGGTCGTGGCAAGGGAGCAATCGCAACGGGCGATACTCGCTATACAGACGGCAGCGCGATACGAAGCCATCGAATGGTGCATTTCGCTTCGCTCAATGCACCCTACGCTTGCTGCTTGGTTAGCGAAAATCGGAGCGACCAAAAATTCAAGCGTATGGAGACCGGAGGCACCAGACTTGGAAAGCGCGCTTTTCGCGGTTATCGTCGGACCTGCGAAGTTCACACGCGGCGGAAAACCTGTCGGAACGATCTTTGATGTTTCTGGCCCGGGCTTCACCGAACGAAAGAGTGGGTCAAGTGTGCTTGATTCGAGCTATCAGCTACGCCTTCAGACTTATCGGGCGGTGTCTACGCACGCTCCTTTTACAATAAGCACCACACGACCGGTGAATCCAAGTTTTCAGCAGTGGCTTGACAGTTGGGGCGTGGCCGTGACGAAGCCGAATTGATTTTCAACTTGGGGTTACTGCGGTTGGAGCAATCCATGGACTTTAAACTTACGCGGCGGCAGGTCGCTCGGGGCGCGCAGCCTGACGCCGAGACATACGATAAGTTGCTCGTGCAAAAGAGTGCGCGCAGCCTAAGAGCGACATATCAAATAAGACTTTTGCTTTATCGGGCGTTAAGAGAAAATAAAAAGTTAGTATTAGCTGTAAAGAAAGACTGTATATTTCACGATGATTTACGTTATCTTTTGAAAAAATATGCGAAGGAAATTCAAGTCGTGAGGCACTAGTGGGTCTTTATTTGACAGTATTCGATCGCGATACCGAGTTGGACGGTGTCGAGGTCGGGGCTTATTCGGACTTCGGCTTCTTTCGAGACGCTGTCGTGACAAATCTAGAGGGCGGGATTGCTGGTTCGCGATACCCGACGTTGATTTTGCACTCGGATTGCGATGGCGAATGGGCTCCCGAACAAGCTGCGGCGCTGGAATTGGAACTTGAAGCGGTGTCCAATCAATTTTCGGAACTGCCACCTGTGCGTTTGGAAGGGTGGAAGAGTAAAGTTGCGAAGTTGCTCGGGCTTCATCCTTCAAGCCTATATGACTGTTTCTTCGATGTGGATGGCGAACCTTTGTTAGAACGGTTGATAGGGCTTGCCCGATTGAGCCAGCAGAGGGGCCTGCCGATATTGTTCCAATAACTCGCATTCGTCTCCGAACAACGTTACAGGAACAGCAATAAGCTGACAGTTGGCGATATTTTTGATTTGCCTCTTATGCCGGCGCGCCGAGGCTGTGCACCAAACCTAGCTTGAGAACACGACCAACGTGGGCTCGCTGGTCAATTCGTCGGTCACCAACGCCTATCTCTGGCGCGACGGGGCGCTGATCCAGACGGGCACGCACGATTCCAACACAGGCAGCGGGTCGAACCCGATCTGGACCACGAATTACTCTTATAACCGCCGCAACGATCTTCTCCTCGCCGACATCAATGACGGACGGCCGCGCGACGTCACCTATGTGACCGACCTCAACGGCCAGATCATCCGCCGCGACGAGGCGGACACTGTCGGCGCGAACGGCGATCCGCATGAGCGCACCTGCCGCTTCGCCGGCAAGCAGATCGAAGTCTATTGGTTATCGCGTTTTCCGCCGAAAACCGCGTGGCACTTTTCGGGGAAAACGCTTTGGGTCGGCAATAACGGCTCGTCCGCCGACTTTGGCTACGCCGCCTCGATCGCCGACCGGCAGGTCGCACAAGGGCCAGCTTTTCCAGAGTTGGCGCCTTCCGCAACGGCGCGACCGCCGGCGGGTCTCACGCCGATTTCGACCAGGGCGTCTCCGTCATCAGTTCCTACGGCCAGGGCTCGGGCGCCGGCGCCCTAACCGTGCGCGGCGGCGAGAGCCTTAGTAGGGTGCATAGAGCGAAGCGAAATGCACCGAGCAAAGGTGGGGACAAGGGAGCAATCGTAACGGGCGATACCCGCTATACGGACGGCAGCGCGATACGAAGCCATCGCACGGTGCATTTCGCTTCGCTCTATGCACCCTGCGCGCTACCGCGCCATGACCCTCCAGCCCCAGGGCTCGAGGGTCATCGGCGTTTCGGGATTGACCGTCACCTTGCCGCCGTTGAAATCGACATAGTCGCCTTGCGCCTGCGCCGTCGGAAACGTCACGGTCTTCGCCTCGCCTGAAAGGTTCAGCACGACGAACACGCGGTCAGTGTCTTTCTCGCGCAAGAACGAAAAAATCTGCTGTGGCGAGGAATTGTCGACAGCGACCATGCGCGCGCCCCACTTTCCGTTGTGAAGCGCCGGATGCGCCTTTTTATAGGCGATGAGGCGCTTGAGGAGGGCGCCGTTCGGATGCTGGCGCCAGGCGATGGGGTCCTTCTCGAAAAATTCGAGGCGCTTTTCGTTGCCCGCTTCGACGCCGTTATGGACGAGCGGGATTCCCTCGCCAATGAAGGACAACACCATCGCGGCCGGCAAGGCGCCCTGAAATCGCTCGAACGACGTTCCCTCCCACGCGTTCTGGTCGTGGTTTTCGACATAGGTCATGCGCATCGCTTCCGGCGGGAACGCGCTCTCGTTCTCGGAAAAATAGCCGTATAGCGCGCCGGTATTCGCCTTGCCGACGGCGATGTCATGCATCGCATTGTTCCAGGCCCAGGCGTAGCTCGCGTCGAAGGCGGCGCGGTGAACGTCGCGGTGATTGAACTCGGCGAGCATGAAGACGGGCTTTACGGCGTCGAGCTCGGCGCGAAGATTTTCCCAGAAATCGAGCGGCACATAGCCGGCGACGTCGCAGCGAAAGCCGTCGACGCCGACGTCTTTCACCCAATAGACCATCGCCTTCGTCATATAATCGCGAAGGTCGCGGTTCGACCAGTCGAAGTCGATGATGTCGGACCAGTCCCACCACGGCGTCGGCTGGAAGTCGCCCTTCCAGTCCCGGATGTACCAGTCGGGATGCTCCGTAACGAGAGCATTGTCCCACGCGCTGTGATTGGCGACCCAGTCGAGAATGACCTTGAAGCCTTGCGCATGCGCGGCGTCGACGAAGGATTTCAGATCGTCGAGCGTGCCGAATTCCGGATTGACGCCGAGATAGTCTTTCACGGCATAGGGGCTGCCGAGCGTGCCTTTTCGGTTTTTCTCGCCGATCGGGTGGATCGGCATCAGCCAGAGAATGTCGACGCCGAGCGCCTTCAGCTTCGGCAATTCGCGTTCCGCCGCCGCAAAGGTTCCTTCCGGCGTGAACTGGCGTGTGTTGATCTGATAGAGGACGGCGTCGCGCGTCCATTCGGGGTTCGTCAGCGTGACATAGGGCTTTGGCGCGTAGCGATCCGCTTCCGCAGGCGCGGCCGGCGCTGCTTTCGGCGCTTCCGGCGCGCCAACGGTCTGCGGCGTACAGCCGAGGATAGAAAGCATGGCGGCGCCGGCGAAGACGCAATTCAGCGAAGGTCGCATTCGAGGCTCCTAGGGCGCCGCCGCCGAACGGGAAGATCGCGTCCAGCCGACAATGAGAAAACAGAGGATGAGAAACGCGCTGTATTCCATGCCGTTGCGGCCGGCGCCGACGACGAACCAGCCGAACGGGGCATGAACCATGATAAGGCCCACCGCATAGATCGCGGCGAAAACCGTCGCGAGCGCGGGCCGCATCAGGCCAAGCGCCAGGACCGGCGCGGCAAGCAGCTCATAGGCTGTGACGCCAAGCGCGACCTGCGGGCCGAAGGGAACGCCCTTGGACAACAGCCATTCGCCGAAGGGCGCAACGCCGCCTTGCGTGGCGCGCCAGACGCCGTGGACGAAGACAAGCGCGCATAATGCGATGCGAAGGATGACGAGGCTGAATTCCGCCGTCAGAAAGCGCATGGATGGCCCCTTGTCCCGGACGCGCGACCGGATCACGATTGCCCGCCGCTGTCAAAAACTGCCCCGAAACGATCCGTCGAGCGCCGCGATTCCGCCGTGATCAAAGGCTTTATTGCGCGGCCAACCGCAGGAACGGACGCAAGCGCCCGCCAATGATCGACCGCTTCGCTTTTCCGAAAGACGCGCGCTGGTTTCAGATCGGCGGACAGACGGCGATCCTTGCTACTGGTCTCCTCGCGCTCGACTTCCGGATCGAGCCGATTCAGATCGCCGCCGCCCTTGGCGCGGCGCTGACGGCGCAGCTCCTTGGCGCAATGCTGGTCGCGAGCCGCTTTGACTGGAAGAGCGCCCTTATCACCGGTCTTTCGCTGTGCCTGCTCCTGCGCGCCAACGAAATCTGGCCATTTGTTTTAGCCGCCCTCATCGGCGTCGGATCGAAATTCGCGCTTCGGCGCGGCGGGCGGCATGTTTTCAATCCCGCCAATATCGGCCTTGTGCTGATGATTGCGCTGTCGGGCGCGGCGTGGACTTCGACCGGCGAATGGGGCTCGAGCCCTTGGTTCGCCGCGCTGATCGCGGCGCTCGGCCTCCTCGTCTGCTGGCGCGCCTCCCGCCTTGACGCGGCGCTCGTGTACTTCGCTGTCTATGCGGCGCTCGTTCTTGGGCGCGCGCTCTATCTTGGCGATCCGATGTCGATCCCGGTATTGCGGCTCAGCCACGGCGCGCTCATTCTCTTCGCCTTCTTCATGATCTCCGACCCAAAGACGACCCCGGAGGACCCGCGCGAGCGAGCAATCTTCGTCGCGCTCGCCGCGCTCATCGCCTATGTGCTGCAATTCCACTTCTTCATCAGCGACGGCATCTTCTATGCGCCGTTCCTGCTGGCGCTCTTGCGCTATGCGGCGCTGAAGCCCGCGCAACGCGGCTATGAATGGGGCGCATCCCCTGCCCCATTCCGAATTTCGCTGAGACCAAGGCGCGCTGTTGCGCCGGCTGAATGAATTCCAACCGGGAGAGACCCATGAAACGAACCACCATCAAAAAGGCGCTTGTCGCCGCCGCATCCGCGATCGCCGCGACAGCCGCCGCCGGCGGCGCCGTCGCCTTTTGCGGCTTTTATGTCGCCAAGGCCGACACCAAGCTGTTCAACAAGGCGTCGAAAGTCGCGATCATGCGCGACGGCGAGCGCACCGTGATGACGCTCGCCAATGACTTTCAAGGGGCGTTGACGGAATTCGCGATGGTCATCCCGGTGCCGGTGGTGCTGGAAGAAGGCCAGATCCATGTCACCGACAACGCCATTCTCGATCATCTCGACGCCTATACCGCGCCGCGGCTCGTCGAGTATTTCGACGAGGACCCGTGCTACGATGATATTGTCGTGACCGCTTCGCGCCAGTTCGCCGAAGCGGCCGCGCCGCCCTCGGCGGACAAAAAGGCCGACGCGCTCGGCGTGACGGTCGAGGCCGAATATACGGTCGGCGAATATGACATCCAGATCCTGTCGGCGAAGGAATCGGGCGGCCTTGCCCAGTGGCTGAAACAGAACGGCTACAAACTGCCTGCCGGCGCGGAAGAGACGCTGCTGAGCTACATCCGTCAGGGCACGAAATTCTTCGTCGCCAAGGTCAATCTTGAGGAGCAGGCGAAGACCGGCCTCAAATATCTTCGCCCCTTGCAGGTCGCGTTCGAGCATCCGCGCTTCATGCTGCCGATCCGCCTCGGCACGGTGAACGCCGACGGAAAGCAGGAATTGTTCGTCTTCGCGCTGACGCGGACGGGGCGCGTCGAGACGACGAACTATCGCACGGTCAAATTGCCGACCGGCATGGACGTCCCGGTCTATGTCAAGAACGAGTTCGGCGAATTCTATAAAGCGATGTTCGCCGAGCAGACGAAGAAGGAAGCCGAACGCGCGGTGTTCCTCGAATATGCTTGGGACATGAACTGGTGCGACCCTTGCGCCGCCGATCCGTTGTCGAACGAGGAATTGTCGGAGCTGGGCGTTTACTGGCTCGACGGCGGCCGGGCCGAGCGATCGTCGCCGCCCCGCCGGATCGTTCCGCCGGGCGGCGGCGCCGCCGATGTCTTCGTGACGCGCCTTCACGTCAGTTATGACGCGGCGCATTTCCCCGAAGATCTGATGTTCAAGGAAACCGGCGATCGCGAAAACTTTCAGGGACGCTACGTGATGCGCCATCCCTACAAGGGCGACGCCAAATGCGAGGCGGCCGAGGATTATCGCGCAAGCCTGCCGAAGCGTTTCGACGCCGAAGCGCAAACGCTCGCCAACCTTACGGGCTGGGATATCGATGACGTTCGCAAGAAGATGAAGGGCGCAGGCCAGGCCTATGAAGCGCCGGCCAAGGAAAAATGGTGGGAAAAAATCTGGGGCAAATCCGGCGAAAAGAAGGGATAATTTTCTAATTTTCAGGGCTGTTTTACGCTGTCACTCCGGGGCGCGACGAAGTCGCGAACCCGGGGTCCATCTCCTGAACGATCAGCGCGAGAACTGGCGAATTGCGCGAGGTGGATCCCGGGTTCCGCCTTCGGCGGCCCCGGGATGACGATAATCAACTGCTCAAAAGCGCCGCCTTGTGCCAGCGCAGATGGTCTTCGATGAAGGTCGCGATGAAGAAATAGGAGTGGTCGTAACCCTGCTGCATGCGGAGCGTCAGCGTCTGCCCGGCGAGGCGCGCCGCTTCCGCAAAGAGTTCGGGTCTTAGCTGCTCGGCGAGAAACTGGTCGCTCGTTCCCTGATCGATCAGCAGATGCGCCGCGCTGGGGCCGCGCGAGGCGAGAAGTCGCGTTGCGTCATAGTCCGCCCACCGATTTTCGCCGGCGCCGAGATAATGACCGAAGGCTTTTTGCCCCCAGGGAACCGATGACGGCGCGACGATAGGGGCGAAGGCCGAGCACGATCTGAATTTATCGGGATGTTTCAGGTGAACGGTGAGCGCGCCGTGTCCGCCCATTGAATGCCCGAAGACGCCGAAGCGCGACGGATCGGCCGGAAAATGCGCGACGATGAGCGCCGGCAATTCTTCGGCGACGTAGGAATACATGCGATAGTTCGCCGACCACGGCGCCTCTGTCGCGTCGACGTAAAACCCGGCGCCCTTCCCGAAATCATAGGTCTTGGGGTCAAGGTCCGGCACGTGATCGCCGCGCGGGCTGGTGTCCGGCGCAACGATCATCAGGCCAAGCTCGGCGCTCGTGCGCTGCGCCCCGGCCTTCACGGTGAAATTATCCTCGGTGCAGGTGAGGCCCGACAGCCAGAACAGCGTGGGCCATGGGCCCGGGCCATGGACTTCCGTCGGCGGCGTGAAGACGGAAAAGCGCATGTCGCAGCCAAGCGCCAGCGAAGCGTGCTTCCACACCGCCTGCTCGCCGCCGAAGGACTTCGAAGTCGAAACGCGCTCCATTGCCCTCAATACACCACAACGCTGCGGATGCTCTCGCCCTTATGCATCAGGTCGAAGGCGTCGTTGATGTTCTCAAGCGGCATCTTGTGCGTGATCATTTCGTCGATCCGGATGCGCCCTTCCATATACATGTCGACGATCTTCGGCACGTCCGTGCGGCCCCTCGCCCCGCCGAAGGCGCTGCCGCGCCAGACGCGGCCCGTGACGAGTTGGAACGGGCGTGTCGAAATTTCCTGCCCCGCGCCGGCGACGCCGATGATGACGCTTTCGCCCCAGCCCTTGTGGCAGCATTCAAGCGCGACGCGCATGGTGTCGACGCGGCCGATGCATTCGAAGGAATAATCCGCGCCGCCGCCGGTCAATTCAACGAGGTGCGCGGCGAGATCGCCCTTCACTTCCTTCGGATTGACGAAATTCGTCATGCCGAATTTCTCCGCCATCGCGCGCCTGCCGGGATTGATATCGACACCGACGATCTGGCGCGCGCCGACAAGCTTCAATCCCTGCACGACGTTAAGGCCGATGCCGCCGAGGCCGAAGACGACGCAGTTCGTATTGGGTTCGACCTTCGCCGTGAACATCACTGCGCCGATGCCGGTCGTCACGCCGCAGCCGATGTAACAGACCTTGTCGAACGGCGCGTCCTTGCGGATTTTGGCGAGCGCGATTTCAGGCAGCACCGTGTAATTCGAAAAGGTCGAACAGCCCATGTAATGTAACACCGGCTTTCCCTTATACGAAAAGCGCGACGTGCCGTCCGGCATCACGCCTTTGCCTTGCGTCGGCCGGATCTTCTGGCAGAGATTGGTTTTCGGATGCAGGCAATAATCGCACTCGCGGCATTCCGGCGTGTACAGAGGAATGACGTGATCGCCTGGCTTGACGCTCGTCACGCCCGGCCCGGTCTCGACGACCACGCCCGCGCCCTCATGGCCGAGGATCGCCGGGAAAGCGCCTTCCGGGTCTGCGCCCGACAGCGTGAATTCGTCCGTATGACAGACGCCTGTCGCTTTGATTTCAACCAGAACCTCGCCGGCCTTCGGCCCTTCGAGGTCAAGGGTTTCGACCACCAGCGGCTTTCCCGCTTCGAAGGCGACAGCGGCGCGGACTTTCATGAAGGGTGCTCCCGGTAAAATTTGGGGGGACCCTAGACCATCGACGCGGGATTCGAAATCAGGCGCGAAGCGGCCTTGTCAGAAACAGCGCGCGCTCCGCCTCGCGCCGGCGTTCCAGCGCCGCAAGAACCGTGCGTTCGCCGTTGATGTCCGCCGCGACGAGATGGCGGAACGCGTCCGCCGCCCCGGCGCGATCGCCGGCGTTCAGGCGCTTGAGCACTTGCGTATTCTGGAAAGCGCCGACGCCCATATTGTAGGCGAGCGAAACCAGCGCTGAAAATTCGTTTTCATTGAGCGGAACCTTGACGAGACGGCGCACGCCTTCTTCCGCGCGGCGAACGTCGGAATAGAGAAGGAGGTCCGCATGGTCCGCGGTGATCGTCATCTCTCTTTTCGCCGTGGCGGCGTGGCCGTAGCCGACCAGCCATTGTCCGGCGAGATAATAGGAGGAGAGCCGCAAACCCTCGCTCTCCCGGATGACATCGAGCCCGCACTCATTGATGACGAGCCAGGCGTTTTCCGGGATCAGGCTATCCGGCGCGGGCGGCAGCGGGGCGGCCAGCCGCTCGCGGCCGATCGACAAGAGGCCGGCGAACATAGGAGGGCGCTCGCCGTGTTCAACGCGCGGCGGATCAATCGCCGCGACGGCGGCGATCAGGCCGGCGCCCGCTGCGGAAGCGAAAAGGATCAGGCGCGCTTTTGAGGGCCGGAACATAGCCTTGCGTTAGCGTCTTGGTTCGCTCTGGAAAACACTAGTAAGCTCGATGATTGCGGGAAATTGATAACATTTTACTCCAATCGGCGACCGGAGCGGCGGCTATTCGCGCAGGAAAACCTGGCCGCCGGTTGGGCCGAGCCCATCGGGCACCGGCACGTCCGTCGCCGAATAATTCGCATTGAGCGTCAGTTGCGGCGACCCGCTCATCCGCAGGTACCGCGCGACAATCGCAGTATAAGCCGATGCGTCTGCGATCGGCATCAGCGAATTGACGTGCAGGCGCCCGTTCGGAAGGTAGATCGTGCCGAGCAGCGTGCGGGCGTTCGACGACAGGATTGAATAGGTCTCCGTGTCGCTCCGGCCGCGATCTTCCATGACGAGCATGCCGGCCATCACGCCGTCCTCCGGCGCCGTCAGATGCACGATCGATTCAGGCTTGAAATTGAAGACCGCGTCATCGCCGGTGAAATAAAGGCCCACCGACTTGCCGAACAGCCGCCCGCCGAGTTCGATCTCAAGCGGGCCGTCCTTGATCACGTAGATGCCGGGTTCGAGATGCACGTCCGCGTCAGCGCGGATGCGCAGGCCGCCGCAATAGACGCCGGGCGCCAGATCGAAGCGGTCATAGCCGATCAGCGTTTCTTCAGTGGAGCCGTCGATCAGCGAAACGACGGTCGTCACGGTGTGGCCGACGAGACCGGTCAGCTGCCCCGCCGAGCCCAGAATGAGATTGTTGTGATCGCAAGCGCCAACTTCGGGCTCGACACGGTCCTTCAGCGGATCTTCGAACACCGGGCAGTCGGTCAGCGCCTGCGGCTCAAAATTGTAGGAGCCGCCATGAGCGCCGCCCGCAGAACAAATCAGAGAGGCCCTCAATTTCGAGAAACTTGTCGCTTCGACGCCTCGGGATGAAGTCGAATTTGAGAGAATCGAACATTTCGGCGCGATGAGCTTCGCGCTCGCTTCGGCCTTGACGGCGCCTTCGCCTTCATCTTCGAGGGCGATGACGCAGACATTCGAAGTGCCGCGCGCGACCGCCGTCGCGCTGACGGCTATCGGCGCCTGAAAAGCCGCCAGATTGTGAAGAAAGACGCCCTTGCGTGGCGCTTGCGTCATCGCGGCGGTCACAGATTTGTCTTCGGCGTCGGCATCGGCCGCCAGCGTGAAGGCGCCGAGACGTTCCTGGTACTGAGCGTCCGAAGTCGCGCGCACCAGCGCCTCGACCTGGTTCTCCGTGGCGTTCTCAAGCAGGAATTCGCGCGCGCCGCGCGTCGCCAGCGCGTCCGCCGCTTCCTGAAGGTCCGCGCGCTGGAGGCGCAAATTCTGGTAATCGATCGCGCCGCCCGCGAAGCCGAGCAACAGGGGCGCCGACAGCGCGAAGAACAGCGCGACATTTCCCTGATCGTCGAACTTCGCCACCGGCCGCAATTCCCTTGCCCATCGACGACCAGATGACCTTAGCGTTTCAATCCGGTTTACGCTCTGGCCGGAAAGGTTAACGGACGCGTCACAAACGGTTGTCGCGGATCACTCCCGCAGCACGACTTCGCCGCCGACCTGACCGAGGCCCGACGGAACCGGCACGGTCGTCAGTTCGTAATCCGCGTTCAGAACAAGATTGACATCGCCGCCCAGTTCGACCCGGCGCGCGACAATGAGCGTATATTCGGATTCTTCGGCGACAGCGCCGTCGGCGTCGGCCAGAAACCGGCCGTTTGGAAGATAGATCGTCCCGACAAGGCGCCGCGCATTGGGGCTCTTAATTCTGAAAACGCGCGCGCCGCCGGTTTCACGATCCTCGAAGAAGAGCATTCCGGCGAGCGGCCCGTCCGTCGGGGCCGTGAGATCGACGCTCGCCTCGTCGTCAATCGTCATTTTGGCGCTGCCGCCCGTGAAATAAAATCCGACGCCCTCGCCCTCGATGCGGGCGTCACCTGAAATGCGCAGCTCGCCTTCGTCGATGATATAAACGCCCGACGAAAGGCGGACGCTGCTTCCCGCGCCGACCTTAAGTCCGCCGCAATAAACCCCCGGATGTAGCGTCGTCTCCGCCGGGGCAATGAAATCCTGATGATCGCAAGAGCCGACCTGCGGTCCTTCGCGCTCGGACAGCGGATCTTCCCGCGGCGGGCAATCCTCCAGCGGCCTCATCGAAAAATTCAGCTCCCCGCCTTCATAACCGCCTGACGTGCATATCAGCGCGGCTTCGATTTTCGAGGAGTCTACAGCTGCAAGACCCCTGGTGCTGCCGGCATTCGAAAATACTCCGCACTCGGCGCCGGTGAGGCGCGCATTCTCTTGCAGATTAACCGTTCTTGATGCGTGGGTGTCAGTGCCGATGACGCAGACATTCATGCCGCCCTTCGCCTGCGCCATTGACGTGACGTTGATCGGGATCGGATTTTCGATCAGGCTCAGTACGAAAGTCGGCCGGTAGTCGAAGGAAATCTGCGCGACCACAGAGGCCTGTTCCGGGTCCGCCTCCGCCTCTATGCGGGCCTCGCCGAGCAGGTTCCGGTCAGCGAGCTTGCTTTGGAGCGTCGCCTTGGCGACCGAGACCGGCGTCGATTGATCGTTCGCCGCCAGAAGGAACTGACGCGCGCCGACAAGCGCGGCGGAGTCGGCGATTTCCTGCAACTCGGCGCGGAACGCCGACATCCTCGCGAAATCAACGCCTACACCAACCCCCGCCAGGAGCGCTGGCGCAAGCAGCGAAAACGCTACGGCGACGTTCCCGCCCCTCGCACCGATCAGCCCGCGCCGAATCATTGGTGAACCACAGTTCCAACGCCGCCAGTTTTCCCGTGCATCTATTAAAAATTTAGGTGTATTAACGCTGGGTGGCGCTGCGGCTGGCTTGCAACCCGCTCGCGTATGAGCAATGTATGCGCTTTTTCGCGGCGGTTGAAATCGGACGGCGCCGCTGCGACATAGAAGCGGTCCAACAGGTTAGCCCCGCACCCAATGCAATACACCTCCGCCCTCGCTGACGACGCGGTCAAGACCGGGGATATCCGGCTGCACGGGCCCGAGGGCTTCGACGGCATGCGCATGGCTGGCCGGCTCGCCGCCGAATGCCTCGACATGATCGCGGACCACGTCCGCCCCGGCGTTACGACCGGCCAACTCGACACCCTCATCCGGGCGTTCGTATTCGACCATGGCGCGATCTCGGCGACCATCGGCTATCGCGGATACCGCCATGCGAGCTGCATTTCGCTGAACCATGTCATCTGTCACGGCATTCCGTCCGACAGGCGGATCGCGGACGGCGACATCATGAATATCGACGTCACCGTCATCGTCGACGGATGGCACGGCGACACCAGCCGCATGTATTACGCGGGCGAACCCAAAGTGAAAGCGCGCCGGCTCGTCGATACGACCTATGAAGCGCTGATGGCGGGTCTTTCGGAGATCAGGCCCGGCAAGTCCCTGCGCGACGTCGGGCGCGCCATCCAGACGCATGCGGAGAAACAAGGCTTTTCGGTGGTGCGCGATTTTTGCGGCCACGGGCTTGGGCGCGTGTTTCACGACGCCCCGAATGTCGTTCATTACGCGGAATATCGCGACCGCTTCGGCGTTCACCACGCGCCCGACATCGAGCTGCGGCCAGGCATGTTCTTCACCGTCGAGCCGATGATCAACGAAGGAAAGCCCGACGTGAAGCTGCTGAAGGACGGTTGGACCGCCGTGACCCGCGACAAGTCGCTCTCCGCGCAATTCGAACATTCCGTCGGCGTCACCGATACCGGCGTTGAGATTTTCACGAAGTCGCCGGCGGGACGCGACCGGCCGCCTTATAGCGGCTGATCGATGCCGGATGACGCCGGGAAACCGGAGGAAAAACCGCACTGGCACGGTCACCGCGACCGGCTGCGTCAGCGCTTCCTGCGCGCGGGCGCGGAAGGCGTCGAAGATTATGAACTGCTTGAGCTGATCCTATTTCGCGCAAAGTCGCGCGGCGATGTGAAGCCGATCGCCAAATCCCTTTTGAAGACGTTCGGCGGCTTTGCGCCGGCGCTTGCCGCGCCGGTCGAGCGGCTTCTGGAGGTCGACGGCGTCGGTGAGGCGACCGCCGTCGAGTTGAAGATCATTCACGCCGCCGCGGTCAAACTTGCGCAGGCGCGCGTCCTCGGCCGCCCGGTCATTTCCTCCTGGGACGACCTTCTCGCCTATTGCCGGTCCTCGATGGCGGATGAGAAGATCGAACAGTTCCGCATTCTCTTCCTCGACAAGAAAAATATTCTCATCGCGGACGAAGTGCAGCAGCGGGGCACCGTCGATCACACCCCCGTCTATCCCCGCGAAGTCATCAAGAGGGCGCTGGAACTGTCGGCGTCGGCGATCATTCTCGTGCACAATCACCCGTCCGGCGACCCGACGCCGAGCCGCGCCGACATCGACATGACGAATCAGATCGTCAAAGCGGCCTTACCGCTTGGGGTCAGGGTTCACGACCATCTCGTCATCGGCCACCGCACGGAGGCGAGCTTCAAAGGGCTCGGACTGCTCTAGCTTTCTTCCGGTGCGACGCATCGTGGACTTGGCGGACAGCCGGCGTCATTCTTGCGCGCCGCTAAGAACGCAATCGCCATGAAAACGCCCTCTCTCTTCGCTGTCATAGCCGCCGCGCTCTTCCTCGCCGCCTGCGGCGCGGCCACGGCGCCCGAGCCTGACGCTGGCGTTCTTGCCGCCATCGGCGCCGGCCGCGACGGCGTCGACGCAGCGGCGATCATCGGGGCCGATGAAAATCCCGGCGAGTGGCTGAGCCACGGGCGCACCTATTCCGAGCAGCGCTTTTCGCCGCTGGACGCAATCACCCCGGCGACCGTCAAAGACCTTGGCCTTGCCTGGTCGTTCGACCTCGGCGTCAGCCGCGGCATCGAAGCGACGCCGATCGTCCGTGACGGGATCATGTATGTCACCGCGAGCTGGAACCTTGTCCACGCGCTCGACGCCAGGACCGGCGCGCCGCTGTGGTCGTTCGATCCCGAAGTCGATCGTTCGCGCGCATCCGTCATGTGCTGCGACATCGTCAATCGCGGCGTCGCGATCTGGGGCGACAAGGTCTACACCGGCACGATCGATGGGCGGCTGATCGCGCTCGATGCGAAATCGGGACGCAAAGTTTTTGACGTCCAGACCGTCGATCTTTCGAAGCCCTACTCCATCACGGGCGCGCCGCGCGTCGTCAAAGGAAATGTCATCATTGGAAATGGCGGCGCTGAGCTTGGCGTGCGCGGTTATGTTTCCGCCTATGATGCGGAGACCGGCGCGCTCAACTGGCGTTTCCATACTGTGCCGGGAAATCCGGCGGACGGATTTGAGGACGCAGCGATGGAACGGGCGGCCTCGACCTGGACCGGCGAATGGTGGCGCCTCGGCGGCGGCGGCACGGTGTGGGATTCGATCGCCTATGATCCCGATCTGGATCTGCTCTACATCGGCGTCGGCAACGGCTCGCCCTGGAACCAGAAGATCCGGAGCCCTGAGGGCGGCGATAATCTTTTCCTGTCCTCGATCGTCGCGCTGAAGCCCGACACCGGAGACTATGTCTGGCACTATCAGACGACCCCCGGCGACACATGGGATTACACGGCGACGCAGCACATGATCCTCGCCGACCTTGAGATTGGCGGCGCCGTGCGCAAGGTGATCATGCAGGCGCCGAAAAACGGGTTTTTCTACGTCATCGACCGCGCAACCGGCGCGCTGATCTCGGCTAAAAATTTCGTGCCGGTGAACTGGGCGTCAGGCGTCGACGCCGCGACGGGTCGCCCGATCGAGAATCCCGAGGCGCGCTGGCCCGGCAAATCGCCGTTCTTCCAGCTGCCCGGTCCCATGGGCGCCCACAACTGGCACCCGATGTCGTTCAGCGCGACGACCGGTCTCGTCTACATTCCGGCTCAGGAAGTCCCGTTCCTCTATGCCGAGGACGCTCAGTACAAGGAGCGTGCCGGCGCCTGGAACACCGGAGCCGAGTTCGTGCTCGCCGCCATGCCGTCGGACGAGGCGACGTTCAAGGCTCTGCGAGCGCTCCTGAAGGGCCGCCTGATCGCATGGGATCCGGTTGCGCAGGCGCCGCGCTGGACTGTCGAACATTCGGGGCCCTGGAACGGGGGCGTCCTGTCGACCGCCGGCGGCCTCGTCTTTCAAGGCGCATCCGACGCGCATTTCGCCGCCTATGACGCGGCGACCGGGGAGCGGCTCTGGCGGTTTTTTACGCAGACAGGCGTTGTCGCCGCGCCCATCTCCTATGAAATCGACGGCGAGCAATATGTGACCGTCGCCGCCGGCTGGGGCGGCGTTTACGCATTGGTCGCTGGCGGCATTGCGCCGACGGGCAGCGAAGCGAAGGTCGGCCGTGTGCTGACATTCAAAACCGGAGCGGCCGGCGCCTTGCCGGATGCCCCGTCTTTGGAAGAACCAGGCGCCGCCCCGCCCCAATCCGTCGCAACCGCTGAAACGATTCGGGCGGGCGCGCGCGCTTACGCGCAGTTCTGCTCGGTCTGCCATGGCGAACAGGCGATGTCGTCGGGTCTGATTCCGAACCTGCGCCACTCGCCGCTGCTCGCCGACGCCGACGCCTGGAATGAGGTCGTCCGCAACGGCGCGCGCGCGCCGCTCGGCATGGCCGGGTTCGGGGCAATCCTTGATGATGCCGCATCCGAGGCGGTCCGGGCCTTTGTCATCGCCGAAGCCAATAGCGGGCGCGACGCGGACTGGTATCGCAAGAATACGCCGGCCGGCCAGTAAGCTGGCGACCTTAGTGCAGCTTCAGTTTCGGGCGCACGACCTGGTTGACATGGCCGATCGTAATCATGAAGAGCCCGCGCAGCCAGCCGTGAATGGCGATGAGGTGCATGCGGTAAAGAGAGACATACATGAACCGCGCCGCGCGGCCTTCGACCGCCATCCGGCCGCCGACAAGATTTCCCATCAGGCTGCCGACGGTTGAAAATTTCGAGAGCGACACCAGCGAGCCGTAGTCGTTATAGACGAATGTCTTCAACGGCTTTCCGTCGATCAGCGCCCTGATGTTTCTGTAGACGGTCTCAGCCATCTGGTGCGCGGACTGGGCCCTGGGCGGGATCGGACGCTCCGCGCCGTCGGGCTTATAGTGGGCGCAATCGCCGATCGCGAAAATGCGGTCGTCGCGCGTCGTCTGTAATGTCGGGCGAACGACCAGCTGGTTGCCGCGCGTCGATTCAAGACCGGCGATGTCTTTCAGGAAGTCCGGCGCTTTGACGCCGGCCGCCCAGATCCTGAGATCGCCCGCAACCATGTCGCCGCCCTTGACCTTCATGCCGTAGGGCGTCGCCTCCTCGACCTGCGCATTGACCCGAACATCGACACCGAGCGCGCGCAATTCCTCCGTCGCCGCTTCGGCGAGGTCCTCGGGAAGGGCGGGCAGGATGCGCGGCCCCGCTTCGAGGAGGGTCACCTTGAGACGGCTCTCGTCGAAAACCTCAAGGCCGTAATGGCGCAATTCCGCCGCCGCATTGTAAAGCTCGGCAGCAAGCTCGACCCCGGTCGCGCCGCCGCCGACGATCGCGACGCGGACATATTCGTCCGCATGCGGATAGCGCGCCATCGTGCGTGAAACGCGCAGGCACTGGTTGAGAAGCTTCTGGCGAAACCGGTCCGCTTCCTGCCGGCTCTCAAGGAAGAGGCAGTTCTGCTTGACGCCCTTGACGCCGAAATCGTTGGCGACGGAGCCGACCGCGATGACGAGATAGTCATAGCGGATACGATGCTCCCCCATGATCTCGGAGCCGTTCTCGTCCTGCAGCGGCGCGACGATCACTTCGCGGCGCTCGCGGTCGACGCCCTGCATGGCGCCGAGGAAAAAGCGATAGCCGCAGAGATACCCGTGTCCGCGATAGCCGACCTCGTCGAGATTGGCGTCGAGCGAGCCGGCCGCGACCTCATGCAGCAACGGCTTCCAGATATGCGTCGGGTTCTTCTCAAGGAGGATGACGTCAAACCGCTCGCGGCCTAGTTTCTTGCCGAGGCGCGCCGCCAGCTCAAGACCGCCCGCGCCGCCGCCGACGACGACGATCTGGGTCTTCTTCGACTTCAGGTCCGCCGGCGCCGCGCGCTCAACGGGGGCTGCGCCGCGATCGGCGTTCAAAAGCTGTTCGTTCATATCCGCCTTGTCCCCGCCGCCTTTGCCGGCATCTCCCATCAACGCCGCCGTCAATCAATTCATCGTGTCTATGCGGAAAAATAATGATCAATCCGACAACGGGAAAGACGGCGATTCGACGACGCGGTGCCATCAGGCCGTAGCAGCGGCTTTTGGGGGCCAAATCCCTTCAACGATAGCGCAGCATATCGCGCGTGAGCGCCCCAATCGCCGTGACCCCCATCAGCTTCATGTCGCGCTCGATCTCGGTCTTCAGATTGCCAAGCGCGCGTTCGACGCCCGGCTGGCCCGCCGCCGCGAGCGCATAGAGATAAAGGCGCCCCCCCGAACAGGCCTTGGCGCCAGCCGCTATCGCCTTCAGTACATGGGTGCCCCGGCGTACCCCGCCGTCGAGAATGACATCAAGGCGGTCGCCGACCGCGTCGGCGATCTCCGCGATCTGGTCGAAGGGCGAGCGCGAGCCGTCAAGCTGGCGCCCCCCATGGTTCGACACCATGATCGCGCTGGCGCCGATTTCCGCGGCGCGGCGCGCATCGGCGACGCTCATGACGCCTTTGAGGCAAAACGGCTTTCCCCATTTGGCGCAGAGCGCCTCGGCGTCCGACCAGTTCATCGACTGGTCGAGCATCGTCGAAAAATAGTCGCCGACCGACACCGCGATGTTCGACCCTTCGCGCACATGGCTTTTGAGTTCGACAAGCTCGAACGGATCATGCGTGAAATAGTTGAACGCCCAGGCCGGATGCGCGGCGAAACTCAACAGGCTTTGCAGGGTGAGCTGCGGGGGCGACGTGAATCCCGTATGCTTGTCGCGCTCGCGATTGCCGCCGGTGATCGTGTCGACGGTCAGCGCCAGCACGTCGAAATTCGCCGCCTTCGCGCGATCAACCATGGCGTCGTTGAGGCCGCGATCCTTGTGGAAGTAGAATTGAAACATCTTCGGCGTCGAAATCATCGCCCCGATCTCGGCAAGGCTCACCGTGCCAAGTGAAGACACGCCGAACATCGTCCCGAATTTCTGCGCGGCGCGCGCCACCGCGCGCTCGCCGTCATGATGAAAGAGTCTCTGCAGGGCGGTCGGCGAACAGAAAACCGGCATGGCCAGCTTCTGGCCCATCACCGTCACCGACATGTCGACATTCGTCACGCCGGCGAGCACGTTCGGCACGAGGTCGCAGCGATCGAACGCTTCCGTGTTCCGGCGATAGGTGACTTCGTCGTCGGCGGCGCCGTCGATGTAGTGAAAGATCGGGCCGGGCAAACGGCGCCGCGCCAGCGCGCGCAGATCGTCGACATTGTGGCAGTCATCAAGACTGCGGACGGCGTGTATCGGGGCGAGAAGCTTGCGTGTCATGGCGGGGGTCTGCGAGCGGGAAAAAGGGAAATTCAGTTTGACGCGAACCAGTCAGGCAATTCCGACGCGCCTTCAAGGCCCTCAATGACCGCGTCAGGCTGTAGCCATGGGCAACGAAGGCGCGGCGTCTCGCCCGCTTCCTCGAATGCGCGTGAAAGCCGGAGCGGGCGTCGGGCGTCGGGCGTCGGGCGTAGAACCTTCAGGGCATTATTCCCAAAAGAAAAGGCGGCGCTGTCGCGCCGCCTTCCCTCCCCCCGTTCGCGCAATCAGAACCGCAAGGAGAACCCGGCATAGGCGAAGCGGCCAACCGGGCTCACCGGCGTTCCGATCGATCCGATATCGGGTTCCTGGTCGAGGAAATTATTAATTCCGGCGAATATCTCAGCGCGGTCGCGAATTTCATATCGGAACTGAATGTCATGCGTCGATAGCGCGCTTGAGCGGCCCGGCTCGAACAGGATCACGCCCTGCGCGGCGGCGGCGTCGAACTCGTCAATCTCGTCGCGGAAGATGCGATCCCGATAGCGCCAGCGGTAATTCACCGAAAGCCGTTCATAAAACCATGTGAGATCAAGCGCGCCGACATGGACAGGAGCGTCATCGCCCAGCAGCGTCCCGGCTTCGTCCCGCTCCTCATCCGCTTCCTGCCCGGGCAGGCTGACGACGTCGAGCCTTTCAAGATAGCTGCCGACATAGCGAAGATTGAATCGGCCTATGCTCGGCATGCCGATCACTGCAGGATCGAACGCGTAATTCATTTCGTAATCGACGCCGGACGTTTCAAAGAAGGCGACATTCACCGGAACAACTTCGAGGAACGACAGGCCGCCGTCCGCGCGCCGGTCGATAAGGCTGCAGAAGCTGTTGGCGATCGAGGGCAGATCGACGCATTGGTCGACAATATCCTGGCTCGCCGGCGCGATGATGCCATCCGTAATGCCGATCTTGAAATAGTCCGCCGCGAAGGAGAAGCCTTCGAGCCATCCCGGCTGATAGACGAATCCGGCGGTCCAGGTTTTCGCCTTCTCCTCCTTGAGCGCCGGATTGCCGCCGATCAAGCCTGGAAACGTGGCGTTAAGAATATCGTCGCCCTGGAAAGTCGCCGGATCGACTCCAAGCGGCGCCAGGATTGCGGCGCAGTTGGCCGCCCGCAAAGCGGGGTCGGACGCGAGCGGCAGATTGTCGATGTCGCACGGATCATCCGGAAGAAAGAAGGACTGATTCTGCGGGCTGAAGAGCTCGCCGATGTTCGGCGCGCGCACGGCGATGGAGTAAGTCCCCCGAAATCGGAGATCATCGACCGGGGAATATACGCCTCCCGCGTGCCAGGCGAGCGTCGAGCCGACAGTCGAGTAATCGGAAACCCGAACGGCGCCGTCGACGCGTAAGAGTTTTGCGAAGGGCTTGTCCGCGAGGAGCGGCGCCGAGACCTCGGCATAACCTTCGAAAACGCGATAGCCGCCTTCGGTCGGGAAAATCCTGTTCCCGAAAGTCAGTCCCGCCGTATTGATAAGCGGGGGCGTGTCGGAACTGTCCTCATCCCGATATTCGACGCCGGCGGCAAAGCCTATAGGACCGGCGGGCAAGTCGATGACGCCGCCGGTGTCGCCATGCAGCGTCCCCGACAAGACAAGCTGTTCGATGCGCGCCTCACGAAGACTGTCATCGTTCACAAAGTCGACCGCCGCCTGCGACGCGTTGCCGAGCCCGAAGAGGTTCAGCGGCTGACAGCCGCTTGCAGGGCCGGGCGTGAAGAAGGGCGTCGTTCCGAAATTGTCAGGTGTGACTGCCGTGTTGAAGGCGTCGAAAAAACCGAGGAAGCCAAAGCCGCCCGGGAAAGGGATTTGCGGGGGCAAGGCTGACGGATCAATATTGGTCCGGCAGGTCGGCTGGCCGGTCGAGGGATCGATGACGGCGTCGAGCGCGGCGTAGAACCTGTCGAGCACGAGATTGTTCGTCGCGGTGAACTGCTCGCTCGTGCGCCCATAGACGACCGAAAAGTCGAGACCGAGATTGTCGAACGTTCCCGGCAGGATTTTAGTTTCGACCCCTCCGGCGACGCGATAGGTGCGCCGGCGCACGTCCTCCCCCCGGCGGCCGAGGTCAAAAAGATCGTGCGACAAGAAAATCGTATCGACGTCGGCCATCGCCGAGGCGTCGATGATCGCTTGCGGCACGAACGGATTTTCGTTCACGAGGACGGGAACTAGATCGCTGAAGGCGGGACTGCCGGCAGCGAAGGAGTCGACCTCGGCGAATTTCAGTTCCAGAAATCCGCGGACATTGGGATTGAAGTCGTAGCGCGCATTGATGTTGCCGACATAGCGCTCGATGTCAGACGTCAGGCTGCCGGTGAGGTCGCTGATGCGCGTCGCGCTGCCGCCGAGCGTATTCCGGAAATTAACCGGCTCGCCAAGATCGTAGGGGTCGCCGTCGCCTTCGAAATCAAAAAGGAGGTCAAAGCCGTTAAAGAAATCGAGCGCGACAGCGCCGCCCGGGCTCGCAAAGGCGATGGTGGCGTCCTGGAGGAATATTTGCTGGCGTCTGTCGGGACCATTGGGATCAAAATTCGGATTGTCGAGCAGCGCGAAAGATTCGCCGCCCGCAAAGTCCCGATCCGATGTGTCTATGCCCCTTTCATTGGAATATTCGAACGCGGCGACGATATTGCCGCGTCCGTCGGCGAAGTTTGTCCCGGCGGCGATGCTTGCAAAATAGTTCGCCGCATCGCCGTGATCGGGCGTCAGGCCGCCCTGCGCGCGCACCGACACTCCTTCGAAATCGTCTTTCATGATGAAGTTCACGACGCCCGTGACGGCGTCGGCGCCGTAGACTGAGGATGTGCCGCTGGTCAGCACGTCGACGCGCTCAATCAGATCGACGGGAATGGTGTTGATATCGACGGCGGTGCTCGACCCCGAACCGCCGACATGACGGCGCCCGTTCACCAGCACCAGCGTCCTGTTGCCGCCAAGGTTTCTGAGGTTGAGGATGTTCAGCCCGGTCGCGCCGATGCCCGCGTTCGTCGAATCGTCATTGTCGATCGAGCCCACCAATGAAGGAACCTCGTTCAACAACTCGACGAGGTTCGTTTCTCCCGATCGCTGGATGTTCATCGAATCGATCGACGTGACGGGCGCAGGCGATTGCAGCGCCGGCCGCGCGATTCGCGATCCGGTCACAACTACTTCGTCCTGAGGCGTTGCATCCGCAGGTGACGCATCGGGGATTTGCTCGATTTCGTCGGCCTGCGCAAACGCCGCCGATCCGACTAGAAGCGCCGCCCAGCATGCGCTTGCCGTCAACCCCCGCCGCAGCCCCCGTCTCGCCGCGCCCCTTGAACAATCCTGCGCCATACCGATTTTCTCGCCCTCGCCTCTTCAACGCGGCGCCTCCTTCGCGGTCGTATGAAGAGGGGGCCGGGACCGTTCCTGATCAAAGCGGCCCATGACCAAGACACCGGCCCTCAGCCCGCGCTCAGCCGGGAGCGGCGCTAGACAGTTCGGTGTGACGCTCGCGCCACAGACTCTTAGCTGAGGGCTGCGCGGCGCGCTCTAAAAATTCACCCGGAAAGACGCGAAATACCGCCGGCCGATCGGATCATAAAACTCCGCGGCGAAATTCCCGCTATCGTTGAAGGCGGTGATCGCAGGTTCGGCGTCTGTCAGGTTTTGGACGCCCGCCTGAACGTAAGTCTGATCCGAAAGCCGCAAACGCGCGGTCAGGTCCAGATAGAAGGCGCTCGGGATCCGCGCTTCCGGCCGGTCGCTCCGAACGGTCAGCGCTTTTCCTCTCCGGTTTGCAGAGGCGACGACCGTCCACTGATCAATTTCAACGCCCGCCGACAGCAGCGTCCGGTGGCGCGGAAAGTCAATCAGCCCCTCAAGCCGGCTCGCCTCGCCCGTTCCCGGGTCGCTCGACACCCTGTCCGTATAGGTGTGCAGCGCGCTGACCCAGATGAGATCGGCGAATGGGATAAACGCAGGCTCGCCCGCGTATCGGAATTCAAGATCGAGCCCCCGCCAGTTGAACGACCCGTTATTGCGCAGCACGAGATCAAAAGCCTCGATCTGCCGCGTGACCGGATCGCGAACGATCGAGGGCTGACCGGTGCGCGGATTGAGGCCGCAGTCAGGCGACGAAAAATTTGGGCTCGCAAAACAACTGCTGACAGGATTTTCAGCCGCTGACACCGCATTGCTGATTTTAAACTCATACCAGGCGGCGGTCAGCTCCATGCGGCCGGGAAATGACGCAATCCAGTCGCTGGGCGATAGCGAAAGTCCGTAGACGCTGCTTCTGACCCGCTCCGGCTGCAATTCCGGGTTTCCATAAATCGTGACTGTCGCGAGCGTATTCGCCTGAATGAATGAGGCGCCGACGCCAAGAGGACCGGCGCTCTTGCAGTTGGCGCGAACGAACTCGGACTGCAATGCCGGATCGAGACCACAGGGATCGAGGAACGCCTGTTCGAAGCTCGGGCCTAGGGACCGCAGCTCGATAATGTCCGGCGCTCGCTCCCCAAAATGGCGCCGCGCGAAAAGCGACACGCCGGGCGCCGGGCGCCAGTCCAGCCCCGCTTCAAAATTGATAAGTCCCGCATGCTGGGAGGAGTCGGTGAAGCGCAAGGCCATGGAACCGTCGAGCGCCCCCGGAATGCCGCCCATCCTGATAAGGTCGGCGTCGATCTGCGCGAAGGCGTCGAAGGTTTCGATCCCGGCTTCAGTATTTGCGCCGCGGAAATAGGCGATGGGCTCCACCGAGGCGGGGGCAAGATCGCGGTCGGAAAAACTTGAACGCCGAAATTCTGCGCCCGCCGCAACGCGTCCTTCCTTGTCGCCGCCAAAATCGAGAACCGCCGTTCCGACTGCGGCGACTTCATGCTCGCTGATCGTCAGGGTGCGTTTTAGTTGAGGGGTCGAAATGAAATCCAGCGCGTCGGAAGAGATTTCAGGCGTCGTAAAAAAATCGACCGGCGCACAGCCGGGCGTAGCAGCGCATTGCGTCGTGTCGAGCGCCGTGCGCAGTCTTGCCGCGTCAACGCGCGCGCTTTCCTGGGAGACCGCCCTGTTGCGGCCATAACGGTAAATCAACGAGAAGGTTCGATCGTCGCCGCCGGCTTCAATTCCGGTTGCGATGTCAAACGAGCGCCGGTCGATGTCGCTCAACCGGGGCCCAAGCTCAGCGTAACGGTGCTCGAACACGATGGCGGTCGCGGACGCGCCAAAGCTGGATTGCACGACGTCACGAACGGACTGAGGGAGGAAGAGATTGTCGAGGGAGATAGCGGCTGCATCGCCCGTCACCGGATTTATGCCGCGCGCGCGCACGGCCGGCAACGGCAGCAAGGAGACATGATGCGCGCTGACGCCGCCATGGGCCTCGATGAAAAAGCGCCATCCGTCGGCGGGCTCCGCCTGAAAGGACGCCATGCCGAACAGCCGGTCATTGGGCAGCACGGTGCTTTGCGTGTTTTGCAGATCGCTGAGCTGGTCCAGCGCGCCGACAAATCGCGAGAGTCCGCCGTCCGGTTGCGGAATGTAGGACGCGCCGCCGGGAAATCGGGAGAACGATCCGTCGGGGAGGATGACGCCGGTGACCAGCCCTCTTTCGGTAAGCGTGCTTTGCCCGAACCCCGGGAGAAAGACGGCGTCCGGCGAGGTTGAGCGCCGGCCGTCAAGAGCGAAGCCGTAAATGATATCGGAAAACTCCCGGTCGGCGCCGGTCAATCCCTCGCTCCGCGCGGCGGCGAGGCCGACGGTGAGGTTTCCGACATTTTCAAACGTGTGACCGGCGATCGCGTGCAGCGAAGCCGCTTCACTGTCGCCTCGTTCCGAAACGCCAAAGCGCCCGCCGGCCTCCAGCCCGTCGAAATTCGATCTTGTGACGAAATTGATCGTCCCTGCGACGGCGCCGCCGCCGAAGCGCGCGCCGGCCGGCGTGTTCTGCACTTCGATCCGTTCAAGGAACGGTTCGGCGAAGACGGCGAGATCGACGCCGCCGATGTCCCCATTGCCGCCGCTCGTCAGCGTTCGACGCCGCCCGTTCATCAGCACCATCGTGCGCCGGGGGTTCAAGCCCCTCAGGTCCGCAAGGCTCATGCCCGCGGCCGAGCCGAACAGCGCCGTGTTTGACGGGGTGAAAGACGCTAGCGATTGCGGCAGGTCGTAGATTGCTTCGGCGGGACTTGTAGCGCCGAGATAGGCGAGTTCGTCGGCGTCGATGACGAACAGCCGCTTCGCTCCGGATGTCGTCGGCAATGACGCGGTCGAACCTACAACGAGAATTGTGTCAACCGGCGGCGGCGCTACGGGCGTTTCCGGGAAACTTTGCACGCCAACGACTTCAAGCGTCCGCTCATCGCCCGTGATCGCGTAAGCGTTCGCGGAGACCTTGTGGAGCCGCAGCTGAACGCCTTCAAGAATCTTGGACAGCTCCGCTTCGCTGGTAGTCGAAGGCTCAACGACGGAGACATTCTTGCCGAAGAGGAGGCGGCTGTCGAAGACGAACGAATATCCCTTCGACTGGCGGAGCGCATCAAGCACAAGCTCGACCGGAATTAGCGCAATGCCGTCGCTTCGCTCGCGGCTCAGTCGCAACTCGGCGGCGATCTTCGTTTCTTCCCCTTCCAAAGCGTGCGCATGCGTCGCCGCCGCGAGCGTCAGGAGCGCAAGAATCGACGATTGTCGCCTTCGCGCGATCATTCTTGCTCCGGCGCCTTCAGGATTGTTCGCGCAGGTTCGTCAGTCGCCTCAAGGCCGAAGATCAACGCCAGCGCTTTCACCGCCGTGTTGCGGTCGCGCACGTCAAATTCGCCCGTCACCGGAAGCTCGGCGAGAGTCCCGTCGGCGAGCACGATCGGCGAGGCGAAATAGCGATTGAGCGAGGCGACGACATCGCCGAGAGGCTCGTCCCGGAAGCGCGCTTTCCCGCCGCGCCAGGCGAGAACAAGGCTTGGATCAAAGCGCATGACCGCGGACGCTTTTCCTGCACTGTCGATTTCAATCATGTCGCCGGCGAGCAGCGTTGACGTCGGGCCGAAGCGCGGCGTCACGTCCACGACGCCGGTCACCACATGCACCGAAGACCCACGATTGTCGGCGAAGACGTCGAAAGAGGTTCCGGTGACCATGATCGATGCATTCGTTGTCTCAACGACGAATGGCCGGGCAAGATCCTTGTCGACATCGAAAAACGCTTCGCCGGCGATCAAGTCGACGCGGCGTTCATCCGCTGTGTAGCGGACGGCGATTTTCGAAGCGGTGTTCAGTTGCGCCTGACTGCCGTCAGCCAGCAGCACCGTCTCCGACTCACCGACGCCGGTGTCATAGGCGATGACTTCCGGCGGCGCCGGCGATCCGGCGATCTTGATCGCCGTGAACGCCGCCGCCGACAGCAGAGCAACCGCCGCCAGCGAGGCGGCGATGCGATTGAACGGCGCCCGCGACACATTGGCGACCGGTTGCGCCGCGCCGTTCAACTGCCTCTCAAACTCCTCAGCGAGCAGCGTTTCTCCGTGCCCGTCCAATTCGTCGAGGGCCTCTTCGAGCGCCGCCAATGCGCGGCGATTTTCTTCCGAGGCGGCGCGCCAGGTCTCAAAGTCGCGCTCTTCGCTGGAAGTCATGGCGCCGGACTGGCGCCGCATCACCCAATAGGCGGCGGCGTCATCCGGGGCCGGAGGAAGTGGGGAAATTGAAGGTCTGTTATTCATCTTTTGCCTTGGTTCGCTGTTCGCGCATTATTGTTCGCCTCTGCCCCGCCGCTGGACGCGGCGTTCGGTGAAAGGAATGATTTCGCCGCCGGCCGCGGTGTCCGCAGTCGCCGCGCGCACGGCTTTCAGCGCGGCGATGATATATTTCTCGATGCTGCTTTCAGAGACCCCCAGCATGACGGCGATCTCGCGATAGGTTTTGCCTTCGAAGCGGCTCAACACAAACGCGGTGCGGACCTGATCGGGCAACGCGCGGATTGCGCCGAGCGTCACCGACATCTTTTCTTTCGACAGCGCCGTTTCCTCGGGCGAGGGATCGCCGCAGGCGACAAGGCTGGCGGCGTCTTCGCCGTCTCTGGCGGACGGCTCCGCTGAAAATTGCCGCCGCCGCTTTCTCGATCGAAACTCGTTTGCGGCGAGATTGGCGGCTGTTTTGAAGATGAGCGCCTGCGCGTTCTCGATCTTCTGCGTTCGCGCGTAACGGAGCACGCGAAGATAGGCGCCCTGCGCAATATCGCGCGCGGTTTCGACGTCGCCAAGTTTCTGGGCGAGCCACCGGATCAACATTTCATTGTGTTTGCGGAACGCCTCATCGACGTCCCCGGCGCTAGCGCCCGGCATACCGGCCAGTTCGTTGTCGCCAACGCGATCCATGAGCCCTGTCCCACGCGCTGCCTCGCGCCAATCTGCGCAAAGCCGAATCAATCCCTCCCAAAAGCCCCCGCCCTTTTTCCCCCTGATTTTCTTGAGGGGACATCATCGGCCGGTGTCTCTTGGTCGGGATATCTGTGGTGAGCCCTTGGATATCCTTCCAGAGAAGTTGGTCGGGGCGCTTCGCCGGCGCCCCGACCTTTTCATGATCATAGTGCTGACTTTCGGACGGAGGCAACAGGCTCGCAGCCGCTGGAATGTTGCCGCCGCGCCACGTCCACGACGCGACGGCGTTCCGGGCCTGAGGGGCCGCCCCCGGCAAATGTCTTCCCCTTGAGCGCATGGCCGCAACGAACCGGGTCGCCCCGGTCCCGTGGCGGTTTGCGCGCAATCAAAAACCTCAAACGAGACAGGGGAAGTCATGAATACGAAAAGCCGGACGAAGAGGGTTTGCGGCCTCATGCTGCAAGCGTCGTGCTTGGCCTTACTGTCGCAAGCCGCATCGCCGGCCCTGGCGCAGGAACCGGATCCTGACGCCGATATCGTCATTGTGACGGGCACGCGGGTCAAAAATCCCAATCTCGAACAGGCGAGCCAAATTCAGGTCGTCGGCGAAGACGAGATCGCGCTTCAGAACGCCGACGCCGCCGAAGAATTGATCCGCCAGCTTCCCGGCGTCGCCCCGGGCAACGGCCCGAACGTCAACAATGGACAGAACGGCGCCGCGACGCTCAACCTGCGCAATCTCGGAACCAACCGAAACGTCGTTCTTCTCGATTCGCAGCGGATCGTGCCGTTCGGGCTGGCCGGCGAGACTGACACCAATCTTATTCCGGTCTCGCTGATCGAACGGATCGAACTCGTCACCGGCGGCGCTTCGTCGGTTTATGGCGCAGACGCCATCGCCGGCGTCACGAACTTCATCACCCGGCGCGACTTTTCGGGGATCGAGCTCAATTCCAGCTACCGGATCACTGAAGAGAGCGACGGCCAGGTGTTCCGGACCGAACTGACGTTCGGCGGCGATTTCGCCGACGGCCGCGGCAATGCCGCCTTTTCGCTGGGCTATCGCGACCAGAACCCGGTGCTGCAAGGCGACCGTGAAATCGGCGAAATCTCGTTGAGCTCCAACACCGGGCTGCAGCAAGGGTCGGCGACCGCTGCGCCGGGATCGCTGTTTGCGCCCGGCGTCATCGCCGGCGGTATCGATCCGGCGACCGGCGCCATCAATGTCGGCGTCAACAATGACTTCAACTTCAGCCCGCTCAACCTCTTCCAGACCCCGCAAGAGCGGCACAATATCTACGCGCAAGCGAACTACGACATCACCGACAACATTGAAGCCTATGGCAGCGGCTTCTTCGTCCGGTCCTTCGTCGAGGCCAATCTGGCGCCCAGCGGCAGTTTCACGAACAACTGGCAACTGCCGCTGTCGAACCCGTTCCTGCCGACAGCTTTCCGCAATCAGCTTTGCGGCGCGCTGTCGATCGCGCAACCGACATGCGACGCCGCGGCAGCGGCGACTTCGCTGACGGACCCGAACTATCAGGAGGTCACGATCCAGTTCGGCCGCCGGTTTGTGGAAGCCGGCCCGCGCGTGCAGGCGTTTACGACGGACTCGTTCCAGTTCACGACCGGCCTGCGCGGAGATCTGTCTGAAACCTGGTCATGGGACCTCTCCGGAACTTACGGGGAATCGACTCAGGTGCAGGTCCGGACAGGCTGGGGCCTCGCCTCCCGACTTCAGCAGTCGCTCCGGTCCTTCAATACGACGAGCTGCGCCGTGACGACTGCCGGCTGCGTGCCGATCAATCTGTTCGGCGCCGCCGGAACGCTCGGACAGGGCGCTGTCGACTTCGTGACGCAAGCGGCCACCTCGCAGACGCTCAACACCACCATCGCCAATGTAATCGGCTCGGTGAACGGCGATCTCGGCGCGTTCAAAAGTCCGTGGGCGGAAAACCCGATCGGCGTCGCCTTCGGCGCCGAATATCGCGAATACGGCGCCACCCGCACCGCGGATGTCGCGACGTCAACGCCGAACGAAGTGCTCGGCGCCGGCGCCCCGGCGCCGGACATCAACGGCCGCTATGACTCCTATGAGGCGTTCGGCGAAGTGATCGCGCCGGTTCTTGAAGATCTGCCCTTCATCAAATCGTTCCAGATCGAAGCCGGCATCCGCTATTCCGACTATTCGACGACTGGCGGCAGCATTACCTGGAAGGCGGGCGGCAACTGGATCATCAATGACGACTATCGCATTCGCGGCGTCTATCAGCGCGCAGTGCGCTCGCCGAATATCGGGGAGCTGTTTGCGCCGCAAGTCGTCGGCCTGAACAATCTGACGACCGATCCCTGCCAACAGGCCTTGCCTGTCGGCAATGCGGCCCTCACGGCGCTTTGCGTTGCGACAGGCGTACCCGCCGGATTGATCGGCACGGTCATTCCGCCGATCGCCGGGCAGGTCAACCAGACGACCGGCGGCAATCCGCTGCTTGACGTCGAGACGGCGACAACCTTCACCGCCGGCATCGTCGGAACCCCCTCATTCCTGCCGGACCTCACCTTCTCGTTCGACTATTTCAACATCCACATCGCCGACGCGGTCAGCCAGCCGGCGGTCGGCGACGTCGTCAACGGCTGCTACGCGATCGCGCTTAATCCCTCGCTCACCTTCAACTCGTTCTGCGCGCTGATCGGGCGCAATCCCGGCACCGGCTCGCTCAACGGCCCGCAGTCCGATACGCCGGGCATCATTCGCGCGTCTTCGAACCTTGGGACCTTCAACACTTCCGGTTTCGACTGGAGCGTCGGATATGACCTCGATCTCGGCGCAATGGGTTCGCTCGCTTTCAACCATCAGGGAACCCACACGCTCGAGAACCGGTTCCAGGCGAACCCGACATCGATCGATCGCGACTGCGTCGGTTTCTACGGCGTCAATTGCGATCCGGGCCTGCCGAAATGGCAGTTCAACCAGCGCCTCACCTGGTCCTATGACCGGATCGACCTGTCGCTGCGCCACCGGTTCATCGGCGGCCTCGCCGTCGATCCGACACAGCCGGGCGTCGCGGCCCTCTTCCCGGCCTATACCTCCATTGGCAGCGCCAATTATTTCGACATGACCGCGCGCGTCGAAGTGCGGGAGGGCATCGACCTGACTGCGACGGTCGACAACCTCCTCGACAAAGACCCGCCGGTTGTCGGCAACACGATCGGATCGACGGCCTTCAACTCCGGCAATACGTTCCCGACAATCTACGACGCGCTCGGCCGCACTTATACGGTGTCGCTGCGGGCGAAATTCTGAGACCGATCGGTTTCATCTGAGTTGAACAGAGAGGCGGCGCGAAAGCGTCGCCTCTCTTTTCATTGCGCCAATAGCGCAACAGGCGGCGACGGCTTTGGTCACAATCGGCGCTTGCGCGTAGCGCAAGCGTCGCCCTACCGGGTCAGGGCGTTCTCAGGCGATCTTGCGGCCGCCGCCGGCGACGACGCCGGCAAGAGCGATCGCATCGATCAGCAACAACGCTCCCATGATGTGCCACGAAGTCGGCGCGCCGGTCGCTGACGCCAGCGTCTCGGCGACATAGGCGGCGCCAAAGAGGGGAATTGCATAGGCGACAAAGAGCGCGACCGCGGCCGGCCGGTCGCCGCGCCGGACCGCCGTGAACGTCACGAAAGCCCCGAGCAGGGCCAAACCGATAACGGCGGCGCCAATCAATTTCATCAGCGCAAAATATAACGGCCGGACAGAGTCTCGCGCGGGTTCCGGCACCGCAGCAGCGTGGAAGAACAGGATGTCCTGCACCGACGCGTAAAAGAAGCCGAAAACGCCATAGAAAAGCGCGAGCGCGACGAACCCCGCAATCCCGGCGATGAGCGAAACTCTATTCACATGGCCTCCTTGCGACCGCGTCATCCGGCCTAGTTTCTCCCTTCCACATTTGATCCACGCCCGCGGAGATTTGAACGCCCCGCAGTCGCATGAATGCGATGCAGTTTCGGCATTTCAGTCAAACGCGCGATTGGGTGAGAAGCCTCCCCGCGACAAGCATCCGACGCTTTCGCCCTAAGGGAGAGTCTTCAAATGGCTACAATGGAAAATATGCGGCGCACTGGCGCGTCGGCTGAGAGGCGGCCGCTTGAAGGCCGCGTCGCTCTTGTCACCGGATCGACCAGCGGTATCGGCCGCGGCATCGCCGAGCGGCTCGCGGCCGACGGCGCCGCGATCATGATCAACGGATTTGGCGACACGCTTGACATCGAAATGACCAGAGACCGGATCGCTTTCGACCATTCCGTGCCGGTCGCTTACTCCAATGCTGACCTTTCGGCGCCGGGCGCTGTCCGCGACATGATCGTCGCCGCGCGCGACACGCTCGGTGAGATCGACATTCTCGTCAATAACGCCGGCATCCAGCATGTCGCCCCGATCGAAGATTTTCCCCTCGAAAAATGGGACTCGATTCTCGCCGTCAATCTGTCGGCGGCGTTTCACGCGATCAAGGAAAGTCTGCCCTCGATGAAGCGGCGGGGCTGGGGCCGCATCGTCAACATCGCGTCAGCGCACGGCCTCGTCGGATCGCCGTTCAAATCGGCCTATGTCGCCGCCAAGCATGGCGTCGTCGGCCTCTCCAAGGTCGTGGCGCTGGAGGCGGCGCAATCCGGCGTCACCTGCAACACGATTTGTCCGGGCTATGTGTGGACGCCGCTCGTCGAAAAGCAGATCGAGGACCAGGCGAGCACGCACCATATCCCGCGCGAGAAAGTCATCACCGACATCCTGCTGAAAGCGCAGCCCAATAAACGCTTCGCGGAAACGAGCGAGATCGCCGCCCTGACCGCATATCTCTGTTCGGAATTTGCGGCGTCAATCACCGGCGCAGCATTACCGGTCGACGGCGGGTGGACCGCGCAATGAGCCATAATCACGCGCACCACGACAAAACGCGGCCTGCGCCGAAGCGCGCCGGCGTTCGCCGCGAAGAGAAATCAATAAACCTTGCGCTCCAGGGCGGCGGCGCCCATGGCGCCTTCGGATGGGGCGTTCTCGACCGGCTGCTGGAGGAAGAGCAGCTCTCGATTGACGGCGTCAGCGCCACCAGCGCGGGCGCGATGAACGCAGCCGTGCTCGCTGACGGCCTCGCCGCCGGCGGGCGCGATGGCGCCAAAGCGTCGCTCGCGAAATTCTGGCGAAAAGTCGCCAATTCGGCGATATTCAGCCCCTTGCAGCCGACGCCCCTTGATCGGCTGTTTCACAACCATTCGATGGAAATGTCGCCTGTTTTCATGATGTTCGACATCATGACGCGGCTTTATTCTCCCTACGAACTCAATCCGCTTAACCACAATCCCTTGCGCAAGACGCTGACGGACTCCGTCGATTTTGAAAGGCTCTCGCGCGAGAGTCCGGTCAAGCTGTTCCTGTCGGCGACGAACGTCAGAACCGGCAAGGTGCGTGTTTTCCAAAACGCCGAGATTACCGCCGATGCAGTGCTCGCGTCGGCCTGCCTGCCCTTCATGTTTCAATCCGTCGAAATCGACGGAGAGCCCTATTGGGACGGCGGCTATATGGGCAATCCGGCGCTCTTCCCGCTCATCTACGATTGCGACAGCCGGGACATCGTGATCGTCCATATCAATCCCATTCTGCGCGCGGAGACGCCGAAAACGGCGCGCGACATTCTCAATCGCATTAACGAGATCAGCTTCAATTCCTCGCTGATGCGCGAGATGCGGGCGATTAGCTTTGTAACGCGGCTCATTGATGACGGCGCAATCGCCGACAAACGGATGAAGCGCATGCTGATTCACTCGATTGAAGACGAGGATTTCATGCGAAAGCTTGGCGTTTCAAGCAAGCTCAATCCCGACTGGGAGTTTCTCACCCATCTTCGCGATGTCGGACGTGCGAGCGCTGAAGAATGGCTGGACAGGCATTATGAGGATCTCGGCGACAAATCCACCGTCGACATTGCGGACCGCTATCTCTGAGGTCCTGCGCGCGCTGCGGGGACTGGTCGCGCGCGCAGAGCCCGCCCCGGCGCGTATTCGCGCCGCGGTTGAACGCTATGAGGCGGGCAGCGACCGCATCGCGGCCTCGACTCAGCTTGGCGGCGTTTCGTTGTTCGCCGCGCTTTACGCCGCGACCTATTCAAGTTTTGACGTTCATCACGCGATCGAGCCGGCGCCGGTCGCGCTCGCTCTTTACGGCGCGTACACGCTGCGGCGGCGATTTGCGCCGCGGTTGCAGTCGCCGGCCGCGCGGCGGCCTTACCTCTCGGCCACCATAGATGTCGCGACGCTTTATGCGTTGATCGCGTCCTTCCCCTTTCAATACGGATCGCCGGCTGCGCTCTATCTGAAGGGCCCCACTCTTTCCTACGTCTTCGTGCTGATCAGCTTGCGGACTTTATGGTTCGACCCTCGCCTGACGCTCTATACCGGCGCGATCGCCGCCGCCGGCTGGGGCGCGCTAACGCTTGCAGCCGCTCTCGACGGCGCGCCGCTGACGGCGGATTACCGGGTCTACATGACGTCGCTGTCTGTCCTTCCCGGAGCCGAGCTAGAGCGAATTGCAGCGATCCTGTTGACGACGATGGTGCTCGCCGTCGCGGTCTATAGGGCCCGGGCGCTGCTCTACCGGACAGCGACCGAGGAAACGGCGGCGGCGGACTTGTCGAAGTTCGTTGGAAGAGACGCGGCGGCGCGGATCCGGGCGTCCCGCGACGGCCTGCGGGCCGGCGACGGCGAATTGCGGCACGCCGCGATCATGATGATCGACCTGCGCGGATTCACGCCGGCCACACGAGGATTGCCGCCGACCGAAGTCATCGCCATGCTCAATGACTATCAGTCGCGCATGCTGCCGGTGATCGAGCGCTGCGGCGGCAGCGTCGACAAGTTTCTCGGAGACGGCATTCTGGTCAGCTTTGGCGCCGCGCGTGAAACCGGCGTCGAATGCGCGGAGGCCGTTGGCGCCGCGCTCGCGATCGCCGACGAGGCCGATCGCTGGAAAGGCGAACGGGTGCGCGCGGGACTATTGGCGCTCGACATCGGCGTGTCGATCGCTTTCGGTGCGATCACCTTTGGCGCCGTCGGATTTGGCGACCGCCTCGAATTCACGGTCATCGGCGACGCGGTCAATCTCGCGGCCAAACTCGAAAAACACGCCAAGGCGGAGCGCTGCCGAATTATCGCCACCGCCGAAGTCCTCGACCGCGCGGCGGCTCAAGGTTTTCCTCAACGCGCAAAGCGGTTGGCGCCAGGAGCGGTTGTCGAAGGCGCGCCGGAGCCGGTCGATCTCGTCATCATCGACTAGATCCGCTCATGACAATCATGCGGAAAGCGCATTTTCGCAGACGCGTGCTCTCCGATATGTCTCCGCCGCACGCTGTGGAGTCGCCGATGATGAATCGTTCCGTAACGCCGAAAGCGCCGTCTTCCCGGTCGGCCGATTGGGCGGCGCATGCTCTCACGCTCTTTATCGCCGCCGTCTTCCTTGACTCGCTTCGCTTCAAATTCACGAATGCGCCGAAGACCCAGATCATCTTTGGCGACCTCGACCGCTGGGCGAGCGGCCTCGGCGCGCCAGGTTTGTTCGCCCAGGGCGGTCTCTTTAGCCAATATGTCATCGGCGCCGCCGAGCTGGCCGCTGCCGCCATTCTCGTCGGCACAATGCTCGCGAAGTCGCACCGGTTTTTGCAGCCTGCCGGCGCCTTGCTTTCCGTGGCGATCATGTCGGGCGCGATCAGCTTTCATCTTTTTACGCCGCTCGGCGTCAATGTCGACAATGACGGCGGCGCGCTTTTTTACACGGCCTGTGCGGTCTGGGCGGCCGCAATCATTCTTCTTTTTATCCGGCGTCGGGAGTCTGTCGTTCTTCTGAAGCGGCTTCACGCGCTGTTTGCGCCGTCGACAGGTTGAGCAATCAGTTCAAGGCTCGGCCGTCGTAGCCTTGAGCAGAAAAGCAAGAGCCGCGGCAGCGACGAGCGACAAACCAATGACGCCGACCGCCGCGGGCCAGCCCGCTCTCTCAAAGACGAGCCCGACCACAGCCGCGCCCGCAAGTCCTCCAAGATAGTAGGAGGAAAGATATAGCCCGCTCGCTGCGGCCCGGTCGCGACTGGCCGCGCGCGCCACAAACCCTGTCGCCGTCGCCTGTGCGAAGAAAGTTCCCGCGCCTACGATGGACAGGCCGATGAGCACCGCCGGCAAGGACGGGACGAGGAGCAGCGGAAGCGCGAGAACAGATAGGCCGAGTGATAGGAGAAAGCTGCGGCGCGCGCCGATCCGGGTGGCGACGGCGCCGGCGAGCGGCGTCGTCAGCATGGCCGGCGCAAAGACGAAATAGACAAGCCCGAGCGCCATCGACGACAATTCGATCGGAGGCGCTGCGAGGATGAAGTTCACATAGGTGAAGACGCCGATAAACGCGAACAGGATCAAAAAGCCGATCAGGAAACTGGTGCGCAGGCAAGCGTTGGAAAGGTGACTGCGAATGGTCTTGAGCGGCGGCCATTTCGCCTCGGCGGCCGATCCGATCGGGCGCTCCGCTCGCAAGACGCCATAAGCGAGCACTGCGCCCGCCAGGTTGAGCGCTGAAAACAGAATGAACGCCGCCGGCACGCCGAATTCGCCGGTCACCGATCCGGCGACAAGGCGCCCGACAAGATTGCTGGCGACCACGCCGGTGACATAGGCCGCCAGCACGACTGACGACTGCGCCGCGGTGCAACGTTCCGCAAGGTAGGACATGGTGAGCGAAAACGCCGCCGCCATGAAAACGCCCTGCAGAACTCGAAGCGCCATAAACGTAGGCAGTTCAGCCACCGCTGAAAGCGCATAGGTCGGCAAGGCGAGCAGCACCAGGCTTGCGACAACGCCTGTTCGACGGTCGATTCCGCCGCCGAAGAGCGCGACGAGAAGGGCCGCAAGCGACATGCCGATTGTGCTGGCGTTGACTGCAAAGCCTATTTCGGCCGGTGCGGCGTCAAATCTCTCAGCAAGCGAGGGCAAAATCGCCTGCGCAGCGAAAAGGTCGATGAGCGTCAGAAAGCCGATCACGCCGATCGCGACCGTCGCGCCCGCAGGTGTTCGACGCGCAGCGGCGGCGGAATTTGACATCCTGTTCTCCACGCTATGGCGATGGACGCAAACGCCGGCCTTGGAGAGTGGGCCGGCGCCGGCGTCCATCTGGCGGCCCGAGGGGTCTCAGGCCGTTTGGGGTTTGACAGACCGGGCTCGCCGCTTAGTCGCCGTGCTTTACATCCGCGGCATAGAGAACGGCAGGCTCCGTCCCTTCGTTCTTCCACCAGTGCATGACGCCTTTTACCTCTTTCGAGATGTCGCCCGCGACATGAGTGACGCCGACGGAGCAGTCGCTGCGGAACTCGGTGATCTGGCCGGCGGCTGTGAGGATCAGCGCAGGCCGATCGGTGTGATCGTGCCAGGGAACAACGCCGCCGGGCTGCACGACGAGTTTACGGAAACGGAGCCGGCGATCCTCCACGCCCATGATTTCCTTGCTGAGGTCGATCGACGACAGCTCCTCGTCGGTCACGTCCCTCGGCGACATCTCGCCGGTCTTGCGAACCCCGACCTCATACTTCCCGGCGGGGCATTCGCCGGCCAGCGCCGCCGACGCGGCCAGCATCGCGCCAAGGCCTACCGTTGCCCCGACCGTAATCCTCGCCAAAGCGTTTAACGTCTTCATCTGTCTCTCCGTTCTTTACCGCCGCGACAAAGATGCCGCCGACGCATTGATGGCGCCTCCTTATCGCCGCCTTATCGCGAACTGAATTTGAGAAAAGTCATCGCTTTAATGCCGCCCGCGCATTGGCGAGAGCGTAGCTTCTCTCGCATGGTGGAGAAGGCTCGCCCAGCGAGCGACGTAATGGTAGCATTGTCGGGCGCGGCGGCTGGAATAGACGATGTCACAGGCTTCGGAATTGTCGGAGGCGCTCAGGCAAGCGACAGAGCGCGCGATCGCGCTGAAGGCGCCATTGCGCGACAGGCTCAGGCTCATCGCGGACGAAGTGCGGCGTTTGAGCGGGGACTTCGCCGGCGCTGTCGACCAATTTGTCGGGCGACTTCAACAAGCCGAAGCCGGCGCCGGCGCGCCGAACATCGGCGATCTCTTCCCCAATTTCCTGTTGCCGGATCAGGACGGAAAGTTGATCTATCTCGACCAGCTGCGCGACAACGGCCCCGCCGTGATCGCGTTTATGCGGGGCCATTGGTGCCCTTATTGCAAAACGACCGCCGCAGCGCTTGGCGAAATTGCCGAGGCCGCCGCCGCCAAGAATGCGAGAATTGCCGCCATCACGCCGGAGAGCCGCAAATTCTCGAGCGAGCTCGCAGCGGACTCCGGCCGCCGCTTCCCTATATTGACTGATGTCGACAATGGGCTCGCGCTCACGCTCAATCTCGCGATCTGGATTGACGACGACATGGCGCGCCTGATCGCCGGCGCCGGCTGGGATGTTCCCTCCTATCAGACAGGAAAAAGCTGGGTTCTGCCGATACCGGCGACTTTTGTTCTCGACCAAGGCGGCCGCGTGGCGGCGCGTTATGTCAACCCCGACTACCGGACGCGCATGGATGTCGAAGACATTTTGAAGGCGCTGGACGCGCTTGGCTAGGGCGCGCGGCCAAAGCGTGGGGTCCCGCTTTTATTGAGAAGCGGCCTGCTGGCAATCGATGGGACCGAACGGGGTTCCGCGCTGTTTGGCCGATCGGTTCAAGCGGCGACGGAGAAGTCATTGGCGCGGAGCAGATTCAACAGCGCAGCGGCCGGCGCGCTGCGCTGACGCCCCGCGACAGCATAAGCGTGGACCGTTCGGGTCAGGGTAAGGCCTACAAGCTTCGCCCGCTTCAAGGAAGGCGGATGAGGCGCGCTTTCAGGGACGATGGCGACGCCGGAACTCGCATGCAGAAGACCGGCAAGGTCATGGTGACTGTCGAACTCATGCGTCGCCGATAACGCCGCCCCCCGTTCATCGAACCACTGCGCGACCGCCGGCCTGTCCTCGCACCCAGTCTGTTTGAAAAGCGCCTGTCCGTTAAGGTCGGAAATTTCGACGGCGTTCATGCGCGCAAGCGGATGCTCGCCGTGCATTTCAATTTCAAATCCTTCGCTGAAAAGCGGCCAGCGGTCGAGACGGTCCCAACCGTCCTCGACGGCGCTTGCGATGGCGAGATCGCCCCTGCCCTCCTTCAAGGCGCGCAAAATGTCGGCGCCGGCGCCGTGGAAGAGACGGAGCTGGAGCCCGGGAAAACTCCGAAAAATCTCCGAAATCGGCGCCATGAACTTTTCGAGGTTCACCGAATGCGACATGGCGATCGAAATCGGCGCGACTTCGTTCTTCGTGACCGCCCGCGCAAGATCGCGCGCCGACATCGCGCTTTCATAGCAGCGCCGCATCAACGGAAGCATGCGCTCGCCAAGTTCGGTCAGGTGTGAAAGGCGCCCCTCGCGGCGGATGAGATCGCCGCCGAGTTCCCCCTCCAGGGACTGGATCGCGCGCGTCAGCGCGGGCTGCGAGACGTTGCACTCTTCCGCGGCCCGCGTGAAATTCAGCGTCTGCGCCAGCGCAATAAAATATCTGATCTGCTGCATTTCCATGGCGGGCGCCCCGATTTACCTTTAGCCAAGGCAATCCCGGACCTTAGCGCGGTTTGCTTCAACACGACAGGCCGGCTGCCGCCTTGCGATGCAATCTGAGGCCGAAAAGGCGTAGGCGACTTAAGAAGCCGAAAGTGCATCGCAAGGATTGCTGCCAGGCGTTTTGGAGAAGGGAACCGGCCGGCCCTATGCTCGCCGTTTCGCGTCCATTTTTCGCCCCGGCGCCCGTGACGATCATTACACCCGGAAGCCGCCGCCGTATTTCAAAAGACGTCCTCGCCAACGCTGGACTAGGTCTGAATCGGCGGCTCTTAACATTTTGTTAGCCAATTCGGACATCTCTTTCATGGTGTTCTCAATCACTTCCCGCTTTCCAGCCATGGACGGCTTCCGAAACGACGCTGAGACGAAGGCGACGCTTGAGCACGAAGAAATTCTGCGCGCGCGCGTCCTTGACGTCGGCGCTGCGGCGGCGGTGATCCTCACCCTCGCCCACGCCTTGTTGACTCAAATCGAAGTGTCAGGCTGGACCGACTCCCGGCTCGCCGGCGTTGCGGCCGCGCTTTTCTTTGCGCTCTGCCCGGTTATGCGTCGACTGACCGGCGGCGTGGCGTTGGCGGGATCTGTCTTTTTAACGACGCTGTTGGCGGCGTCGGCTTTTGCAGCGTTACGCAACGGAGGACTAACCGCGCCAACGACGGCGTTCATTATTCTTGCGCCGGCTATGGCCGGGCTGATGCTCGGCGGAAGAGCCGCGATCGTCACCGGATTGGCGAGCCTCGGCGTCCTCGCCCTTTTAGTGAACGCAAAGGAGATCGGCCTCGCGCGCTCGTCGCCGCACACCTTAGCAGAACTTGAAGTGCTTCGGCTTTCGGCCATCGCGATCTCGGTCATAACCGCGACCGTCGTCGTAACTGCTTTTCAACTCGTTCTGCGCCGAACCATCCTCGCCCTGAGCGTCGTAAACGCAGAGCTTACCGCATCAGAGAGCGGCATAAAGCGCAAAGCCGAAGAACTCGATCTGATCTTTAACAACGTGCCGGTGCACTTGTATTTCAAAGACGACCAGAACCGGATTCTCCGTGCGAACAAGACGGCTGCGTCCGGCGCGGGATGCCCGGTCGAAGCCCTCGTCGGCGCGCCGACTGAGGCTATATTTCCAGAATTGGCGGCGAAATATTTCGCGGATGATCTCGCCGTGATTGAGAGCGGCGCGCCGCGGCTCGGCATAATCGAGGAGCTTGCGCCGGCGAGCGGTCGGCGCGGCTGGGTGAGAACCGACAAGGTCCCTTATGTCGATCCTTCGACCGGCAAGCGATACGTGTTCGTGGCCGCGATCGACATCACGGAGCAGCGGTTGGCGGAGCTCGCCCTCGCCGAAAGCGAGCAACGCTTCGCGCTCGCAGCGCAAGGGTCAGGTGCGGGCATCTGGGACTGGGTCGATGTCGCGGGCGACCGACATTTCTGGGCGGGGCGTTTCTTCGCGCTGCTCGGATACGCGCCCGACGAGATTGCGCCCTCGGCGACCGCGCTCCGCGCGCTTCTGCATCCGGCGGACAAAGCCGATTTCGATGCGGCGATGCAGGCGCATCTTTCAGGCGCGGAGCCGTTTCAGCGCGACCTGCGCCTGCGCCACAAAACGCTTGGCTTTCGCTGGTATCGGATGACGGGACAAGCGATCTGGAACGACAAGGGCGAAGCAAGGCGCATGATCGGATCGATCATCGAGATCAATGCGGAAAAATGCGCCGAGGAGGCGTTAGTTGCGCGACAGCGCGCGCTTGAGCGTTCAATTCAAGATCTCAAAGCGTTTTCGCAAGCGGTGTCGCATGATTTGCGCTCTCCTTTGCGGGCCTTTGACCACCTCGCCGGCTGGGTCGAAGAGGAGCTTGCCGCAGGTCGCTTCGACGGCGCGAAGTCGCATCTCGTCATGATGCGCGTGCGTGTGAAACAGATGACTGAGCTGCTTGACGGCCTTCGTCTCTACGCGCTGGCGGGCGCGCGCGCGGAAATCGCCGAAACTGTGGCGAGCCGGCGTCTTGTCGAGCATTCGTTCGAGGTCTTGGCGCCTGCGTTTTTTTCGCTGAAGGTCGAGTCGGATCTGCCTGAATTCGAAACCGCCGCCGCGCCGCTTTCCCAGGTGTTTCGGAATCTGTTCGACAATGCGATCAAGCACCATGATCGTGAGGCTGGCGTCATCGCCGTGCGCCATTTCGAATCCGGGGACTTCTGGGCGTTCGAGGTCAGCGATGACGGGCCCGGCGTTCCGGCGGCGCATCACGAGCGCATCTTCGACATGTTCGAGGTCTTGCATCGACGCAATGAACATATGGGCGCCGGCGCGGGCCTTGCGATCGTAAAAAAATGCGTCGAAGCGGCGGGCGGGACCGTTGCTGTTTGGTCAGGAGCTCCGCTGGAGCGCGGGTCAACCTTTCGCTTCCTTTGGCCGAAGCGATGGCCGGAAACTGGCGGCGCTCGCGACGAGGCTGAAAACGCCGCGCTTCATCGCGCCGACGGTTCGCGCGCCGCTTGATGCCCAAGCGAGAACGCGCGGCCGCGAGCTGACGGCCCCTATTCGGCTCAATGCCTTATCGTTGGTCGCGCTTTTCCTCGCAGGCGGGCGACGGTCGATCGCGCCACCAGAGCGTGTCGGGCGCTGTCGCATCTCACGCGGGTTGACGACGGCGTCAGGCGCGGTTCGAGGTGAAGGTCGCGTCTGGCGGCGCGACAATCTATCGCTATGCGCCCACGAGAACGGCGCAGCAATTTCGCCAGACGTCATCGGCAACGCCCAGCATCGCCAAGGCCGCAACGACATGGATGGCGCAGACGAGTACTGGATAACCAGGAGGCGTACGGCGCGCACCGTGAATAAGTTCGCGCGTGAGCATGCCGATCATGACTAGATCGCCGACGTCGTTGTCAGGGCGACCCCATCCCAGCAAACGCGGCTATCGTCGACTAGAAGCCTGTCGAGATCGGCGCGTTCCGGACGGTCGATCGTCACCGCCGCGCAGCGGCGCTGCGCAAACGAATTTTCCGAATTGGACGTTATAATGTTTCCCATGCCGATAATGGCGGCGAACAGCGTCAGCATTGTCGAGCCCTCCCAGCAACGTACCTTTCATAGTAGAGCCCCGCGCACGCGCGCCCATCCCCAAATGAGGAGGCGCCGCAAGGCCGAAGTGCGTCAGCGCGCCTCTTTACGTCGAGGCGCAAGCGGCGTCATGATTGCGGTCGCGATCTGTCGGGGGAGTAAAAGTCGACGTAACCTCTGTTAAGCAGCTTGCAAATAGGACCCTCTCATTATGAGCCATGCCCCCGATCGGCTGGAGAGCTCCGGCGTTCTCGAGGCAATCGCGGCGATCGACGCCGGCGCGTCGTCGCAGGCCGTGTTCGACCGTTTCGCTGACTTTGTCGGCGTTTTCGGCTTCACGACGGTAGCGCTCGGTCATCTCGCCAATCCCGCGATGAAATCCGACCGGGCGAAAGACTGGTTCACGATAGGCAATTGGCCAGCCGACTGGCGGCGCGAATGGCTCGACCAAAGGTTAATCTTCCACGACCCGATCGCGCGCATGGCGCTGCGGACCCGCAAGACCTTCACCTGGAGCGCCGCCTATGAACAGGCGTCGCGTTTCGAGCGCGCCGTCCTCGATCTGAGCGCGGATTTCGGTTTCCGCGACGGCCTCGCCATTCCGTTATATACGGAGGACGGACCGCCCGGTTGCGTCTCCATTGGCGCTGCGTCTGTCGATGTCTCGCCGCGGGAAAGAGCTGCGATCGAACTCGTCGCCATTCACGCATATGCGTGTCTGGAGAAACTCCACGGCCCGTTCGCCTATCGTCCTGTGAAGAAACTTACCCCGCGCGAAGTCGATGTTCTGCATTTCGCAGCCGCCGGCAAGACAAACTGGGAAATCGGAACGATTCTGTCGATCAGCGAGTTCTCCGTGCGCGATCATTTGTCATCCGCGCAGAGAAAGCTCAATTGCGTCAATCGCGCGCATGTCATCGCGACAGCGATGCAGCGCTGCCTGATTTTTCCGTAGTCAAGCCGCCGCCAAGTCGTCATAGAGGCGGGAGAGCGCGGCGCCCGGGAACGGTCGAGGCCAGACGCGCGGATAATCGCGCGAGTAGAGCGGGGCTCCGTCGGCGGGCGGCGTTTCGACCCAGGGCTGCGCGATCGCGCCGGCCTTATCGCAATACCGGATATCGTCGCCGCAATATCGGAATGAAACGGCGCGGCGCATCCTGCGCGCGGATTTGTTTCCCGAACTTCCGTGCACGGCGAAGACGTCATGGATGACGACGTCGCCGGGCGCCGCATCGACGCGAACTATGTCATAGCGGCTGCGGTCGCCTTCGATGTCCGGCAAGCGAGCGGCTTGACTTGCAGCCGTCGGCGTCTGGCTGATCAGCAGGTTTGGCGCAAACTCCTGATTCCAGAGATGCGATCCGCGCACATATTCCAGCGCGCCGTTCTCCTCATCGACGGGATCAAGCGGGATCCAGACGATGCAGCATTTGCGGCCGCTGATCTGGAAATAGGTGTAGTCCTGATGGAAGGCCGTTCGTTGAGTTGCGCCCGGCGTCTTCACAAAGGTCGTGTCTTCCCAGAAATTGACATAGTCGCTGGCAAGAAGCGACGCGGCGATCTCAGGGAGGCCTGAGTCCAGCGCAACGCGGCGGATTTCCGGAAATCGTCGCCAGCCGGCCGCGTCGTAAAAAAACCGGCCCTCGGGCGCGCCGGTTTGCGGCTCGTCCAGCAGCGGACGCGCGGCGGGATCGGCGTCGATAGCCGATTTGAGCCGGCTCATGTCAAAGCGAGAGGCGCCGCGGGCGTCGAGACTGCGGTCGCCGCCCCAGACCTGACGCGCAAGGTCCTGAAAGTCATAAGCCGACGTCGAGCGCCCGAAGGCGCCGAGTTGGCGATCGACGGCGGCGCGCAGAAGATCGACCTCATCCGGCGAGAGGGCGCCGGAGATCTTGACGAAGCCGTCGCGCGCGTAAGCGTCAGCGAGCGCAGGATCGAGATCGGCGGCGGCAAAGACACTGGTCACGCCGCTCTCCGCGGCTCGGCGTCAAGCCAGCGCGGGTCGATCGCATCCCAGCGTTCGCGAATGACAAGGGCCGGCTCGCCGGGCGCCAGCGAAAAAGACGTTCGCAAGCGCGCAAGCCCTTCGGCCGTCATCTGTGAGATTGCGGCGACATAAGTCTGGTCGTCGTCCGGAAATTCCTGCGGCAAACCGAGAGGCGCAGTGTCCCACACTTGCACTGCGCGCTGATACATGGAGCGGTAGGAGAACCACGACAGGGCCCGGACGCCGGTGCGCAGACAAAACTCATTAATGCCCGCCGAGAGGCGCCCGCGAATGCGGAACTGATCATCCTTGGACAGCGCCGCGTGATCGATCACATACCGCGAAAACTCGTAAATTGAGGGATCGCGCGGCGGCGGCTGCAAATCGCAGAACTCGTGGAATACATCGGTCAGCATATGCGGGCCGGTCGTTGGATTAAGGCGCGCGGCGCCGACGAGGCGCTCGCCGGCGCCGGCGTAAGCAAGCACATAGATAGTGTGATCGGTATCGAAGGCGTCCTTGTCGTATCCGGGGACGACGCCGGGAATTTTCCATCCCCACTGCTCGACGGCGACGCGGTACCGCAGACGATACATGTCGTCGAGCGTGGCTCGACGCGCAGCGTGGTCGCCAGGGGTGATGATTTCGATCATGGCTATCTCCCGTAACTGCGGTGGAGTGTTCAGCGAAGGGCGCCTTAGACGCCACCCCTACAGTCGTAGGGGGGCAAGCTTCGGGCGAACCAATTATGGACGGGCTTTGGTATTGAACTCGCGTTTTGCACGCCTTCGCTCGTCAACCAAAGAGGCCACGCCAGCATGGAGATGACGCCGATCCTGTTTCTCATCGACGACGACGCGGTCGATCAGGAAGTGTTCCGCCGCGCGCTCGCCGCCGAAGGCGTCGCTGTAGAGATCGCGGTGATCGGCGAAGGAAACGGCGCGGCGGCGAAGGTGAAGGAGCGGCTGGCGTCGACGAGCGCCGGCAGGCAGGCGCTGGTTGTTCTCGACCTCAACATGCCGGGCGTGAACGGCTTTGAAGTTCTGGCGGCGCTGAGGGCGGAGCCGGCGACACGGCTGACGCCGGTCGTCGTATTTTCGACGTCCACTGATCGGGAGGATGTCAGACGCGCCTACGGTCTCGGAGCGAATTCATATGTCGCCAAGCCCAGCGAATTTCCTGCTTTCAAACGCGCAGTGCGCGTTATTACTGACTATTGGTTCGCTGTCGCGACCGGTGCGGCGCCGCAATGGCCGCGCCGGGCGAGCTAAACTCTCACCTCCTCATTTGGGGATAGCGGCCGGCGCGGGCTGTCTTATGATCGGCATGCTCACAATCGCACAATTCCCCGCGTGGACGAGCATGCACCCAAGAGGCCGCGTCTTCCCCGGACGCGGCCTATTTTTTTCCCGCGTGATCGGCGCGCGCCCTCCCCATCTGCGGATATCGGCGCCCAGTTCTTAGGCTAGGATTGTTTGGTTGCGATGCGCCGATGCGATCGTCGGCAACAGGAGGGGCGGATGGACGGGGACGGCAATAAACGGAACTTCCGTCGGCGTCAGATCGACGTCGGCGTCAGGTTCATCACGAGCGCGGACATGGAAGCGTCGGGCCGCCTCGAGGATATTTCCGAAGGCGGCTTTCGTATGCGAACGGCCGCCGCGGCGGAAGTCGGCGATGAAATCATCGCTTATCCGGAAGGTCTCGGGCGCCTCACTGGCACCATCATACGCAAGGACGAAGGCGGCGTTGCCGTAGCCCTCGCCCTCTCCGACGCGCAACGCGATTATCTCGCCAAGCGCATCGAGTCGGCGCTGACGGGCGTTCCTTATCTCAAACTTTTCGAGAAGCGCACGCATCAACGCCTCGATCTCAATCTCGACTCTTCGGTCGCCGACGCGACGACTGGCGAAACTTTTGAATGCCGTATCGTAAACCTCTCCGCGACCGGGGCTCAAATTCAGTCGGATTATCGGCCGCCGCTTGGCGCCGAAGTCTGCATCGGGGAGATGCGCGGGCAAGTGGTGCGGGTCGGCAGCGACGGTTTCGGCCTGTCGTTTATTCGCTCAGCCGCCGCCTGACGCCTTGCGGCGAGGATTTGCGGCACAGCTTCACGCGCACCGCCCGTCGGCCAGGCCGCGGCGGCTCTACTGACGCCGGTCGCGCGCTTCTGACGTCGACTTTTTTGAGAGAGCGAGCGCGCGATGGCGCTCCTTTTTACCGCGTGATCGGCGCGGACCTTCCAGCGCTAATGCCTAGGCCCTCCATTCGCTTGCAACGCGGCTGACCTTTTGGCGTTCCCAGCGCGAAAGGCGGCGGCGCTGCCCCGGCGTGGCGCAGCTTTTGAGGCCACGCCGCGCCTTCGACACTAATCTGTCTACGGACGGGAATAGGGCGCGGTTCCGGCCTGGGGCGCCCGATTGATCAGGCTGCCTGACCCTTGGGCGGCGCGAGCCGCGCGGGGTGAAGCGGCGTCAAGCGCGGCGCAGGCCTCGCCAGCTCCTGTTCGAGTTTCTCGACGAGGCGGCAGGCCATGGCGAGTCTCGATTGCGCGGCGACCAATTCGGCGGCGAGGCGATGATCGAAAGACCGCCGGCGCGGCCGGCGGCGTAAGGTCGCGGCGCGCGCTTCAGTCACTGCCCAGCCGATAAAGAGACCGATGGCGAACATTCCGCTGAACTGGAATGTCGCATAATCCCACCAATACATTGCGCCCCTCCCTGGACTCTGCCGGATCTGGGTACCGCAGAGTTGTCGGGGCCGATACCCTCAAATGAAGGGCCTGTCGCGCTCAGGCGGCGGTCTGCGGCGCAGCGTTATCGGTCGATCGGGCGACCAGTAACGCGCGCGCTCCGCTCCAGGATCGCACCATGTCGTCGAGCGCTGCGTCCGCCGCCGTCCTGTCGCCGGGCCCGCGCTCGAGCCGCGCGGCGGCGTCGCGAAGTCTCGCAGCGCCCCAATCAGCGGCGAGGCTCTTGACTGCATGCGCTGCCGCTTTGGCTTCGGCGACGTCGCCGACTGTTAGCGCGGCGCGGGCGGCGGCAAGGAGACGGTCGATGTCGATCATCGCGGCGCGCAAGCAGGTTTGCGTTTCAGCGGCGCCGATCAATGCGGCGATCGCGCGGAACGGGCCTTCCTCGAGGAACAACGCCGGCATCCCCGGCGATACCGACTGCGCGCAGTCGGCGGTTGGCGGCAACGGGATTGTCGCGCCGACCGCGGCGCCAAGCGCGGCGTAAAGCGCCGCCGGCTTAACCGGCTTCTCAACAAAAAATGCGATGCCCGCGTCCGAACAACGCTGGCGATCCGCCGCGGAAACAGCGGCCGTGTAGGCGATCATCGGCGTCGCCGCCGCAGAACCGGCGAGCGCGCGGATCTGCCTTGCAGCGCCGACGCCGTCGATTCCAGGCATTTGCAGATCAAGCAGGATCGCGTCAAAGCGGCGCGCACGAAGCCGTTCGAGCGCCGCTTCAGCGCTGCTGACGGTGTCGGCGATGATTCCGGCGCGGGCGAGCAATCGCTCGGCGAGATAGCGGTTGGCCTCCTGGTCGTCGACAATAAGCACTTCGAGCACCGAGCCCAGGTCGCCCGGCGCGGCGATGATGGCAGGAACAGTAGCGGGCGCGGTGTCGGCGTAAAACCGGAATACGAATCGGCTACCGGCGCCGAGGACGCTGCTGGCGGTCAAAGCTCCGCCAAGCGTCGTCGCCAGTTTCGCGGAAATGGCGAGGCCAAGACCGGCGCCGCCGAACCGTGCTGGCGTTGCGACATCGGTCTGGGAGAATCGGCGAAACAGCTGCGCCAAGACATCAGAGGACATGCCGGCGCCGGTGTCTTCTACAGCGATGGTCACGTCCTGGGCGCCGCCCCCGGCCGCGCGCGCATCAAGCGCAACCGTGATCGTACCGCGCTCAGTAAATTTGATCGCGTTGCCGACGAGATTTAAGAGGATCTGGCGCACACGGGCGGCGTCGGTCGCAAGCGCGGCCGGAAAGCCGTCGGCGATAATGAGCCGCAGCGCAACCGGGCGCGCGAGCAACGACGGCCGCATTAAATCGACGACCGACTGCGCAAGGCCTGCGAGGTCGCAAGAGCCGATCGACGGCTCGAGTTTCCCAGCGTCGAGTTTGGCCAGATCGACGAGGTCGTTGGCGAGCGTCAGCAACCCTTCGGCGGCGGTTTTAGCGATCACGATCTGGCGGCGCTGGTCGAGCGTCAGGCTTTGCGCGTCAAGAAGATCGAGCATGCCGAGAATAGCGGTGAGCGGCGTACGGATTTCGTGGCTGATGTCGGCGACGAATTCAGACTTGGCGGCGTCGGCGGCTTTCGCAGCGCGTTCGCTGTCGCGCAGGCGCGCAACAGCCTCATCGAGAGCGCGCACTTGGCGGTCACGATCGGCAAGCATTTTGTCCGTCGCGCAGGCGGCGGCGATTCCGGCGAGCAGGAGACAGGTGACGACGAAGACGACGGATTGGAGCGAGGCGGAGGAAAGATCGGCGGCGAGTGGGCTGGCGGCCGGCGGGCTTTGCGCAAGGATAAGCAAGTTAAGCGCAGTCACGAGACCGCCGGCAGCGGCGACGCCGGCGAACCGCCGCAAGGGCGGGAGATCTGGGCGGAAAGCAAGGACGGAGGCGACGAATATCGCAGCGAGAAGCGCGGCCCCGGGCCCAGCGGCCGCAAGATCGAAAAGGCGCCCCGGATCGAGATGAACGCTTCTGAGGCCGACATAATGCATCAAGAGGACATTGGCGCCCAGGACCGCGGCGCCGGCGAGCGTCGCGGCGCGATTCCGGCGGTACATGATTATCAGGAATGCAAAGGCGCAGGCCAGGTGGACGCATAAGGCGGCGATCACGGTGTCGGCCGCGCCGATCACGAGCGAGCGGTCGGCGTTGAGAGCCAGAGCGCTCAGATAGTAATTCGCCCAGAGGCCGTTGGCGGCGACGGCGGCGCCGGCGAGCGTCCACAGGGCGCGGCGCGGCCCGGTGTGCGAATCGGCGCGGGCGAGAATTGACGAAGACATGGCGCCCGACCAAACGCTGGTGGCGCCCGCAAGCAAGACAAGGCCCGCGCTGGCGTCGCCCTGCAGACCTATTTCCAGACCCATGTTCGCTGCCCCTCACCCGCCAGCGTTAGGGTTACCGCTGCTCGCCGATGAAGGCTGCCCTCATATGAGGGGCCTCGCGTTTTCTCCTTCTGGCCGAGCGAGCGTTGCGCGCCGACGGCCTGTCGCAAACAAGGCGGGAGTTCGATGAAAATTAAGAATTAAATGTAGAGATTAAGCGCGGAGTTCGGCTGTCGGGGAGAACGGGCGATGATTTTTGAATCCGGCGGCGTTTGGCCGGGGTCGCCGCTTTGGGCTGCCGGCGTCGAGGTCGCCTTGGCCGCGGGTCTGGCCGGAATTGCAGCGTCTCTCGCCGAGGCGGCGCGGCGTTCGTCACTTCGCGAGCGACGCAGAGGATTTGCCATCAGCGCGACGCTGTTCGGTGTGACAGCCGTCGCCACTATCGCGGCGGCCGGCGTCGACGCCGAAAGCGCAGCGGTACGCGCAACAGCGACCGGCGCGGCGTCGCTGCTCTTCTTGGCGGCGGCGGTTCAGTTGCGCGGGCTTTTGTTGACCCTCGCCGCTTCTCCGACAATCAGCGCGCTCGAATCGGCGTTGACGCAGCTTGAAGACGAACTCGCGAGGCGGAAGAAGTTTGAAAGCGATCTTGGCCGGAAGGGCGATGAACTCCGCGCCTCCAATGCGAGCCTCAAGGAAGCGGCAACGGCGCTTCGCGCAAGCGAAGACCGCTTGGCGATTGCGCTTGACGCCGGCAGTGTCGGCTTGTGGGACTGGAATTTGACGACGGGCGAAACCTGGTGCTCGGCGCGCTGGTTTGAGATTCTCGGCCAGTCGGCGATGCCCGCCGACCAAGGGCGCAAGGCCTGGCGGGCGGCTGTTTCCGCAGCGGAGGAGACGCGCCTGCGCGCGGCGCTTGAAGCGCATCTGCGCGAGGGCGCTGAATTTCATCTGGGGTTCTGCATCAAGACGCCCGCGGGCGAGGAACGTTGGGTCGAGGCGTCCGGCCGTGCGCTGCGAGACGGAAACGGCGCGCCGACGCGCATGGCGGGCGCCATGATAGACGTGACGGAAGCAAAGCGCGCGCAAGAGACGCTCATACGAACGGAAGCCTTCGAGCGCGCGGTGCTGGAGACCGTCGGCGACGGCATCGTCGCATGTGACGAGAGCGGCCGATTGGTGCTGTTCAACCATGTCGCGCGCGCATTCCACGGTCTTGACGCCGAGCCGATCGCGGCGCCCGACTGGGCGGCGCGTTACGATCTTTTCGAGCCCGACGGGCGAACCCCCTTAACGCTGGAGCGCGTGCCGCTGGCGCGCGCGCTCGCGGGCGAAACCGTCGCGGGCCAGGAAATGGTGATAGCGCCGCGCGATCTGCCCCGCCGGCTGGTGGAGGTGCACGCCGCGCCGCTGGTTGATCGGTCAGGGCGCCGGATCGGCGCCGTCGCGGCGATGCGGGATGTCACGCGTGAGCGCGCCGCGATCGCCGAGCTGGCGCGCAAGACGAGCGAGCTTGAACTTGTCTTCAATCATGTGCCGGTAGAGCTTTGGCATCTGACCGCGGCGGGCGCAGTCAGGCGCGCCAACTCACACGCCGCGGCGGCGCTTGGTCTTGACGTCGCTTCGATTGAGGGCGCGCAACTCGCCGATTTACCGCCGCCAGCGGCCCGGCTTTTTGGCGCGCGCACAGCGGCGCCCAACGATGCGCAGGACTCGATCGAAGAGCATCGAGGCCCCGATGGCGCGGCGCGTTGGCTGAAGGTCCATCGTGTTCCCTATAGGGACGACGCGACCGGCGAGGAGCTGCTGTTCGCGGCGGCGACGGACATCACGCAGACGATGCTCGCGAAGATGGAGCTTTGCCGCTCGAATGAAGAGCTCGAACAGTTTGCGCGCGCCGCGGCGCATGATCTGCGCGAGCCGTTGCGCAAGATTCTCTGCTTCAGCGAATTTCTCGCCCGCGATCTCGGCGACGGCTTGCCCGCGACGGCGAGAGCCGATCTTGATATCATCGTCGCGGCGGCGCGCCGCATGGAGTCGCTGATACACGGAATTTTGTCGATGGCGCGGTTCGAGGCGGGCGCGCCAGACCTCGCCCCGACGGACCCGCGCGCCTGCATCGACGCGGCGCTGAGCCAGTTGCAGCTGCCGCCAGAACGCGCTGTTCGATTCGCCTTTGATCCGATGCCGCCGGTACTGGCGGACCGCGACCTCCTTGTTCAAGTGTTCCAGAACCTGATCGGCAACGCAGTTAAGTTCGCGCGGCCAGGCGGCGGCGTCGAAATCGCCTTCACGTCGGCGTCGGAGGCGGAGGGCGACGCGATCATCGGCGTTGCGGACAATGGCATCGGCGTGCCGGAAGCAGATCGGCGGGCGATTTTTGAGCCGCTGACGCGCCTGCATCCGCGCGAGGCTTATGAGGGAACCGGCATCGGTCTCGCGCTTTGCAAAAAATCGATCGACCGGCTCGGCGGCGAGATCTGGATGGAGCCGAGCGCAAGCGGCGGAGCGCATTTCCGGGTGCGGCTTCGGCGCGCGGCGTGACGGCTTCAGGCGGCGGAGAACAGCGCAAGCCGCACAAGCTCAGCCTGCTTTGAGACGCCGGTCTTGTGATAGACATTTTTGAGATAGGTACGCGCCGTGCTGAGCGATACGCCGGCGCCGCGCGCTGCTTCCTCGACGCTGCCGCTTTCAACAAGGCCGTGAACGATTCGCGCTTCGCTTGGCGTGAGGCCGAGCGCAACGCCAAGTTGACCAGGTTCTGCGACGGCCCGGCGCGCAGGGTCGGAAAGTACGAGATGAACATGCCGTTCAGCGCCGGCGCTTGTCGCAGCGACGACGGTCAGCATGACCGGCGCAACGTCATTGCGAGAGTCAAGGCGCAGAACAGCGGGCGCCTCCGACGACAAGGATCGGTCCGCTGCGTCGCGCAGGAAGCCGAACAGGCTTGTCGCCGCTTTCGGATCGGCGGGCTTTAACAGCGCTGGGTTGCGGTGGTCGAATGCGCCGTGTTCGGCGAGGATGCGACGGGCGGGACTGTTGGCGTAAATGATGCGCCCTTCGGTATCGACGGTGAGGATCGCCGTGGTCATCTGATCGAACGCGCCGACCGCCGCGCCGGAAACGGAGCGTTGCCGGCGCTGCTCAATCTCGGCTCGTGCGGCGTCGAGCCCCGGACCCAGCGTCGCGGCGCGCGCCGGCTTCATCAAGAAGCGAAAGGCGTGCGCGTCGTTCATCGCCGCCAGCGCCGAGTCGAGATCGGCTTCGCCGGACAGGAGCATGTAAACCGTGTCTGGCGCGAACTCCTTCATGGCGCTGATCATCTTGAGGCCGGTGGTGGCGCCGAGCTTGAGGTCGGAGAGGACGATGTCAAACGGCGCCTCGCGATGGGCCTCGATTGCGCGCCGCGGCGAACCGAAATAGGCGCGCTCAAATGGCGGACACAACGTGTCTATGACCGCCTTGAGCTGGTCGAGCGCGAGGGGGTCATCATCGACGCAAAGCAGGCGGATGATCGGCCAGACCATGACAAAACTCCGGTCCGCGCGAAGCGCGGAAAATTTCACTTAATCTTTAGATAGCCGGGCGACCGTAAAGACTTCGGAAAGGCGAGCATCGAAGCGCATGACCGGCGAGCCCATCAATGTTCTGATGATCGATGATGATCCGACCGATTTCAGGATCATCGCTCGTCATTTGGAGACGGTGCGCGCGCCGGGATACAAGGTCACGCCGGCCGCCGACTTCGAGGCGGCGCGCCGCGCCCTCGCCGAGCGCGAATTCGATGTTGCGCTGGTCGATTACCGGATGCCAGGCGGCGCGAGCGGTCTCGACTTCGTCAATAGTATGGGCGGCCGCGAAGCCGATCTCCCCTTTATCATTCTGACCGGCATGGCCGACGGCGATCTCGACCGTCAGGCTCTGCTCGCCGGCGCTTATGACTACATCGACAAAATGGCGTTGACGCGCGAACTCGTCGATCGTGCGATCCGCTTCGCGGTGTCGAGTTTCCGGTACGAACGCGACTTGCGCGCGGCGGTGACGACAGCGCAAGAGCAGGCTACGATCAACCGGCGGATCCTCTCTATTGTCAGTCATGAAATGAGGTCGCCCTTACGCTCGATCACCGGCTACGCCGAACACCTGATCGAGCATTCGGCCAATGCGCCGGCGCGAGACGCCGCCCGGAAAATGCGCGCGGCGAGTCTCGTTCTCGAAGACTTCCTGAACAATCTTTCCGAATTTGTCCGGCTTGATGAAGGGGCGGCGCGGCTTTCTCCGGAGGCCTTCGCGCTTGATCAAATGATTGAGGAAACGGTCGATCTGTTTTTGCCCTACGCGCACCACAAATCCATCGCGATCGATACGGCGATTGATGCGTCGGCGCGCACAACCGTCACCGCCGACCGGTTGCGGCTGCGGCAGGTGCTCATCAATATCGTCAAGAACGCCGTCAACTACTCAGACGGAGGCGCTATTTCGGTGAAGGCGCGAATCGAGGCCGGCGTCGCCGAAATCAGGGTTTCGGACTCAGGTCTCGGAATTGCGCCTGAAAAGCTCGCTGCGCTGATGTCGTCGGACGCCTGGGCGCCGCATCCGAGCCGCAGCCTCGACGGCGGACTCGGCATAGGCTTGTCGATCTGCCGGCGCCTTCTGCGGCTGATGAGCGGCTCATTGAGGCTCGAAAGCGCCGAAGGTTTCGGCACGACGGTAACGATCACAATTCCGGTGGTTTCAGAATTGCCATCCTAGCAACGACGCGAATTTCACGCCGCCGCGCGCCCTCCGCCTGAATCGGACAATTTTATCGATTGATCCGGGTGCGGCTCGGCAAGCGCCAACCGGTACCAATTTTTCACAGGACTGGCGCACCGGTGAAGGTGAAAGCGGGAACTGGGCGACGATTCGAGCGAGGGCAAGATTCCGGCGCGCTTGCCTTCCAGATGCGCCACGGCTTCCATCCGGCTGACGTCCCTAAATCCCCCTTCATCGATCGCGGCGGGGCTTGACGGAAAAGGATCCTTAGATTTCATGCCACGGATTACGTCGGGTCGCGGGGATTCCCGTCACGCGAAATCGTGGCGGGAAAGGAAGTGGTTTTGAGAAACAACGTAGCCTCGCCTAACGCAAAATAGTCCGAGTTCTTGATCGTTCGATTGCGCCTGTGGGGCGCGCCGTATTTCGCAGGCGTGCGTGACCGTTGCGCCTCTCGTTACCCCCTATTGTCACCTTTTCTAATCATTTCGTACATTGGCCACAGCACCAGTAGAGTAAATACAGACCATATAATAACAAAAAGTGATGGTTTTACTGATTTGTGCAAGTCAATAATTTTTATAAACTCCAGAAAATCGACAAAATACAAAATCAATATGAAGAACCAAATCGATCCAGCAAGTATGAAAACCTTTTTTAACATGGGTTAGGGGGGTAATCCCCCCGGGAATTCGTTGGGTTGAAAACTAGACTTCTCCGGCCTTGGA
>CAZHUI010000009.1:0-6105 GCA_964535605.1 uncultured Caulobacterales bacterium
GATGCAGGTGATGGACGACATGCGCGTCGCCGGCGTCGACTTCATCACCATCGGCCAGTATCTGCAGCCGACACGGAAGCATGCCGCCATTGATCGCTTCGTGACGCCGGAGGAGTTCGCCTCCTATGAATCGATCGCACGCGCCAAAGGCTTTCTGATGGTATCCGCCTCGCCGCTGACGCGGTCCTCGCATCATGCGGGCGAGGATTTTGCGCGGCTGAAAGCAGCGCGCGCCGCGAAAGGCTGACATGACAAGGCTACTCTACGACCTCGCCCTCGCCGATGAGGCGGTGCGCCCCAGCCCTTATTGCTGGCTGGTGAAATTCGCGCTGCTGCATAAGGGGCTGAAGTTCGACACGAGCCCTGTCGGGTTCGCCGACAAGTCGCAATATCCGGACCCGGACTACGGCAAGGTGCCGGTGCTCATCGACGACGGCATGATGGTGAAGGACAGCCCCCTGATCCTTGAACATCTTGAGCGCAAATATCGCGAGCGTCCGCTCGCCGCGACGCCGGGCGAACGGGCCGCGGCCGCGTTTTACGGCGCATGGCTCGCCGCCAGCGTCTTTCCCGCACTCGGGCCGCTGATCATGCTGAAGCTGCTGGCGGCGGCCGCTCCCGCCGATCAGGCTTATATCCGCACGACGCGGGAGGCGCGCTTCGGCAAGACGCTGGAGCAATATGCCGACGCCCCCGACGCCCCAAAGCTGATGGAAGCCGCGCTTGCGACGCTGTCGGCGCCGCTCGCCGCGCATGACTTTCTCGGCGGGCGCGAGGCCAATCTCTGCGACTATATCGTGATGAGCCCGCTGATGTGGCAGCGCTCGGCCTGCGCCGCCGATCTTTATGAGACGCCCAAACCTGTTGCGCAGTGGAAAGAGCGGATGCTCGATCTCTCCGGCGGTTATGCGCGGAGCGCCAAGAGCGCGACTGCGTGACCGCGCGCCGGTCGACGACTGAGGTTCCCTACAGCGCAGCGGAAATGTTCGCGCTCGTCGCCGATGTCGAGCGTTATCCGGACTTCATCCCCTGGTGCGTCGCGCTGCGCGTGGTCGAGCGCGGCGACAAGCGGCTTCTCGCCGATATGGTCGTCGCCTATCGCGTCTTTCGCGAACGCTTCAGGAGCCGCGTGACGCTCGATCCTGAGGCGGGTCGGATCACCGCGGAATATGTCGACGGGCCGTTCCGGACCCTGAAAAACGAATGGACGTTCCGCGACCGCGCCGAGGGCGGATCGAGCATCGACTTCCTGATCGATTTCGAGTTTCGCAACTTCCTGCTGCAGGCGACCGCGCAAACGGTCTTCGACAAGGCCTTCGCCAGAATGGCCGACGCTTTTGTGGCGCGCGCGAAAGCGGTTTATGGCGAGCGGGCGTCAAAGGCCGTTTAGCAGCAAACCGAGCGCCGTCTCCGTCGCGCGCAGCCGCACGAGATTTCTATCGCTGTCAGCGAAAACGCGCCGTTCGAGGCGCACAGGATTTCCACGAATGGCGAGGCCAAACCAGACAAGCCCGACCGGCTTTCGCGCGCTGCCGCCTCCGGGACCGGCGACGCCTGTGATCGAGACCGCGACGTCGGCGCGCGAATGCGCGAGCGCGCCGGCGGCCATCGCGCGCGCGACGGGACCGCTGACGGCGCCGTGCTGCGCGATCAGCGCCGGCGCGACGCCGAGCATTTCGGTCTTGGCTTCATTCGAATAGGTGACAAAGCCGCGGTCGAGCACGGCGGAGGCGCCCGGCACGTCGGTGATCGCCGCCGCGACCATGCCGCCGGTGCAGGATTCCGCCGCGGCGATCATCACGCCTTCGGCGCCCGCCTTGTCGACAATGCGCTGCGCGAGATCCCAGATGCGGTGCGGCTGCGTCATTTCTTCTGAAGTCTCAGCTCATCGCCGAGATCGGCGTCGGCGAGGAGGCGGCGCGCTTCCGTTTCGCGGTCGCTGTCGACGAGAATGCGCCGGGGCAGGGCGCCGATCGATCCGTCGACTGCGCTCGCATGCGCATCGGCGATCAGATAGCGCAGGCCCGCCTCCTTCAGCAGCGCTTCGACGAAGGAGATAAGCGCAAGATTGTTGGTCCGCATGATTTCGGTCATCGCGCCTCCGGCGCGGGCAGGCGAACGGTCGCTGTCGCCATCGCGGCGATGCCTTCGCGCCGGCCGGTGAAGCCGAGTTCCTCCGTCGTCGTCGCTTTGACGGACACGCGGTCTTCGGAAATGCCGATGATCTCAGCAAGCGCCGCGCGCATCGCTGCGCGATGCGGGCCGATCCGCGGCGCTTCGCAAATGATGGTCACGTCGCAATGCATGACGGCGCCATCGCGCGCGGCGACAAGGTCGCGCGCCTTTTCAAGGAAGATGCGGGAGGGCGCGCCTTTCCACTTGTTGTCGGATGGCGGGAAATGATCGCCGATATCGCCGGCGCCGATCGCCCCGAGAATGGCGTCGGTCAGCGCATGCATGCCGGCGTCGGCGTCGGAATGGCCTTTCAGCTTTTTCGTATGGGGGATCGACACGCCGCAGAGGATGACGGCATCGCCGTCCTCGAACGCGTGCACGTCAAATCCATGACCCGAGCGGTATTCCGCCATCGCTGTCTTCCGTCCGAGGAGCACCTCGGCCATGCCGAAATCCTCCGCCTGTGTGATCTTCATATTGTCGGGCGAGCCCGGCACAAGGCTGACGGTCATCCCGGCGCGTTCGGCGACCGCCGCGTCGTCGGTCAGCGTCTCGCCAGCCACCGCGCGATGTGCGGCGAGAAGGGCGTCAAAGCGAAAACCCTGCGGGGTTTGCGCCCGCCAAAGACCGTCGCGCGAAACCGTGCCGGCAATCGCAGGGTGCGCATTGCCATCGGCTTTCTTGATGGTGTCGAAAACCGGCAGCGCGGCGATCGCACCGCCGATGTCGCGCGCCGCCGCGATCACGCGGCTGATCGTGCCGGCGTCGATGAAAGGCCGGGCCGCGTCATGGATAAGGACGATGTCCGGCGGCGCGCCCGCAAGGCTTTCAACGCCAAGGCGTACTGAATCCTGCCGCTCCTGCCCACCATTGACGGGCGCCAGCAGCTTCGCCCGATCGATGAGCGAAGCCATCGATTCCGCATAAAGATCATGATCTTCCGCGTGAACGATCACCCGGACGGCCGAGATGCCGGGATGGTCGAGAAACGCGCGCGCCGCCCGCGCCAATACCGTCTCGCCGGCAAGGCGCTGATACTGCTTCGGCCCGGCGGTCCCGGCCCGGACGCCGCGCCCGGCGGCGACAATGATGGCGATGACGTTCGGCGCGGTCGACAAGCCGTAGCACCCCTTGCGGACGGGCTTTCCATGGCTCGCTTTCGCCGCTAGCGAAAGCCCCCATGATTTCAATCGGCCCCATAACCCTCGCCAACCCGGTTGCGGTCGCGCCGATGTCGGGCGTTTCCGACCTGCCGTTCCGGCGGGCCTGCGCCTCATTCGGGGCGGGGCTCGTCGTGTCGGAGATGGTGGCGAGCGCCGAGCTCGTTAAGGCGCGGCCCGATGTCGTCCGCCGCGCCGAGGGCGATCCGGCAATCCGGCCTTTTGTTATCCAGCTCGCTGGCCGTGAGGAGCGCTGGATGGCGGAAGGCGCACGGCTCGCTGAGGCCGCCGGCGCTGACATCATCGACATCAATATGGGCTGCCCGTCGCGACAGGTGACGGGCAAGGCTTGCGGCTCGGCTTTGATGCGCGAGCCGGACCTTGCGGCGCGCCTTATTGAGGCGACGGTCGGCGCGACGTCGAAACCGGTGACGCTGAAAATGCGTCTCGGCTGGGATCGCGACTGCCTCAATGCGCCGGACCTCGCGCGCCGCGCGGAAGCAGCCGGCGTCAAACTCATCACGGTTCATGGGCGAACGCGAAACCAGTTTTACAAAGGCGATGCCGATTGGGGCGCGGTCAAGGCGACCAAGGAAGCGGTGACGATCCCGGTCCTCGTTAATGGCGATATCGATACTTTGACAGATGCCCGGCGCGCGCTCGCTTTATCGGGCGCTGACGGCGTGATGATCGGCCGCGCGGCCGTTGGACGCCCGTGGCTGGCCGGCGCGATCGCCGACGCGTTGCGAACCGGCGCCGCGTCGCTTTGCGTCCCGCCGCTCCCTGCGCGCCGCGCCAGCGCGCTTCGTCATTATGAAGACATCATCGCCCATTACGGCGACAGTCTCGGCTTTCGAATTGCGCGCAAACATATTGCCGCCTATGCGGATTTCGAGATCGGCCATGATAGGCTTCAGTCGCTTTCGGATCTGCGCGCGACGATGTGCCGGTCAATAAGCCCGGCGGAGGTCCTCACGTTGCTCGAACGCTTCTACGCAAGCGCCGAGATTTCCTCACTGGCGGACGCCGCTTAGCGATCTGCGGCTTTCCAGCAACATTTCTGTTGATTTGTTGCAACAACTGTAACAATATCACCCTAGCCATGGGAGCCGGGGGGCTCTTCCAGTGGCGGGGCAGGTCAATTGAAGAGGTCCAGCTTTGGGACCTCCTTCGGGTCACGAGGGCGCAATCAGCAGCTTGCCGGACAAGCCGAAAGACGTGCCTTTGCGCACGCTTTCACCCCCCGCTGGCCCGCTTCAGCGCGCCCGAGATCTGTTGCCCGACTGGGCGATGTCGAACACGGTCGCTGCCGCCGCGCTCGCCGGCGCCGCCATCGTCGCCTTTGCGACCGCCTGGTTCCTGTTGTCACCGGCGGTCGAGCGCGCGGACCGCTCGTTCCTGATTTCGCTCATTGTCGGCAATGTCGTCATTGCGGCGGCTTTTGCGACGCTCATCGGCGCGCGTCTCTGGCATGTCTGGTCGAACCGCCGGAACCAGCTTGCAGGCTCAGCGACCCACCTGAAGCTCGTCCTACTGTTCTCCGCGCTCGCCGTCATCCCGGCGATCATCGCCTTTGTCTTCGCTTTCTCGATCCTCCGTTCCAGCCTCAACGACGTGTTCGGCGAACGGGTCGAGAAATATCAGAACACGGCGCGCGATCTCGCCAACGGCCTTATCGAATACAAAAGAAGCGAGTTGGAGCTGATGCTCAACCAGATCGCATTCGACATCAGGCGCAACGAGGAACTCGGCCTCGGCCTTGAAGGCACCCCGATCGGCTTCCGCGAATATCTGCAGACACAGGCGCAGATCCGCGAACTTGACGCGCTCTACGTGCTCGATAGCGGCGGCCGCGTGCTGGTGCGGGCTGAAGTCAGGCCCGGCGGTTATCGGTTGCCGTCACAACAGACGATGGCGGACCTGAGCGCCAAGCCTGCTGGCGCTGGCAGTTTCGGCGTCAATGACGAACGGCGCTATGAGCGCTTTCGCGTCGTCCTCAAGATAGCCGATTACGGCGGGGGCTATCTCATCGCCTATCAGCCGATGGAGGCCGAAACCGCGCGTCGGCTGACAGCCGTTACCGAAGTTCGGGAAGACTGGGAAGAAGCGAAGGTCGGCCGGGCGCGGGCCGAGCGCGTGTTCCTCGCCGGCTATGTCATTCTCGCGGTCATCATTCTCTTCGCGGCCATCTGGCTCGCGCTGTGGGCGGCGACGCGGATCGTGCAGCCGATTGGGCGCCTTATCGAAATGGCGGGGCGCGTTTCCTCCGGCGATCTCGGCTCGCGCGTCGAGGTCTATCGAGACGACGGCGAAATCGGCGTCCTCGCGCGGTCCATGAACCATATGACCGCGCAATTGCAGACACAGCGCGACGACCTCATCGAGACCAACAAACAGTTCGACCGGCGCCGGCTGTTCACGGAAGCCGTATTGTCGGGCGTTTCCGCCGGCGTCGTCGGCGTGACGCCGGGCGGGCGCGTAGCCATCGCCAACCGGTCCGCGGCCGACTTTTTCGGGCAGGACGCGTCGAAACTCACCGGCCTTGCTTTCACCGACATCCTGCCGGAGGCGAGCGAGCTTTTCGACGCGGCGTCCAACCCGCCTTTCGCCGAGGTTGCGGACCAGATCACGGTCGAGCGCGAAGGGCGCATCCGGACGCTCAGCGTCCGGATCGTCAGCGCCGAGATCGACGGCGCGCGGAGCTATGTCGTCACCTTCGACGATATTTCGGAGCTGATCAGCGCGCAGCGCTCGGCCGCCTGGGGCGACG
>CAZHUI010000009.1:6115-59363 GCA_964535605.1 uncultured Caulobacterales bacterium
TCCGCAGAACGCCTGCGCCGTAAATATATCAACGAGATCAAGACGACGCCGGAGATCTTCGACCGCTGCACCGAAACGATCATCCGCCATGTCGGCGACATTGGCCGCATGGTCGACGAATTTTCGTCCTTCGCGCGGATGCCGAAGCCCGTCATCGCCGCCGAGGATATGCGCGAAATCGTGCGCAGCGCCGTCTTCCCGCAAAAGGTCGCATTCTCCGATATCGATTTCTCCGTCGAAACGCCGGCCGCGCCGGTCATTGTGCGCTGTGACGCGCGCATGATCGCGCAGGCGATGGGCAATTTGCTGAAGAACGCCGGCGAGTCGATCGCCGCGCGCATCGCCGCCGGCGACGCCGCGCCGGGCCGGATCCGCGTCGTCCTTATAGCGGCGGGGGATATCGCTTCGCTGTCGATTTCCGACAACGGCGTCGGCCTGCCGAAGGCCGAGCGCCACCGGCTCACCGAACCTTACATGACGACGAGGGCGAAAGGCACCGGCCTCGGCCTCGCCATCGTCCGCAAAGTCATTGAGGACCATGAGGGACATTTGAAATTCGACGACAGCGCCGAACTCGGATCGAGCGGCGCGGTCGTCACGTTCGTGCTGCCGCTCCACGCGGCGGCGTCGGGCGATGTGGCGGCCACGGCGGCCGAATAGGGGCGTAGCGTAAGGAAGATATGGCATGAGCATCGATATTCTGGTCGTCGACGACGAGGCCGACATTCGCGATCTCGTCTCCGGCATTTTGGAAGACGAAGGGTTCAATCCGCGAACGGCGGCGAACTCGGACGCCGTCGCCAGAGCGCTGCGGGAGCGGGCGCCGTCGCTCGTGATCCTCGACATATGGCTGCAGAACTCCGCAAAGGACGGCATCGAGATTCTTGAGGACATCAAGAAGATCAATGCAGATCTTCCTGTCATCATCATCTCCGGGCACGGCACGATCGAAACGGCGGTCGCGGCGATCAAGAAGGGCGCCTACGACTTCGTCGAAAAGCCCTTCAACGCCGACCGACTGGTGCTTGCGGTGAACCGCGCGCTCGACGCCGCCAAGATGAAGCGCGAAAATGTCGAACTGCGCGAACGCGGGCCCGATTGGGGTCTTATCGGCGGATCGGCGGCGATCAACAATCTGCGCGGTGTCATCGACCGCGTCGCCGATTCGCGCTCGCGCGTGCTCATTTCAGGGCCAGCCGGGTCCGGCAAGGAAGTGATTGCGCGGCTCCTACACGCCAAATCGTCGCGCGCCGACCGCCCGTTCATCGTCGTCAGCGCGGCGACGATCGCGCCGGAGCGCATGGAGGAAGAACTCTTCGGCGTCGAAGGCGAGGGCGGCAAGCCGAAATCGATCGGCCTCCTCGAACGCGCGCATGGCGGCTCGTTGATGTTCGACGAAGTCGGCGACATGCCGCTCGAAACGCAGAACAAGATCCTGCGCGTCCTTGTCGATCAGCGCTTCAAACGGGTCGGCGGCGATGCGCCCGTCAGCGTCGATGTGCGGATCGTGTCGTCGACGTCGCGCGATCTCCTCGCGGATGCGGCGAACGGACGGTTCCGCGAAGACCTGTTCCACCGCCTCAACGTGGTGCCGGTCGCCGCGCCGTCCTTGTCCGAGCGGCGCGACGACATTCCAGCGCTCTCCGCCTATTTCATCGATCGTATCGCGCGCAGCGCCGGCTTCCCGAAGCGCTCGATGTCCGCCGAAGCGCTCGCCGCGCTGCAGGCCTATCACTGGCCCGGAAACGTGCGCCAGCTTCGCAACGTCATCGAGCGCACGCTTCTTCTCATGGGCCGCGACGCCAATCTCGAAATCGCTTGCGAGCACCTGCCGGCGGAGATCATTGACGCCGGGCTTTCGATCCCGGCGGGCGAAGGACTTGAACAGATCATCGCGCTTCCCTTGCGCGAGGCGCGCGAGCGCTTCGAGCGGGAATATCTCATTGCGCAGATCAATCGCTTCGGCGGCAATATTTCGCGGACAGCCGCCTTTATCGGCATGGAGCGGTCGGCGCTCCATCGCAAGCTGAAAGCGCTCGGCGTCGGCGGCGCGCCGCGGGCGGAAAGCGCGTAGGGCGTTTGCGGGCGGCCGACTCTCTCTAGGAAAACCAAATGCGCATTATCATCTGCGGCGCGGGCCGCGTCGGCGTCGGAATCGCGCGGCGTCTGTCCGCCGAGAACAACGCCGTCACCATGATCGACCAGTCGAAAGAGCTGATCCGGTCGGTGACCGAGCGGCTCGACGTGCGCGGGATCGTCGGCAACGGCGCCTATCCGGACGTGCTTGCGGAAGCCGGCGCGCGCGAGGCCGACATGGTGATCGCGGTCACCTATTCCGACGAAGTCAACATGATCGCCTGCCAGATCGCACATACGCTTTTCAACGTGCCGACCAAGATCGCCCGCATCCGCGCCGCCGGCTATCTCGAACCGCGCTATTCCGATCTCTTCGGACGCGATCACTTGCCCATCGACGTCATCATCTCGCCCGAGCGCGAGGTCTCCGAGGCGATCATGCAGCGGATGGCGACGCCCGGCGCCTTCGAGACGAAGTCCTTTGTCGACGGCAAGGTGATCGCCGTCGGCGTCAAGCTGAAGGACGACTGCCCGATCCTCAATTCGCCGCTGCGCCAGGTTGCGGAGCTGTTCCCCGATCTCAAAATCACCATCGTCGCCATCAATCGCGAAGGGCGCATCTGGCGCGTCCATGCCGACGACCAGCTCTATGCCGGGGACGCCATCTATTTCATCGCCGACCGCGACGACGTCGCGCGCGCGCTCGACATTATGGGGCAGGCGGAGCGGCAGGCGCGCCGCGTCATCATCGTCGGCGGCGGCAATATCGGGCTTTATGTGGCGACCGGCCTTGAGAAGATCGGGGCGACGAAAATCCGCCTCATCGAACGCGATCGCGCGCGCGCGGAAAAGATCGCCGAGGAGCTTGAGCGCACCATCGTCCTTCAGGGCGACGGCCTCGACCGCGCGCTGCTGCGCGAGGCCGGGGTTGAAGAAACGGAAACGGTTGTCGCTGTCACCAACAATGATCAGGTAAATATTCTCGCCTGCGTCGTCGCCAAGCGCGAAGGCGCGCGGCGGGCGATGGCGCTCATCAATGAGCAGGATTACGGGCCGATTTCGGAATCGGTCGGCGTCGACCGCTTTGTCGATCCGCGCTCAACGACGATTTCGACCATCCTGCAGCACATCCGCCGGGGCCGCATCAAAGGCGTCTTCTCGCTCTATGACGGCGAGGCCGAACTCATTGACGCCATCGCGCTCGAAACCTCGCCGCTCGTCAACAAGCCGCTGTCGGAGGCAGAGCTTCCCGAAGGCGTGATGATCGGCGCCATCTATCGCGACGGCAAGGTCGCGATGCCGAAGTCCGAAACGGTCATCAAACCCGGCGACCGCGTGGTGCTGATGGCGCTCAAGGACTATGTGAAGGACGTCGAGCAGATGTTCCGCGTCAGCATCGATTATTTCTAAGGGATCGCCATGCCCCGCATCGCCTATGTCAACGGCGCTTACACGCCGATCGAGGACGCCGCCGTCCATATCGAGGATCGCGGCTATCAATTCGCGGACGGCATTTACGAAGTCGTTCTGTTCGTCGCCGGCCGGTTCTGGGACCTTGACGGTCACCTGAAGCGTTGGGCGCGCTCGCTGAATGAACTCGAGATCCGGGCGCCGATGAGCGAGAGTGCGCTGCGCATCGTCATTTCAAAGCTGATCGAAAAGAACCGGCTCAAGGATTGCGCCGTCTATATGCAGGCGACGCGCGGCGTCGCACCGCGCAATCACCCGTTTCCTTCCGCCGAGACAGAACCGGCGCTTGTCATGACCGCCAAGCCCATCGATCTCGATAAGCTCAACGCGAAAGCCTCAAAAGGGATCTCTGTCATCACAGCGCCCGACATTCGCTGGGGCCGCGTCGACATCAAGACAGTGGGGCTGCTGCCGAACTGTCTCGCCAAGGAAGCGGCGGCGCGCGCGGGCGCGGCGGAGGCCTGGCTCGTCAAGGACGGTAAGGTGACGGAGGGATCGTCCTCGAACGCCTGGATTGTCGATGACAAGGGTCAGCTCATCACCCATCCGCTCGGCGACGAAATTCTCGGCGGCATCACCCGTCAGACGGCGATCGCATGCGCCGAGAGCCTTCAGATGAAGGTCATTGAGCGCGCCTTCACCGTCGATGACGCCTTGAAGGCGCGCGAGGCCTTCATCACCTCGGCGATGAATCTCGTGACGCCGGTGATCGCGATCGACGGGACAAAGATCGGGGAGGGCGCGCCCGGCCCGATCGCGGCGCGCCTTCGGGCCGCCTATGTGGAGCGCTGCGCGACGCTTTGACGGCCGCACAACCGGGTTGCCTCGCAGCGATTCTCGCGCGATAGTGTATGCTGCAACGCAATAATCTCGCGCCGAGAGGGCCCCGCACTTACATGACCGACAAGAAACAGAACCTCCAGGACGTGTTCTTGAACCACGTCCGCAAGGACAAGGTTCCCGTGACGATTTTTCTCGTGAACGGGGTGAAGCTTCAGGGCGTCGTCACCTGGTTCGACAATTTCTGCGTTCTCCTGAAGCGGGAGGGGCAGGTGCAACTCGTTTACAAGCACGCGATTTCAACGGTAATGCCGTCCCAGCCCGTCAATCTGTGGGACGGCGAGGAAAGCGAATAGGTCCCTTTGGACGCTGAGAAGAACGCCGATCGCGCCGTCGATATGGGCGCGGCATTTGTTATCCATGTCGATTTCGCGCGTGACGAACGCCGGCGCACGCCGGCTGCGCGCCTGGAGGAGGCGTGCGGCCTCGCCGAGGCGATCGATCTCAAAGTCGTCTATCGCGACGTGACGCCGCTCGCCGCGCCGAAACCTGCGACCCTTATCGGCGCCGGCAAGGTCGAAGCGATCGGCGCCATGCTCGATCTGCGCGATCCGCGCCCGGGTCTTGTCATCGTCGATGCGGCGCTGTCGCCTATTCAGCATCGCAATCTTGAAAAGGCGTGGAACGCCAAGGTGCTCGACCGCACGGCCCTCATTCTTGAAATTTTCGGCGCGCGCGCCCGCACGGCCGAAGGCCGCTTGCAGGTCGATCTTGCGCATCTGACATACCAGAAGTCGCGGCTCGTGCGGTCGTGGACGCACCTTGAGCGTCAACGCGGCGGGCGCGGCTTTCTCGGCGGTCCCGGCGAGCGCCAGATCGAAAGCGACCGGCGCGCCATCGAGAACGAGATTGACCGCCTCAAAGCGCGTCTTGAAGACGTGCGCCGCACCCGGAATTTGCAGCGCGCCAAGCGGCGCAAGGCGCCGTACCCGGTCGTCGCGCTGGTCGGTTACACCAACGCCGGCAAATCGACCCTGTTCAACCGGCTGACGAAGTCCGACGTCGTGGCGCGCGACCAGCTTTTCGCAACGCTCGACCCGACGATGCGCGCGGCCGATCTCGCCTCCGGGCAGCGGGTCATTCTGTCGGATACGGTCGGGTTCATATCCGATCTGCCGACGCAGCTCGTGGCGGCTTTTCGCGCGACGCTTGAAGAGGTTCTTGAAGCCGATCTCATTCTTCACGTCCGCGACGCGGCGCACGAAGATTCCGACTCGCAACGCGAGGACGTGATCGCCGTTCTCGCTGAACTCGGGATCGACGGCGATTCAGAAACGCCGGTGATCGAAGTCATGAACAAGATCGACCTTCTCAATGAGGACGATCGCGCCAGCCTGGCGCTGCGCATACTCGGCGGCCGCGGCGTTGCGGCGATGACGGTTGAGGACCCGGTCCGCGCCGGCGTCTCAGCCGTGACGGGCGAAGGCGTCGAGAGCCTGCTGGCGCTGATGAACGAGATCCTGACCGCCGACCGCAAGTCCTACACCGTGAGGATCGATGCAGCGGACGGCGCGGCGCGGGCTTTTCTTTACGAGCATGGCGACGTCGCAGCGGCGACTGAGGACGGCGAGACGCTCGCCATTGACGTGCGTCTTGCAGAAAAGGCGCTCGGGCAGTTTCAGAAGCAGCACCCGTCCGCCGCTGTCGTAACGCAGCGCGACCAGCGCCGCATGATCGCATGAGACCGGACCCTTCACGCGTCGCCGCCGTAATCGCGGAAATCGCCGCGACCGAGATCGCCCCTTATTTCGGCAAATTGCCGAAGGACGAGGTGCGCCAGAAATCAAGTGCGACCGACCTAGTCACGCGGGTCGATGAGGCGGCGGAAGCCGCGCTGAGGAAAGCGCTCGGCGCCCTCGATCCGGCCGCAGGGTTTGTCGGCGAGGAAGCCGCCGCGGCCCAACCGTCAATCGTCGCGGCGCTGTCAGGACCCGGGCGTTTCTGGGTCGTCGACCCGCTCGACGGCACGCGCAATTTCGTCAACGGAACGCCGGAGTTCGGCACCATCGTCGCCTATGTCGAAGACGGCCGCGCGCTGATGGCGTTCATCCTTGCGGTTCCGGACAATGCCTGCGCGATCGCGGTACGCGGCGAGGGCGTCGCCTGGAACGGCGCCGCGCCGGAAATTTCGCCGCCTTCCTCGGGGCCGCCGCAGGGACTGCGCTCGACAGGATGGCTGGGGACGCCATGGCGCAACCGGCTCACCCACAGCCTTCGCCGCAATGTCGTCTCGCGGCCCGGCCATTGTTCCGCCTACGCCTATCTGAAACTGATGACGGGCGAGGTTGATTTCAAACTGTCGAGCCGCATTCACCCATGGGACCATGCGGCCGGCGCGCTCGTTCTTGAGGAACTGGGCGGGCGGACGGCGTTTCTTGCGGACGGAGAGAATTATACGCCGCGCGATTCCATCGACGCGCCGCTGATGGCGGCGGCGCCGGGGCGCGACTGGGACGCCATCGCGCGGCTCCTTCTCGACTGACAATGGCGATTGAAGCGCGGCGCGGCGCACGCGACAACGCCCGAAAATCCGGGAGCGCCATGACCGATCCTTTCAATGGAAAACTCTGCGTCGTCACCGGCGCCGCTTCCGGCATCGGGCGTGCGGTTGCAATCGCGCTCTCCCGCCGTGGCGCCGGACTGGCGCTGTCGGATGTGAATGAAGCCGGCCTTGAGGAAACGCGGGCGCTGATCGGAGAGGTCCTGTCGAACTGCATCCGCATTGACCGGCTCGACGTCGCCGACGCGGTTGCCATCGAGCGCTATGCTGCAACGGTCAGGGAAAGCCTCGGCGAGGCGGATTACGTCTTCAATATCGCCGGCCTGACGCGTGTCGGACGCTTTGAAGAAACGCCGCTGTCTTCCGTCGAGAAGATCATGGACGTCAATTTCTGGGGCGTCGTCAGAATGACGAAGGCTTTCCTGCCGCAACTCATCGCGACGAGGGGCGGCATCGTCAATATTTCGAGCCTTTTCGGCCTTATCGGCTATCCGGGGCAGGCGCATTATTGCGCGTCGAAATTCGCAGTACGCGGATTTTCAGAAGCGATCGCGGCCGAACTTGCGGAGAAGGGAGTGCGCGTCACCTCGGTCCATCCGGGCGGCGTCGACACCGCGATTGCGCGGAGCGCCGAAGTTGATGCGCTGCCGCCGGATGTGAAGAATATCAGGGAACTCGACGCGCGTTTCAAGAAGGCGGCGATCACAAGCCCCGAACGCGCCGCCGAGATCATCCTTGACGGCGCCGCGCGCGGCAAGCGCCGGGTTGTCGTCGGCCGCGATGCAAAGTTCATTTCATTGGTGCAAAGACTGTTTCCGGAGAGCTATGCGGCGAAGCTGAAACCGCTGCTGCCGAAGCAGGCGACGTAAGGAAAGGCTCCGCATCCCTCCCTTGAAAAGGGAGGGCGTGACGCCCCAGCCGCACTTGCGGCTGGGCTTGGCCGAACGGCAGGGTTCAAGCTTGAGACCCGGGCCCTTGTTGTCGAACCCTCCCTTTCCCGCGGAGACGATTTCGCGAAGCGCGAAATCGCGCGGGAAAGCCCCCCTTTTCAAGGGAGGGAATGGCGCGTCTACAGGCGCTTCGCCTCTAATCCCTTCGCCTCGACCCACAGCGCCTCCATTTCGTCAAGGCTCGCGTCGCCGAGTCGGGCTCCGAGCGCTTCCTCAATATGCCGGAAACGGCGGCGAAACTTCTCGTTGGCGCGCCGCAGGGCGGCCTCGGGGTCGATGTCGAGGTGGCGCGACAGGTTCGCCATGACGAACAGGAGATCGCCGAACTCGTCCTCAATGGCGTCCTGATCGCCCATGTCGATGACGGCGACCAGTTCTTCGGTTTCCTCTGCGATCTTGTCGAGAACGTCTCGCGGGTTCGTCCAGTCGAAGCCGACGCGCGCCGCGCGCTTTTGAAGTTTCACCGCGCGGGTGAGGCCGGGGAGGCCGAACGGCACGTCGTCTAGAAGGCTCGTCGCGCCTTTGGCTTCGCGCTCCGCCGCCTTGTGCTCTTCCCACGCCGCCGTCTGCTCGCTGGCGGTACGGACGTCTCCCGCCCCGAAGACGTGCGGATGGCGCCGCCGCATCTTTTCGGTGATCGCGCGCGCGACGTCGTCAAAAGCGAATGCGCCCGCCTCTTCAGCCATCCGGGCGTGAAAGACCGCCTGGAATAGGAGATCGCCAAGTTCGTCCTTGAGGTCCGCCATGTCGCCACGTTCGATCGCGTCGGCGACCTCATAGGCCTCCTCGACCGTATACGGAGCGATTGTCCGGAAGGTCTGTTCAAGATCCCAGGGACAGCCGGAGCCCGGCGTGCGCAGCGCCGCCATCAGATCGAGAAGCGCGTCGATGGAGGCCGCTGCGCCGGAGGGCGGCGCCGGGTCGTTGGTCATGATTCACCGGTCGTTAACGGGGCGTCGATAATTTTTGATACCAGCAGATCGCACCGGCCGGCAATTGAACGCTCCCCTGTCGACCCCGTTCACGCGCCCGGTCGCGGGCGTGATCGCCGCGCCGCCGGCGCCGGCCGTGTTTGCGCTTCTGACTTTTGTCGTTCTCCTTTGGCCGACCGCCCTTCTCAACGATCCCGACACTTTCTGGCATCTCAAGGCCGGCGCGTGGATCATCGAAAACGGCAGGGTCGCCGATACCGACCCGTTCTCGCACAGTTTCGCCGGCCAGCCCTGGACGATGCATGAATGGCTGAGCGAACTCCTTATGACGGGAACCGACCGCCTCTTTGGAGCGAGCGGCCTTCTGGTGCTGGCGGCGGCCGCCGCGGCGGCGAGCGTTTTCGTTTTGACCCGGCACGCGGCGCGGCAGCTTGGCGGGCTCTCGCTTTTTCTGCTCGTGTTTCTCGGGTTCTCGCTCGTCGGCCCGCACCTTCTCGTGCGGCCGCATCTCATCGCCCTGCCGGTGTTGTGCTTCTGGAGCAGCGAGATCCTGAGGGCGCGCGACGAGGGCAGGGTGCCGGGTTTCTGGCTCCTGCCGGCGATGACGCTCTGGGCCAACGCGCATGGAAGTTTTGTGCTCGGCCTCTGCCTGATTGGGCCGCTGGCGATCGAGGCGATGATCGAGACGCGCGGCGCAGCGCGCCTTGAGGCGTTTCGCCGATGGACAATTTTTGGCGTCGGCGCGCTCCTCGCCGCAATGCTGACGCCTCATGGACCAGCAGGGGTCTGGTTTCCTTTCGCGCTGATGTCGATGGACGGCATCGACGTCATCAACGAATGGAAGCCTGCGGATTTTAGCAGCGTAACGCCGCTGACCATCGCGCTCATCGGCGGGCTTTTCGCGCTGTTGCAGGCAGGCGTGCGCGTTCCGGCTGTTCGCCTGGCGATGCTGCTGATGTTTCTCTTCATGGCGCTGAAGCATCAACGCCATGAGGCGACGCTCGGCGTTTTCGCGATCCTGTTGCTTGCCGACCCGATCGCGCGGGCGCTGCAGGGCGACGCGGCGCGCCCGGCTCCGGTGCGCGCCTTCAGGACGACGGCTGCTTGCGTAATGATCGCGGCGTTGGCGGCCATTGTCCGGGTCGCCATTCCGGTCGCGGAGATCAACACGCCGATGACGCCGCGCGCCGCGCTCGCCTCCGTTTCACCGGAGCTGCGCGCCGCGCCGGTTCTCAATGAGTATGACGTCGGCGGATTTCTGATCAGCGAAGACGTTCGCCCGTTCATCGACGGCCGGGCCGATCTTTACGGAGGCGCCTTTCTCCAGAGGCATACGGCGATGATGCGCGGCGATCGCGCGCTGCTGCGAGCGGCGATCGAGACTTACGGCATCGAATGGACCCTCCTGCGGGCCGGGGGACCGGCGGCCGCCGCGATGGACGCGGAGCCGGGATGGACGCTCTGGCACAAGGACCGGGATTTCGTCGTGCATGTGAAGGTGGCGGCGGACGGCGGGAGCGTGTAGTCCTCCGGTTCTGGCGCAACGGGAACTCGCGGCGATGGCGATCACTGAGACGAAATACATCTGGAGCAACGGCGAACTCGTCCCCTGGAACGAGGCCAAGGTGCATGTGATGAGCCATGCGCTGCATTATGCGACGGCGGTGTTCGAAGGGATGCGCGCCTACGAGACAAAGCACCGCGGCACCGTCATTTTCCGGAACTTCGACCACATCAAGCGCCTCGCTTATTCGGCGCGCGTCTACCGGTTGCCGCTTAAATATTCGATCGAAGAGTTGATGGAGGCGTGCAAGACCGTCGTGCGCGAGAACGCCCTCAAGGCGTGCTATCTCCGGCCGCTCGTCTTCCTCGGCTATGGCGAAATGGGCATCTCCGCGCCGCATCCGGAGTCGGAGACGATCATCGCCGGCTTCCCCTGGGGCGCCTATCTCGGCGAAGAGGGGATGAAGTCAGGCGTCGACGCCTGCATATCGAGCTGGCGCCGGCTCGCGCCGGACACCATGCCGGCCGGCGTCAAGGCGGCAGGCAATTATCTCTCAAGCCGCCTCATTGCGCTTGAGGCGCGCGAGCGCGGTTTCGCCGAAGGCATCGGCCTCACCGCCGACGGTCTTGTCAGCGAGGGCGCGGGGCAGAACCTCTTTGTCGTGATGAACGGCAAGCTCATCACGCCGCCGGGGGCCTCGTCGATCCTGATGGGCATCACGCGCGATTCGATCATCACGCTGGCGAAGTCGCGCGGCATTGAAGTCGTCGAGCAGGCAATCGCACGCGAAGCGCTCTATGCGGCGGACGAGATGTTCTTCTGCGGCACGGCGGCGGAAGTGACGCCTGTCCGCAGCGTCGACAAGCTGCCGGTCGGCACCAACAACCGCCCCGTGACCAACGAGATCCAGCAGGCGTTTTTCGGTCTCTTCACCGGCGAGACGCGCGACGAGTGGGGCTGGCTCGACCCGGTGGCTTAGCGGGATCGGGGCGAGGGGGCTTATGCGACGTATCCTGTCCTTGATTGGCGTCCTCCTCCTTATTGGGCTAGCGGCGGTCGGCGCATGGCTGTGGACGCCGTCGCCGAAAGCGTTTGACGCCCTCGCCGCAATCGACGCCGCCAAGGCCTATGATGCGCGTATCATTCGCGACCGCTGGGGCGTGCCGCATGTTTACGGCGCCCGCGACGCCGATGTCGCCTTTGGGCTCGCTTACGCGCATGCCGAGGACGACTGGAAGACATTTGAAGAGGTCCTCCTGTTTTCGCGCGGCGTCCTCGCGCAAACAAAAGGCAAGGACGCGGCGGTGACGGACTATCTCGTCGCCGCGCTTGGCGCCAATCAGGCGATCGCGCGCGATTATGAAACGGTGCTGTCGCCCGAAATGCGCGCCTTGCTGAGCGGCTATGCGGCGGGGATCAATCTCTACTGCGCCGAAGATGAAACACGCTGTTCGCCGGGCCTCGCACCTGTGTCGCCGCAAGACATCGTGTCCGGCTTCGCCGCGCGCACGCCGTTCTTTTACGGGCTTGAGGAAAGCCTCACTGAATTGTTCGAAGGCGACGCGGAGAAATCGGCCTCGCTAGAATGGACGCGTACGGGGTTCCTGCGCGTTCACCCTGACGCCGAACTCGGGTCGAACGCGATGGCGGTCGCGCCGCGCCGGTCGGCGGACGGGGCGACGCGCCTGATGGTGAATTCGCACCAGCCCTTCACCGGTCCCGTCGCGTGGTACGAAGCGCGCCTCAAATCGGAGGAGGGGCTCGACATTATTGGCGGCGTTTTTCCCGGCTCGCCGATCATCCTCCACGGCGCAACGCCCGACCTCGGCTGGGCGTTCACGGTCAACAAGCCCGATCTCGTCGATGTCTATGCGCTGGAGACGGACCGCAAAAAAAATCCGCGGCAGTATAAATTCGACGGCGGCTGGAAGAATTTCGAACGCAGCCAGGCGCAGTTCCGTTTAAAACTTTGGGGTCCGTTCAGCCTCCCGGTCACGCGGCCCGTCCTGCGCACCGTGCACGGGCCTGCCTTTGAAACGCCGGCCGGCTGGCGCGCAGTCGCCTTCGCCGGCGACGGCGAAATCCGCGCGGTCGAGCAATGGCGATTGATGAACAAGGCCCGCTCATTTGACGACTGGCGCGCGGCGATGGCGATGCAGGCGATCCCATCCTTCAACGTCGTCTTCGCAGACAAAGGCGGGCGCATCGCATTCTTTTACAACATGGCGGCGCCGGTTCGCAGCGCGGACTGGGACTGGTCAAAAACCGCGCCGGGCGATCGCGCCGATCTAGTCTGGACGGGCGTCTTGCCGTTTGGGACGGCGCCATCTGTCGTCGACCCGCCGTCGGGTTTCGTCGTCAACGCCAATAACGAGCCGTGGCGGGCCTCAAGCGCTGAAGACAGTCCAAAGGAGACTGATTTCCCGCCTCATTTTGGCGTTCGCGCCCGTTCGACGAACCGGGGCCTCCGCGAACAGGAGCTATTCGCCGTCGATGAGAGCATCAGCGAGGAGGAATTCATCAGGTACAAGATGGATGACGCTTACGCGGCGGGATCAAGACTTCGTATGCTGATTAATGAAACGCTCGGGGATCCGGCGATCGGCGCGGATGAGGCGCTTGCGCCGGCGCTGCAATTGCTGGCGCGCTGGGACGGGCGCACCAACAGGGAGAACCGCGGCGCGGCGCTCGCCGTCACTTTCGGGCGCTATGCGCTCGGCATTCTCCTCAATGGCGACGACGCGCCTCATCCCGAGCCGCGCGAGGCGCTGGCGAAGGCCGTCGCGGACCTCACCGCCGGCCATGGCGCGATCGATCCCGAATGGGGCGCGGTGAACCGCCTTATCCGAGGCGATCTCAGCGTGCCGCTCGACGGCGGGCCGGATACGCTGCGCGCCGTCTATTCGATCGCGGATTTGTCGAAGGGGCCGGGCGAGGCGGTCGCCGGCGACACTTACATCTTGCTCGTTGAATGGCTGGAGGACGGCAGCCAGCGCCTGCGCACCATCCACCAGTTCGGCGCGGCGACGCTCGACCCGTCGTCGCCGCATTACGCCGATCAGGCGCCGTTGTTCGCGGAAGAACAGTTCAAGGAGCCCGCGATGACTCTTGATGCGCTGCTGAAAGAGGCGACGCGCGACTACTGGCCGGGGCGCTAAATCGGTTGAGGCGCGGCTTCCGTGGGCGTCGTGGTCGCCGCTTGCATTGCCCCGCCGCGGGCTGAATTTGGGGATATCCGAATATCGCACAATTTGTATTGTCGCAAATTGTGCGAACCCGGGAGGCGGGCGATAAAGGGCGATGATCGAGCTCTTTGGGCATCCGTTCTCATCCTACACGTGGAAAGCGCTGATCGCGTTTTACGAGACCGGCGTTCCTTTCACCTATCGCGTCATCGACAGCGACCATCCGGAAAACGTCGCTCGGCTGCAGGCAATCTCGCCGCAAGGAAAATTTCCGGCGCTCGTTGACGGCGATCGATCGCTGTTCGAGGCGTCGATCATCATCGACTATGTGCAGCAGCGCCATCGAGGATCCGCGCCGCTCATTCCCGACGATCCCGTTGCGGCGCTTGAGGTCCGGATGCTCGACCGCTTCTTCGACAATTACGTGATGGCGCCGATGCAACGGATCGTCGCCGATTTCATCCGCCCTTCGTGCGACCGCGATCCGGCGACGGTTCGCGAGGCGCAAAACATATTGCGCCGGTCCTATGCGTGGCTGGAGCTGCGGCTGGCGGATCGAACTTTCATCTGCGGCGACACGTTTACGCTCGCGGATTGCGCGGCGGCGCCGTCGCTTTTCTATGCCGATTGGGTCTGTGAAATCGGGCCCGCGCTAACCCGGCTGAAATCCTATCGGACGCGCTTGCTGGCGAGACCTTCGGTCAAGCGCTGTGTTGATGATGCGCGGCCCTATCGTGGATTTTTTCCGCCAGGCGCCCCGGATCGCGACTGACCCTTGCGCTAAGCCTCGCCGAAGCGACGGCGCCTCGGCTGGGCGTCGCGCATGGCGATCGCGATCGCTTCGATCTTGCGCGCATTGGTTATGGAATCATAAGCGGCGTCATAGCGCTTGCCGATATGTTCTGCGGCAAGCAGAAGATCGGTATTGGCCGTCATCTGCGCAAGCGATGCGCGCGAGACTTCGTCTTTGAGCGACGTATAGCGCAGTCGAATGGCCGCATCGTCGGCATTATGCTCGACACTAAGCACGTCATAGGCGTTGGCCGAGATCGCGGTGACGACGTCCTCATGGCGCTTGCCGCGCGGCGCGTCGGCGCGATCGAGTTCGAGCACCTCGACCTCCATGATCGCCCGCTTCGACACGACCTTGACCTCGCCCTCGTCCGTCTCGAGAGGCAGGAAATCGCGGTCGTCATTCAGCAAATCCGAAAGGCGCTGATTATACGCCAGAAAGACATAGGCTTCTGTCAGCGTGTCGTTGAAACCGACGAGCCGCACCTTGCAGCGCGTTCGGCTGATCGCCGGCTTTCCCTGGGTCGCCATTGTAGGCGGCCTTTCTCTGCAATTCCCGGCTGTAGTTTAGGAAGACGTCCGTTAACGGACGGATAACCGGAAAACCGATCGCGCGCCCCTTAGAAGTCGATCGTCAGCCCGTCAAAGGCCGGTTCGACGCCTGCCGGCAATATCCGGCGAAGGGTCTCATAATCCATCGTATTGTGCAGATTGGTGAGGATCGCCCTCTCCGGCTTCACGCGCGCGATCCAGGAGAGCGTGCGCTCGAGGTGCGCATGCGTGCCGTGCGCCGTCATTTGCAGCGCATCGACGATCCAGATTTTGACGCCGTCAAGGATCGCAAAGCTCGCTTCCGGCAATTCGGCGACGTCGCTCGAATAAGCGAGATCGCCGATGCGGTAACCGAAGGAATCGACCGGTCCGTGATGCTGGCGGAATGCGGTCGCGAAAATGTCGCCGGCCGGTCCCGGCAAGGCGAAGCGCTCACCGCAGGCCGGCACGGCGCGTTCTTCAAGGATCGCAGGATACCAGCTCCCCGGCGCCTGCTCGAAGCAATAGCGGAACCGCTCAATCACCTCGCCCGCCACCGACCGGTCAAGATAGACCGGAACGCGTTTGCGCTTTCGGATCGCGAAGGCCCTCAGATCGTCAAGGCCATGCGTTTGGTCGGCGTGATCGTGCGTGATGAGCACGGCGTCGATATGTTCGGCGCGCGCGGCGAGCAATTGCGCGCGCATGTCAGGAGACGTGTCGACAAGAACGGAGGTGACGCCGGCGCGATCGAAATCGCCGGGCTTGGCGGCGCGCTCAATCAGAAGCGAACAGCGCAGGCGCCGGTTCTTCGGCTCCTCGGGGTCGCAGGTCCCCCAATCGCCGGCGCCGTCGGCGCCGCCAAGCCTGGGCACGCCGCCCGAAGAGCCGCAGCCGAGAATCATCGCCCGGTGCTGTTTCGGCTTGCTCACGCCAAACCGTCCTCAAGGCGCGCCCGCGTGAAAAGCCGAAAAAAATTCTCCGTAGTCAGGCGGTCGACGGCGCTGCGGGACATCCCCATTATCTCGGCGAGCCTGTCGGCCACATGTGCGACATGCGCGGGTTCGCAACGCCTTCCCCGATGCGGGATTGGAGCGAGATAAGGACAATCCGTTTCGACAATGATGCGGTCCGGCGGCATTCTTGCCGCAACATCGCGCACGTCATCCGCGTTCTTGAAAGTGATTATGCCCGAAAAGGAAATATAACCGCCCATTTCCATCACCGCTTCCGCGAGGTTGAGCCCGCTCGTGAAGCAATGAAGCAGCGGCGTAAACGCCTTGCGCGCCATCGCCGCGCCCAGCATCCGGCTCATCAGCACGTCGGCTTCGCGCGTGTGGATAATGAGCGGCAGGCAGGTTTCCTGGGAGGCCTCGATATGCGCGGCGAAGACCCGCTCCTGATCTTCCGCGGGCGAAAATCCATAATGGAAATCGAGCCCGCATTCGCCGATCCCGACAACTTTTTCTTCGCGGGCAAGATCGGCCAGCATCTGCGCCGTCAGGTCCCTGTGATCGGCCGCGTAGTGCGGATGCGCGCCGACCGAACGCCAGATCGCTGGATGGCGGGCGGCGATGGCGCGGATTTTTTCAGTCGAACTGATGCGATCGGAAATCGTCAGCATGGCGCCGACGCCTGCCGCTTTTGCGCGCGCAATGACGTCTTCGACGTCTTCGTCGAACTTCTCATGATGCAGGTTGACGTGGCTGTCGATCAGCATGCGCTACGCGATGCGCGGCGCGGCCGCGAAGGCGCGCGCCGCCGCTAGGACGATTTGAAAGCGATCGAAATTGAGACTGTCGCCGCGCGCGAACAGCGTTGTCACCGCTTCGCGGAGCGCGACGAAGTCAGCCGCGCGCGCATCAGCATTGATTGCGGCCGTATGCGCGGCGCGATCGACGCGGCGGAGAAGCAGTTCCTGGAATATCGGCCAGATCGCATCCGCGCTTTTCGGGGCGAGCCGCTGGGCAACGCTTGCCGGGTCGCGCGCGGCGAGGAAATCGCCGACGGCGTCGATCGCCTCGGCGCCCTCGCCCAGCGCCAGTTTCAGCGCGAACCCCGGACGGCCTTCCGCCGCTTCCGCAATCTTTCGGGCGTCCCCGCCGGCCGCAGCGCCTTCCCGCTCCAGAAACGCCGCGACGTCTTCATCGGCATAAGGACGAAGCGTCAGGCGCCGGCAGCGCGATCGGATAGTCGCAAGCAAACGCCCGGGCGACGCCGACAGCACGAAAATCGCGGTCTTCGCGGGCGGCTCTTCCAGCGCCTTCAGCAGCGCGTTGGCGGAGTTGCGATTGAGATCGTCGGCGGTGTCGACAATGACGACGCGCCAGGCGCCGAGCGAAGGCGTAAGGCTCAGGAATGAGATTAAGTCGCGGGAAGTTTCGACAGCGATTTCCGCGGCATGACGCTCCTTTTTCTCATCATAGACCCGCTCGGCGACGAAGAGATCCGGATGCGCCCGCGCCGCGATCAGCGCATGCGCGCGTCCGTCCGCCGGCGGATCGAGACTGGCGCCGTCATTATGAAGCAGTGCGCGCGCGAGCCGATAGGCGAGCGTCGCCTTGCCGACGCCTTCGGGTCCCGTCACCAGCCAGCCATTGGCGAGCGCGCCCTGCTGAAGCGCGCGCTGCAACTGCGCTTCAAGTTCGGGCGCGGGAAGAAAGTCCGTCCGCTGATGCGGCGGCAGGAGGTCTGCGATATCGGTCACAAGCGGGATTGAAGCGCGGCGTCGACCGCCTTGGCAACCGCGCGGGCGACAGATTCTTCGTCGGCGGAAGCGTCGATGACCCTGCAGCGACGGGGATTGGCGCGGGCGATCTCCAAAAAAGCCGCGCGCACCGCCGCCTGATAGGCCGCGCCCTTGCCTTCGAAGCGGGATTCAGCGCCCCGGCGGCTCGCTGCGCGCGCCAGACCGAGATCGGCCGGGATGTCGAGAACGATCGTCAGATCGGGATCATCGGCGCCGACAACAACACCGTGAAGCGCGGCGACCCGGTCTCGTCCTATCCCGCCGGCGGCGCCCTGATAGGCCAGGGTCGAGTCCGCGAAGCGGTCGGTCAGCACCGTCTTGCCGGCGGCAAGCGCCGGACGGATCAGCTTGTCGAGATGTTCGGCGCGCGCCGCATACATCAGCAGCGCCTCCGCGATCGGCGACCAGCGATCGGCGGGACCGTTCAACAAGATGTGGCGCAGCGCCTCGGCGCCCTCTCCGCCGCCGCCGGGTTCGCGCGACACGACGACGTCATGGCCCTTCGCGCGAAGATGGTCGGCGAGGCGACGGACCTGCGTTGACTTGCCCGATCCGTCCGCGCCTTCGACGCTGATGAAGAAACCCGGCCTTGCGCGCGCCATCGCCGCGCTATTCCGGCGCAGCTGGCGCGGCGTCTTGCGGCTTGCCGAAAAGCGACTTGGCGGCGAGGCCGATGCGCCCCAGAGGTCCGACGGACTTCACCGCCTTGCCGGCATAAAGCGGAAATTCGCGCGCATCGCCCTGCCCCGCAGTGATGCGCAAGACCCCGATCTGCTGGCCTTCCTCGATCGGAGCCTCGACCGGCCCCTCATAGATGACCTTCGCCGAAACGGCGGCCGCGTCCGCGCGGCTGATGATCATCGAGATCGGCTCGCCTGCAACGAGCGGCACGGAGGGCGCGGCGCCCGCAAAGACCAGCGCGTCGCCGGCGATCGCGCCCTGCTCATAGAGCGTGCGTTTCGAGAAATCGTTGAAGGCGAGACGCATCAGGCGCTCGGTTTCGCTCGCGCGTTCTTTCTCCGACGTCAGGCCGTTGACAACAATGATGCGACGGTCGCCGTTGATCACCGCGGAGCCGACGAGACCGTACCCGGCCGCTTCCGTGTGTCCTGTCTTCAGGCCGTCCGCCCCCTTGAAGGAATAAAGCAGCGGATTTCGGTTGGGCTGGCGGATCTTTTCCCAGGTGAATTCCTTCTTCGCGTAGAAGCCGTAATAGTCGGGATAATCCTTGATGATCTTGCGCGCGAGCAAAGCGAGGTCTCGCGTCGACATCTTGTGATTGTCGTCCGGCCAACCGGTGGAGTTGGCGAAGGTCGAATTGTTAAGGCCCCATTCGCGCGCTTTTTTCGTGAGAATGTCCGCGAACGCCTCTTCGCTCCCCGCGATGCCCTCGGCGATCACGACGCAGGCGTCGTTCCCCGACTGCACGATGACGCCGTTCAGCAGCGCATCGAGCGATATCTTCGTATCAACGCGGGTCCACATTTTGGACCCTTCCATGCGCCAGGCTTTCTCGGAAACAGGAAATTCGTCAGTCAGTTTCAACTGGCCGTTTTTCAACTGCTCGAACACGATGGCCGCCGTCATCAGCTTGCTCATCGACGACGGGGGTACCGGACGATCGGCGTCTTTCTCGAAGAGAACCGCTCCGGTTTCGAAATCCATGATGATTGCGTGGGGCGCCGCCGTCGTCACTTCCGCGACGGCGCCGCCCGCGAGCGCCGCTGCTGCGGCGATGAGTGCTGCCAATGTCGTTACGATACGCATGAAAATTTTCACTCCGGATTTTTCAGTCACTCGCCTGCGCCGCGGACGATGCGCGCGCCGCCGAAACCGGCGGCCTGCACGCGCGACAGCGAAGCGGCGGCGAGCGCCTCGCTGAGAAACGGCCCGAGGCGCAAACTCTGCACCGTCCTGCCGCCCTTATCTTTGGCATGAAGCTCAATCGGCGGCTCGCCGGGAATGTAGAGCCGCATGTCGCCGATTTTGGAAACATCATCGACCTCGGCGACCTCGACCCAGAGATCGGATCCCGGCGAAGCGGGCGCGCCGGCGGCGCTGGCGATCAGCGCGGCGAGCGGGTCGGCGGCAGACACCGCCGCCGGCGCGGCCGCAATCGCCTCCCGGCGTCCCGCGCCCGCGAAAACCCGGGCGGCGTCGCCGGGCAGCGGCGCCAAATCGGCAAGATTGGCGTCAGCGATGTAGCGCACGCGCACTTTTGCTGTTCCTTGCGCGGTGAAACCGAGCGCGTCCGCGGCGGCGTGCGACAGGTCGATAACGCGGTCGCGCGCGAAGGGCCCTCGATCGTTGACGCGCACCCGGATCACGCGGCCGTTTTCAAGATTTTCGACCTCCGCAATCGTCGGCATCGGCAAGGTGCGGTGCGCCGCGGAAATGCGCTTCTTGTCGAAGATTTCGCCGTTCGCCGTCAGCTTGCCGTGGAAGGCGTCGCCATACCAGGACGCGACGCCGATCTCCTCATGCGCCTTGTCGACCTTGGGCGTGTACCAGCGGCCGTCGATCTTGTAGGGCGCGCCGACCTTGTAATGGGGGTTCGCCTTGACCGTCGAACCGATCGTTTTCGGGGCGTCCGGCAGCCTCGTGGTCGAGCAGGCGACAAGGATCGCGGCGGCCCCTAACCCGGCAGCCACCCGCAGCGCCAGCGTCCGTGACTTCATGCGACTCATGCGCCATGGCTATGCGGGCTTTCGGCCATTTCTGCAACGGAGAAGCGGCCCGATTCGGGCGGCGGGCGCCTTGTCATTTGGGGGCTCGCCACTATGGTCCCGCCTCCGCGGCCGACGGGTCCGGATGGGTGGCCGAGCGGTTGAAGGCACCGGTCTTGAAAACCGGCAGGCTCGCAAGGGTCTCGTGGGTTCGAATCCCACCCCATCCGCCAGCGCCCCCCCGGAGTGTCCCGGCCTGCCGATTCGAGCCGTCCTTCGGCGGGGCGTTTACCGGCGGCCTTCCAGATAGTCGTTCAGCACTTCATGGAAAAACCTAACGCGCGTTTCCTGTCCGGTGAGATACGCATCGGAATAGCCGCGTGAATGCATGCCGCGCTGCTGATTCTCGGCGAGCATCATGTCCTGATAGACGATCTGGCCTTCGATTTCTGGAACGCCCTTGCCGTTGTCGAAGGACCGGCGGATGAGCTCCGCCTCGCGCAGCGGCTGCGGCCCCGCCATGATCGAATCGACGACGGTCTTCCCCTTTATCGGAAACGCCATGCACCAGAGATCGAACGTGCATTTGTTCGGATCGTCGGCGTGCGGCTCCGTCCGGAAGAAGATCAGATTGTCGGGTAGGAACGAAATCGTCACATTCGGAAAAATGACCGTGTGCGGAGAATCGGTCAGCTCCTCGTCGTTCATCCGTTCGTAGTGGAGATAGCCCTTCTCTTTCCATAGGCGGCGCTTCGCCGCTTTCCAGTCGAGCCAGCCCTGCATCGTCTTCGTTTCGTAGTCCGGATATTGATGGGGATCGACGCCCCATTCGGGCAAGACGAGATCGTAAAAATGCGGGCTCCCGGGCGCCGGCCGGTCGGAGAGCGAGGGGCGCATCGGCTGCACGGTGCGTCCATGGCCGTTCGGATACATTTCATGACGCGCGGTGTCGACGTCCTGGTCGATCCATGGCGGCACCTGCGGGTGAGCGGTGCGCGTGTGATAGGATTCGTTGAAATTGTCGGTCGCGAATTTCCAGTTGGTGTTGAGATCGACCTTCAGCCAGTAGACGCGTACCGCCGTCTCCATCGGATAGTTCTTGTATATCTCCGGCATCGGCTCGAGATATTTGAGAAGCGGCGGCGCCTTGTCGTTCATGGCGTACCAGACCATGCCGCCCCAGACGCCGCAGCGCAGCTCCTTCAGTTTCAGTTTGCCGCACGGATTTCCCTGCGGAAAGTCATGCGCGTCCTGCGCACGGGCGAGAACGCCGTCGGTTCCCCACTCCCAGCCGTGATAGGGGCATTTGAATTTGTCCGTCGACGCACTGTCATTGACGAGACGCTGCCCGCGGTGCTGGCAGACATTGTAGAACGCCTTGATCGACCCGTCCTCCTGCCGCACGCAGATGACGGATTCATGCATGAAATCGTGGACGAGATAGTCGCCGGCATCAGGGATTTCGGCGGTTCGCCCGGCGACATGCCAGATCTTCGTCCACATTCTCTCCCATTCGCGGCGCGCGAAGTCTTTCGACGTGTAGCGTTCGCCGGTGATTGGATCGCCGCGCAGCTGGCCTGGGTCACGGCCGTCGAGCGTCAAGGGATGGATGATCGGCTTTGACATCGATCAGAATTGCACACGCTTCGTGTAGCCTCCGTCGACGATGAGGTTCGTTCCCGTCGTGTAGGCCGACGCCGGGCTCGCGATGAAGACGACCGCCTTGGCGACTTCTTCCGCGCTGCCGAAACGCCCCAACGCAAAAGCGGATTTCGTCGCATTGTAAAGGTCGGGCATCGCGCCCTTGATCGCCTGCCAGTTGCCGCCCTCGAATTCGATCGGTCCCGGCGACACGCAATTGACGCGGATGCCTTTCGGGCCCCATGCCTGCCCCTGCTGCTTGGCGTAGACGAGGAGCGCGCCCTTCATCGCATTATAGCCCTGCGGCACGATGAAGGTTTCAACGCCCGCCGTCGATGAAAGGATGACGACCGAGGCGTCCTTTGATTTTTCGAGAAAGGGTTCGAGCGCCTCGCAGCCTTTGACCGCGCCCATGACGTCGTAATCGAAGCTCTTCTGCCAGTCGCCCGTCGCGCCGGCGCCGGAGGTCGAGACCATCGGCACGAAAATATCGCAGCCGCCGAGCCGCTCCGCCGCCGATTTCAGCCAGGCCTGATAGGCGCCGTGACCCTGTTCCATGTCGAAGCTGTCGCCGAAAACCTTGCCGCCATGGACAAGGAGGCTCTTCACCGTCTCGCGCACTTGCTCGGCGTTGCGCGAGAAGAAGGCGACATCGGCTCCCTCGGCGGCGAACAGGTCGAGCGCGGCGCGCCCGATGCCGCGGCTGCCGCCGGTCAGGATGACTTTCTTCCCCTTGAGGCCAAGGTCCATGATCGTCTCCTCCAGTTTTTTGAGACTGTGCGGGCGGTGCCGTTCGCCCGCCACTCCACAATAGGAGAGGAGCTAGCCTTGACGCCAGTTGGCGGCGGAGCGTCGTTTCGTTGAAACTGAGTGCAGCGCCAAAAGACGGAAGGACACGCCATGGGCCGCCTCGAAGGAAAAGCCGCTGTCATCATCGGCGCAGCCGGCAAGGACAACATGGCGCAAGTGATGGCGCGCCGCTTCCGGAAAGAAGGCGCGAAGATCGCCGTCGCCGGCCGCAACATGGACAGCCTTAAAGCCTTCGCCAATGAGATCGGCGGTCACGCCTTTTATTGCGACATCACCGACCGCGACCAGGTGATGGCGCTTGGACGCGACGCGAAAAAGGCGATGGGGTCGGTCTCGATCGGCGTCAACGCGACGGGATGGGGCCTTCTGAAGCCCTTCCTCGAAACGACGCCCGAAGAACTCACGCAGATGACGGATTTGCAGTTCAAGGGCCCGTTCTATTTCTTCCAGTCGATGATTGAGGCGATGGACAAGGGCGGATCGATCATCACCATCAGCTCGGCGACCGCGATCATCATGCTCAACGATCATGCCGCCTATATGGGCTGCAAGGCTGGCGTCGATCACATCGTGCGCGTCGTCGCGCATGAATTCGGCGAGCGCGGCATCCGCTGCAATTCTATTTCGCCGGGCCTCACTGAAACGCCGATGACAGCAGGCGCCAAGACCGTCCCCGGCCTTTTTGACGCCTTCCTGCCGGGCTATCCGCTGGGACGGATCGGCACTTCGGATGATGTCGCGGCGGCGGCTGTGTTTCTCGCCAGCGACGAGTGCTTCATGACCGGCGAGAACCTGCAGGTGAACGGCGGCCTGACGCTTCGCCGCAACCCGACCGCAACGGAGATGCAGGCGGCGATAGCGAAAGCGTCTGCGCGCTAAGGCATTCCTATTTTCTCCTTGATCCTTGCGCGCAGCAAATCCTTGCGGATCTTGCCGGACGCCGTGCGCGGAAAGTCGTCCACGAATTCGAACCGCTCGGGAATCTTCTGTCTGGCGAGGCCGCTGGCCCCGACATGGGCGGCAAGCGCGACGGCGTCTGCAACGGCGTCCTCTTTCAGGATCACATAGGCGCAAACCCCCTCGCCCAACCTTGAATGCGGCATGGCGACAACGGTTGATTCGCGCACTGCGGGGTGAGTGTGGAGCACGTCCTCGATTTCCTTCGCGCTGATGTTTTCGCCGCCCCGGATAATGAGGTCTTTCTTGCGGCCTGTGATCAGGATCGCGTTTTCGGGGGTCAGGCGCCCTAGGTCGCCGGTTCGAAAATAGCCGTCAGCGGAAATCGCCTCGCCCGTCTGCTGGCGGTCAGCGTAGCCGAGGAACATTGCGGGGCCGCGCGCAAGAATTTCGCCTTCCTCACCCGGCGCGACATCGCGCTCCTCGGCGTCAACAATGCGGACGTCATAGTCGATCACGGCGCCGTCCGTCGTCGCGGCAAGACGCTCATCCGCAGCCCCCGGAAAGCCGAGCGTGACGAGCGGGACTTCCGAGGCGCCAAACACGCGAAAGGCGTGACAGTTCTCAAATGCTGCGTTTGCCGTCGGAATGACATCCGCCGGCACCGCCGCGCCGCCGCAGGCGAAGAAGCGCAAACTCGGAAGGCGCTTCCCGGCGGCTTTCGCTTCCTTGGCCAGTTCGACAAGGAACGGCGTCGCCGCAACCGTGCCCGCGACGCCATGCTTCTCAATCAGAGACAGCGCCTCCTTCGCGTTCCATGCCTCCATCAGGACTGTGCGCGTCTTCGCAAGGAAAGGCAGTTCCAGCCCGTTCGAATAACCGCTGATATGCGTCACCGGCGAGGGCATGACGATCGCGTCGCCTGGCTCTATCCCCCAATGCGCGACGCAGCGCTCGACCGCGCGGGCAAGTGAGTTGTGGCTGTGAAGGACGCCCTTAGGCCGACCCGTGGTGCCCGAGGTGTAAAGCAGCATCTTGACGCCGCCCGCATCGACCTGCGGCCGCCTGAACGGACGCTTGGCGCCCGATGCAATGAGGTCATCAAAGCTGTGCGCGCCTTCCGGTTGCGCGCGGACGAATATGACATGGCGCAGATCAGGCAGCGACGGCCGCAGGCGCTCGATCATCGCCGCGTAGTCGTAATTACGGAACGTCGCAGGCAGGAAAAGCGCCTTGGCTCGGCAGTCGGCGAGCATCATCCCGACCTCGGCGTCGCGATAGATCGGCACGATCGGATTGATGACGAAACCGGACATTGCGGCGGCGAGGTTGATGACCGCCGCTTCGATCCAGTTTGGCGTCAGGAAGCTGACGGCGTCGCCTGCGCGCAGACCGAGATCGGCGAGCGAGACCGACAAGGCTTCCGCATCGCTGAGAACAGATTGCCGATCGGCGCGCGGTCCCGCGTCGAGAAAAATCGGCGCCGCGGGATCGCGTGCGGCGAGGTCATAGGCGAGATCGGCGATGGTGCGTTCGCACCAGAAGCCGCCGCCCGCATAGCGGCGATGGTGCGGCGCGGGAAAGTCGAGCCAGGACCAGGGAGCAGGTGACGCCATCGGAGGAAGATCGCGCATTCCAGCCGCCCGCTTCAACCGTCCAAAGGACGAGGCGGCCGCCTGTCCTTCCGGGCAGGTTGCCGCCACCGCCGGGCTTTGATCGAATGCCCCTGTCACGCAAGGAGCGGCGCATGAGCAAGGAAATCATCGGCAAGGTCGTCGAGGCGATGCTCGATTATGTCGAGAACGACAAGACCTTCATGGCCGACAAGTCAATGACCGTGCCGGTGCGTTCCTATACAGACCCCGATCAATGGGGCGCCGAGATGGAGCTGATTTTCAAGCGTGTGCCGCTGATGCTCGCGCTCTCCTGCGAAATGCCGAAGCCCGGCGACTACAAGGCGATGGAGGCAGTGGGCCTTCCCGTATTGATAACGCGCGACCGCGAAGGAAAAGTCCGCGCTTTCCTGAATGTCTGCGCGCATCGCGGCGCGCCGGTCGCCAAAGCAGGGCACGGAAACTGCGCGCGCTTTTCCTGCATCTATCATGGTTGGACCTATGGGCCTGACGGGCGCCTCATCGGCGTCGCCGATCAACACAAATTCGGCGACATTGACAAATCGACTCACGGCCTCAAGCAGCTTCCTTGCGAAGAACGGCATGGCATGATCTTCGCGGCGCTGACGCCTGGCACCGCCCTTGACCTCGACGACTATTACGCGGGGATGCTTGAGGACTATAAGCACGTCGGGCTGAAGGACTGGACGTTTCTCGGCTCACGCGTCATCGAAGGGGCAAACTGGAAGGTCGCTTTCGACGGCTATCTCGAAGGCTATCATTTCGCGCAGCTTCACCCCGAAACGATTCATCCGCGGACCCCTTCGAACGTCACGCATTACGAAGGGTTTGGCCCCAATATTCGCATCGGATTTCCGCAGCGCTCGATCGGCAAGCTGCGGGAGCTGCCGCGTGAAGTTTGGGGGGAGCAGGAAAATAACGGCTTCGACTTCGTGCGAATCTTCTTCCCGAACGTCTCCGCGTTTCTCGCGCCGGAACTCGCGCAGATCGCGCAGCTTTTCCCCGGCCCGACGCCCGACAAGAACCGCACCGTCCTTCTTTACGCACGCCGCGACCCGCCGAAGGACGACGCCGACAAGGCGGCGATCGAAGGGATGATCAATTTCCTGCGCGATGTCACCTATAACGAGGACTATCTGATGGGCCTCGACATTCAGAAGGGCCTTGAATCCGGCGCGCATCAGGAGCTCGTCTTCGGCCGCAACGAGCGCGGAAACCAATATTTCCACGAATGGGTGAACTGGTATCTGCAGGACGATCCGACCCAGCCGCGCCCCGTTCTTTAAGACATGGCGATCGTCGGTTTTCACCACGTCGCCTTTTCCTCGCCCGACCTTGACCGGCTCGAGCGGTTCTATGTCGGCCTCTTCGGTTTCGAAAAAGTGTTCGAGTTCGCCTGGGAAAAGGGGACCGAGACGGTCGATCGCATACTGGCGCTGCCGGATTCCGCCGGTCGCGCGGTCATGCTCCGTACCGGGAACAGTTTTCTGGAAATCTTCGAATTCGCCTCGCCGGCACCTCGACCTCAGGACCCCGACCGCCCGGTCGCCGATCATGGCATGACGCATATTTGCGTCGCCGTCGACGACGCCGTCGCGGAATGCGCGCGTCTTGAAAGCCTCGGACTGCGCCTCCACTGCGCCCCGGTCGAGATGGGCCCGTTCACCGGGACCTATGGCCGCGATCCCGACGGCAACGTCATTGAAATCCTTGAGGTGCAGAACAAGGACTTCCCGCTGCATTTCTCCAATCGGCGGCTCAGGCAATTGCAGGGCGCATGAACCGGATCGGCCTAGCCTCCGGCGTGCTGCCCGAATTTGACGCGGAGACCGTCATCCGCGCCGCCGCCGAGGCCGGCTTTGATGACGCCGGCCTTTGGATCGAGCCGCATGAGTGGACGCCCGCGCGCCTGCGCGAAACGCGCCGGATGATCGCGGCGGCGGGCATCGGCGTCATCGATGTCGAGGTCATCTGGCTGAAGCCGGATAGCGCGATGGACGATCATCGAAAGATGATCGACATCGGCGCCGAACTTGGCGCCAAGAATGCGCTATGCGTCATTTCCGATCCCGATTTCTCGCGCGCTGGCGACCGCTATGCGGCGCTCTGCGCGCACGCCGGACGCGCGGGCCTTCGTCTGGCGCTCGAGTTCGGGATCTTCACCGAGGTCAAGACAGTCGCCATAGCGCGTGCGATCGTGGAGGCTGCGCGCAACCCCGCCGCCGCGATCCTCGTCGATCCGATTCATGTCGACCGCTCCGGCGCGACGATTGACGATATCGCGGCGATCCCGCGCGATCTTCTCTCCTACGCTCAATTCTGTGACGCCGCCGCCGATCGGCCGGACCCCCTGGATTTCGACGCGATCATCAGCGACGCTGTCGATCTCCGTCATCAGCTCGGCGAAGGCGTCCTGCCACTTGCCGGAATCCTTCGCGCATTGCCGAAGGATATTCCGCTCAGCATGGAACTGCGATCCAGGGCGCTTCGGGAAAGCCATCCGGAACCTCTGCTGCGGGCGCGCGCGGTCCTTGAAGCGACGCGCAAATGGATCGGCGCCAACACATGATCAAGCTCGTCACCCTGCTAACGCGGCGGCCGGGGCTGTCGAAGGCGGCATTCTTCGATCATTATGAAACGCATCACCGCGTCATCGGCGAGAAATTTCTTGGCGGACATGCGGCACGCTATTTTCGCCGGCATCTGACGCCGCTCGACGGCAATGCCCGCGACGATGACCCGGACGTTGTCATGGAAATCTGGTTCAGGACCCGCGCGGATCTCGACGCCTCCTTCGTCCGCCTGATGGAGCCGGGGCCGGCCGCAGAAATCGCGGCGGATGAAGAACGGCTTTTCGACCGCGCGCGCATCCGCAGTTTTCTCGTCGAGGAATGCGAGTCGGAATTGCCGCCGGTCGATTAGACGCTTTTCCAGACCAGCGGCAGGGCGAGGACGGTCCCGACAATGCCGCTCGCGTAACGGATCGTCGCGCCCGGTTCGACCGCGAAATCCGGAATGCGCTTCAGCCACTCTTCGATAGTGATACGAATTTCGGCGCGCGCGAGCTGCGCGCCGGGGCAGCGATGGACGCCGTTCCCGAAGGTCGAATGCGCGCGGTCGGCGCGCGCCAGATCGAACGCGAGCGGATCGGCGTGAACGCCCGCATCTAGCCCATGAAGCGCCGTCGGCAGGGCGATCATGTCGCCGCGTCTCAGATCGGCGCCCTCATAACTCATGTCGGCCGTCACCTCGCGGGCGACGGTGACGATCGGAAAGCGGCGAAAAAGCTCGTCGACCGCCGCAGGTATCAGCGCGGCGTCGCTGGCAAGACGTTGGCGTATAGCCGGTTCGCGCGCCAGAAAGAGCATGGCGAAGCCGAGAAAGTTCACGACCGTATCGAGACCGGCAATCATCACTTGCGTCGTCATGATGACGGCCTCGTCGCGCGTCAGGCGCCGCCCATCGACCTCGCCGTTGACGATGCGCGAGAGCATGTCTTCGCGCGGGGCGGCGCGGCGTTCGTCGACATGGGCTTCCATATAGGCGCTGATCGCCTGAAGCGCATCGGCAAAACTCATCGCGCCGTCCGGCCGCGTAACCTGATCGGTAAGATACTTAAGGCGCGGAGCATCCGCGGGCGGCAGGCCGGCAAGTTCCATGAAAATCCGGATGGGAAGCGCCGCGGCGTAGTCTTCGGTAAAATTGCAGCAACCCCGCGGGGCGATCGCGTCTATCAATAACGCCGCCGTTTCCCGAATGCGCTCTTCCAGCGAGGCGACGGCGCGCGGGGAAAAACTTGAATTGAGAAGGTTGCGATAGCCGCGATGCGCAGGCGGATCGATCGTCGTCGGAATGAGACCGGAATGAAGTTCGCCGTCCGATTTCGGCAGGACAATCACGCGGCTGGAGAAGCGCTCGTGATCGGCGAAAATCGCGCCGATGACGGCGCCCCGCGCTGCGATCCAGTGGCCGCCATTGCGCGGCGTCCAGACGACCGGCGGCAGTTCGGGCTTTTGCAGCGTCTGCCACGCCGCATGATAGTCGGCGTCGACGCCCGGCGGACTATAAATGTCGAAATCGACCACAAGGCCCGCAGGCACATACGCCGGACGCTCCGCCAATGTCGCTATGCGCATTCGTCCGCCTCCGCCCTAATCCGCCGGACCCTGATGAATGACCGTCAGCGCCCGCTGTTGATGAACTTCATCTGAAAGCGACCGGCTGAACGCGCGACAGCCGCCTCGAACTGAAATCTTCCAACGCCTCTCTTATGATGCGGCGCAACACGGCGCCCGAAGCGCACAGGCCACAACATCACGCGCGGAAATCGGCGTCCGGCAAACTATCCAAAGGCGGAGTTTATGCGACCAATCGGCGGCGACTAAGATAGGAAGCTCGTCTTCAATCAGGCCGGGACTGCGCGAGCGCTTCGCGGGAGAATACCCGCGCCTCGATAGCCGACGCCGCAGCGAAATTTCAGGGACCGATGGAGGGAACAAGCATGGCGCCGTCGCCCGCCGATCTCGTCGCCACGGACGCCATCCGGAATGCGCTCGCCATTCACAGCCGCGGCGTCGATCGGGCTGACGTCAATTTGCTCGGCGCCGCCTATCACCCTGACGCCACTGTCAAATACGGTTTTTTTGAAGGACCAGCGGTGACGCTCGTCGCAATACTGTCGGATGCTCAGAAGGCCGTCCGTCCGACGCTTCACCGCACCTCAAACAACTGGATCAAGGTCAAGGGCGACCGCGCGATTTCAGAGTCTTGTGTCATCGCCTATGTCGAAGACGAAGCGCTGCAACGGCTCGTCTTCGGCCGCTATCTCGACCGGCATACGCTGAAAGACGGCGAGTGGCGCATCGCGCACCGCACCTATGTTCTCGACGGCAACGTCAACCGCCAGAACACCGTGACGCGCTCCGATCCGCTCGTCAGCAACGCTCATTTCCTTCCCTATGGCGCCAAGGGCGCCGCCGATTCGGGGCGCGCGCTCCTTGCCTTCGCCGCCGCCGGACTAGCAATAAATGGAGAGCCCCCGATGACGCCCTCGCCCGCCGCGCTCGACGCTGCGCTGTCGCGCCTTGAGATCCACGACCTCTCGATGGCTTATTGCCGCGGCGTCGATCGCGCGGATGCGGCGCTATTGAAGTCGATCTTTCACGATGATGCGGTCGTCATATCCGGCGTCGTCAACGGCTCCGGCGCAGAGTTCGCCGACGGCGTCACCGCCTATGTCCGCGACAATCTGGACTACTGCTTTCACTCCGTCGCCAATGAATGGATCGAAGTCGGCGGCGATCGCGCCATCGGCGAACTTTATGTGCTCGCGCACATGACGGCCGGCGGCAACGACGTCATGACCGGCGGGCGCTATATCGACCGCTATGAGCGCCGCGCTGGTCAATGGAAGATTGCCAGCCGCGTCTTTGTCATGGACTGGAACACGACCCATCCGACGACGATGCAGAAAGACGGCTTCTATGAATCGCTCAAAAATCGTGGCCGCTGGGGCCGCGCCGATCCGGTCTATGCGCATTGGGAGAGCCTTTGATGACCTTTAGAGGACCATTTGACGATCGCCTCGCCATTCATGAACTTGTCGCGACCTATGGCGACGCGGTGACGCGCCGCGATGGCCCCGCCTGGCGCGAATGCTGGATCGAGGATTCCATTTGGATGCTGCCGGCAATCCCCGGCATGGAGCGCATCGTAGGGCGCGAGGCGATTTACAAAGCATGGTCCGAGGCGATGCCCGGTTGGCCGTTTCAGGTGAACATCCAGACCCTCGGCGCCGTTTCGGTCGACGGCGATCGGGCGACCGGTCATGTCTATACGCACGAGCTCAACACCGACATGGCGGGTGAGACGAAGCGCTGGACCGGCAAATACACCGACACCTATCTGAAACAGGATGGGCGCTGGCGCTTCAAGAGCCGCAGCTATGAAGTGCTGCATATCGGCCTCGCGTGACCGGCGCGGCGCTCATGATCGATCCTGGAGAATGCATCCGATGACGGAACCCTTCGACCTTGAAACAGAAGTGCGCGATCTCGCGGCGCGGCGCGACATCCACGACGCGATCTGCCGGTACATGCGCGGGCAGGACCGGCTGGACGCAAAGCTCCATCGCAGCGCCTTTCACGACGACGCCTTCGTCGATTGCGGCTTGATGAAGGGAACGGCGGATGAGTTCGTCGCCTTCGCGCAAGGCTTCCTCGCCGACGTCGAAGGCAGCCAGCACATTATCGGTCAGGCGCAGATAGCGGTGAATGGCGAGCGCGCATCGGGGGAGGTCTATTTCTACGCCTGGCACCGGCTCCGCGAGAACGGCGAGCCCAAGGACCTGATCGTCTGCGGGCGTTATGTTGACGAATATCTGAAGCGGAACGGCGAGTGGCGCATCTGGAAGCGCCGCGAGTTGATCGACTGGGCGCGCACCGATCCGGCCGCCGACGGGTTTCTCGCCGCCAATCCTTCGGTCCTCCGCGCCGCCCGGCGCGGCAGGGATTTCAGCGAGACGCGAAACTGGGAATGACCAACAAACGGAGAGCGTCAGTTTTGCAGGCATCGTTCACTTAAAAAATCCGGAAAGGGCGAAGAAAGCCCGCGGCGTCCGCGATTCCTTGCGGCCCGGCTTTTCCTGAGACGCCGCTATTTTCGCTAGGCGACAAAGCCGATGATCTTGGACACCAAGAGGAAAACTCCAGGGAGTCGCTCATGGCCAATACAATCCCGCTCAACCGCCGCCAGCTAATCGCAGCATCCGGCGGCGCCGTCGCGGTCGCCGCCGCCGGGGCGGCCGAAGCGAAGACAAAAGACCGCTGGGATTACGATACCGACGTCGTCTGCGTCGGCTCGGGCGCTGCGGCCTGCGCCGCCGCGATTGCCGCCATCGACCATGGCGCACGCGCGATGATCGTCGAGAAGATGCCGGTGCTTGGCGGCACGACCGGCAAATCAGGCGGCGTCGCGTGGATCCCGAACCACCATGTGCTGCGCGCGGAAGGCATCGAAGACAAAAAGGAAGACGCGCTGCGCTATATGGCGCGCTATTCCTATCCACTTTCCTACAACGCCGACAGCCCGACACTCGGTCTTGAGGAGTTGGAATACAAACTCATTGAGACGTTCTACGATGAGGGCGCGGCGACCATTGACCGGCTCGCGGACCTCGGCGCGACGAAATTCAAGGAGTTCCGCCTCTTCCAGGTCAATGTTCCGGCCCCGGACTACGCCGACCATTTCCCTGAAAACAAGACGCCTACCCGGCGCGCGCTCGATCCGGAAGCGGGCTCAGGCGCGAGCGGCGGCGGCGCGAGCCTCGCTTTGCAGCTTGAAGACTGGTTGCGCGCGAGAAACGCGCCGATCCTCACCGACACGCGCGTCAACGGCCTGATTGTTGAAAACGGTCGCGCGATAGGCGTCGAAGCCGAGAGGGAGGGACGCAAGATCCGCATCCGCGCGCGCAAGGGAGTCGTCTTCGGCACGGGCGGTTACGCCCACAATGAAGAGCTGATCCGCAAGCACCAGATTTCGCTTTACGGTTCCTGCGCGACGCCGGGCGCGACCGGGGACTTCATCGCCATCGCGCAGGCGGCAGGCGCTCGCATGGGCGCGCTCAACACCGCGTGGCGCACGCAAGTTCTCCTTGAAGAAGCGCTCGACAACCGCGCCGTCGGCCTTGGCGCTTTCGTGCTGCCGGGCGATTCAATGATCCTCGTCAACAAATACGGGAAGCGCTGCGTCAATGAAAAGCGCGGCTATAACGACCGAACGCTCGCGCATTTCGATTACAATCCGACGCGCGAGGAATATCCGAACCATTTGATGTTCATGCTGTTCGATCAGCGCTCGATCGACGCGTTCGGCGGCGCCTTCCCGTTCCCCGTCGATCCGCGCGAGCAGCCCTATCTCATCTCCGGTCAAACCTGGGACGATGTGTTCGCCGCCATCGGCGTCCGGCTTGAGAAAGTCAAAGCGAGAACCGGCGGCGTCGCGCTCGACGGCGGCTTCGCTGCGAACGCCAAAGCGAGCATCAAGACGTTCAACACCTATGCGAAGAAGGGTGTCGATCCGGATTTCGAGCGCGGCAAGACTCTTTACGACCGGGAATGGCACTTACTTTTCAGCGCGCGCCGCCTGGAGTCGACGCAGCCCGAAAATTCCTATCCGAACCGCACCATGCATCCCTTCGCGAAAGAGGGGCCGTTCTACGCCTTTATCCTTGCGCCGGGCGCGCTCGACACGAATGGCGGCCCTGCGATCAACGAGAAGGCGCAAGTGCTCGCCGCCGACGACGGAAAGCCGATCCCCGGCCTTTACGGCGCCGGAAACTGCATCGCGAGCCCGTCGAAGAACGCCTATTACGGCGCCGGGGGCACGATCGGCCCTGCCCTAACTTTCGGCTTCATCGCGGGGCGCAACGCCGCGCAGGAGAAAACGGCGTGATCGCGTTTGTCGCTGCGTTGGCGGCGCAAAGCGCGGCAGCGCCGCCGGTCAGTTTCTCGGCGGACATTGTTCCGCTGCTGCGGGTACGGTGCGCGAGCTGTCATCTGACGGGCAATGAACCCGGCAAGATCGCGCTGCATCCCAAAGCGGCCTATTCGAATCTTGCCGGCGTCAAGGCGACCGTGAGCGCCTATGATCGTGTGAAAGCGGGCGCACCGGACGAGAGCTACATGATCATGAAGCTAGAAGGCACGCATCTCGACAAGGGCGGCGCCGGCGCGCGCATGCCCTTCGCCGCGCCGCCGCTTGATGCCGGGAAGATTGCGATGATTAGACGCTGGATCGCGGAAGGCGCGGCGAATAACTAGCGCGCCGAAGCGGCGCTTAGCCGGTTTAAATCGCCGTAAAGCCGCCGTCGATGACAAGCTCCGAACCCGTCACGAAGCTTGCCGCGTCGGAGCAGAGATAGACGACCCCGCCGCCGATTTCCCCGGGCTTTCCAAATCGCCCGATCGGGTGACGCGCGACAACGCCGGCATAAGCGGCTTCATAGGACGGGAGCGCGCCAAGCTCGACATAGCGCTTCAGGATCGAGCCCATCATCGCCGTTTCGATCGCGCCCGGATGCACGCTGTTGCAGCGGATATTGTAAGCAAGCGCGCCGAACTCCGCCGCCATGGACTTTGAGAGGATTTTGACTGCGCCCTTGCTGGCGCAATAGGCCGCGTTGAGGGCCGCGCCGCGCTGGCCGCCGACCGACGACAGGTTGACGATCGAGGCGCCGGATGCGCGCGCCTTGCCGCCGGCCTTCAGGAGCGGCAGAAAAGTCTGAACGCCGATGAAGATGGACTCGACGTTGATCGCATTGACGCGCCGCCACTCCTCGATAGGCGTGTCCTCGATCTTGCCGACGACCGACACGCCGGCGTTATTCACCAGCGCATCAAGGCGGCCATAAGTCTTTTGAACATGCGCGGCGATGCGGCGCCAATCTTCGGCTGATGTCACGTCCTGCTGAAAATAGGCGTCCGCCGTTATTCCTTTCGCCTCTGCGGGCAAATCCGTCGCGATGACACTGGCGCCGGCCTCTTTCAGCGCCGCGCAAACCGCTCGGCCGATGCCCCCGCTCGCGCCGGTGACGACCGCGACGACCTTGGAGAGTGAAATGCTCATGCCGTCTCCTATTGCGCGGTCCAGCCGCCGTCGACGACAAGCTCCGACCCGGTGACGTAACTTGCGTCGTCAGACGCGAGGAAAAGCGCCGGCCCCGCGATTTCCTCAGGCCGCGCAATACGGCCGATCGGCGTCGCCGCATCGAGCCCGTCGATCAGCGCTTGCGCAGAAGGCGCGAGCCCCTGATCCGCCCAGCGCTGCATTCCGCAATCGAGGAGCGGCGTGCGCACAAATCCGGGGTGAATGGAATTGGCGCGGATGCCCATGCGTTTTTGCGCGAATTCGATGGCGATCGCCTTGGTGAAAAGGCGGATGGCGCCCTTGCTGGCGTTATAGGCGGACGTCTCCGAATAGCCGACGAGACCCATGATGGAACTGATGTTTATGATCGAGGCGCCGCCCAATGTCTTCTTGCCCGACTCGCTCATCAGCGTCGTGCAATGTTTGACGCCCAGAAACGCGCCGTCGATATTGACGCTCATCACGCGCCGCCAGAGCTCCAGCGTCATTGTCTCAACAGGCCCTACGCCGTCGACGCCGGCATTGTTAACAAGCACGTCAAGCTGGCCATGCTCGCGCGCGACCCTATCGGCGCCCGCCCGCCACTGGTCCTCATTGGCGACATCAAGCCGAAGATAGCTGGCGTTGTCGCCGAACGCGCGCATCGCCTTCTCGGTTTCCGTGTCGTCGGCGGCCTTGAGATCGGCGCAGACGACATAGGCGCCCTCGGCGAGAAAGCGCTCGACAATCGCCGCGCCGATGCCCCGAAGCCCGCCGGTGACGAGCGCGACGCGCCCTTGCAGCTTTGTCATACGCCCATCATCCCTGCCGTTGAGCCGCCGTCGATTCCGTATTCGGCGCCGGTGATGAACGCGGCGTCGTCGGAAGCGAGAAACGCGACGAGCGCCGCCACTTCCTCGACCTGCGCCATGCGGCCCATCGGCGCCATGCCTTCAAAGGCGGCGCGCGCGGCCTTCGGATCCGGCGAACGGTCGATGACGCCGCGGATCATGTCGGTTTCGACAACGCCCGGATGGATGGAATTGCAGCGGATTTTCAGTTTCTGGTTGGCGCAGTGAATGGCGACCGATTTCGTCAGATTGATGAGCGCGCCCTTCGTGACCGAATAGGCGATGAAATTGCCCATCGGCTTGTAGGCGCTCATCGATGAATTGACGATGATCGACCCTGTCGCGCCGGAGTTTTTGCGCATCGCCCCCACAGCATGACGCGTGGTCAGCATGACGCCTGTCAGATTGACGGCGAGGATCTTGTCCCAGCCTTCCATCGTGATCGCCTCGACATTGCCGTCGCCGCCTTCGATGCCGGCATTGGCGAAGGCGATATCGAGCCGCCCGAACTGCGCCAGAATCTTTTCCATCAGCGCGGGCCAGCTGCCGGCGTCCTCGACGCGCTGCGCGTAGAATGTCGCACCGGTCTCCGATATCAATTTGCCCGCCGCTTCCGCGTTCGATCCGGTGAAGGCGACTTTCGCGCCCTCCTCGACGAACCGCCGGACGGTTCCCGCGCCGATGCCGGTGGTGCCCCCGGTCACAAGCGCGACCTTGCCATCAAGCCGTTTCGGCATTCCCGTTCCTCCCGGCGTTGTTTTCCCTAGAGATAGCGGAATTCCCGGCGAAATTGACTATGACTCTGGCAAGGTGACGGCCCGGTTGAAACCCGCCACTCTCGCCCCAAAACGGACCCCCGGGAGGAGGCGCGATGAATATTCACACGACTTTTCTGGGCGAGAAGCGCGTCGAGCTTGATCCGCCGGTGCGCGGCGACGCGATCACCGCCGACCGCTACATCTCGCCCGATTTCATGAAGCGCGAATTCGAGCGGCTGTGGAACCGCATCTGGCACATCGGCGCGATGGAGGCCGACATTGAAGAGCCGGGCGATTTCGCCAAACATGATTTCGGCAAGGAGTCCGTTGTCATGGTCCGCCAGGCCGACGGCAGGGTGAAGGCGTTCTATAACGCCTGCCGTCACCGCGGGAACCGGCTCGTTGCGACCGAACTTGGCGGCGGCGACGCCATCCGCTGTTCTTATCACGGCTGGAAATACGGTCTCGACGGCGTGTTGCATTCCGCGCAGGACGCCGACGACGTCGTCGGCGGCAATCCGTGCGGAAAGGTGAAGCTCGTCGAACTGCCCTGCGAAAGCTGGGGCGGCTTTATCTGGTTCAGCTTCGATCCGAAGGCGAAGCCGCTTAAGGAATGGCTCGCGCCATTGCCGCAGGAGCTGGCGAATTACGGCATGGAAGGCTGGACGCGCGTCATGTACCTGACCGCGGAAGTGCACTGCAACTGGAAGATCGTCCGAGACAATTTCAACGAGTCCTATCATTTGCCGACGCTCCATCCAGAGCTTGCAACCTTTATCAATGACGATCACGAAGACACGGTCTTCGAGATGTACGCCTCCGGCCACAACCGCATGGTAATGAAGGGCGGCGAGGCGACGGGGCGCAATCCGTCGTTGTTTAAGGGCGACGTGCCCGCCCCGCTCGACGACATCATCCGCGCCTGGGACCTTGATCCGAAGGTGTTCAAGGGGCGTGGGCGCGACATCAGGGAGGCCATGATCCGCGCCAAGCGGACGCTCGGGCCAAAGCGCGGCTTCACCCATTACGCGCGCATGACCGACAGCGAGCTGGTCGATTATTACCACTACACGCTGTTCCCGAATGTAACGCTGACGATGAGCGCAGACGGCTTTCAGATGCTGCGCACAGAGCCGCATCCGACCGACCCCGAGAAGTGCGTTTTCGACCACTGGTTCATCATGCCCCCTGTGGAAGGCATGAAAGAGGTGATGACGCCGATCGGCGCCCTGCCCTTCAAATGGGCGGAGCGGAAACGCCTGAAGCATGGCGACGGCACGCTCGGCGCGGTCGCCGATCAGGACCTGTCAATCGTCGAAAGCCAGCAATTGGGCCTCAATTCAAAAGGCTATGTCGGCGCGCTGCTGACGGGACAGGAAAAGCGCATCCAGCGATTCCACGAACTGTTGAACGATCATCTCGACGGCAAACTCTAGGCAAGGACGCGACATGGCCAAACGCAATCCCGACTTTCGTCCCGGCGGCGGGCTCGCGCGCGATAAGGGCATCCCCTGGACGGAGCTGATGAAGATCGATGCGCGCGAGGCGCCCGATTTTCTGACGAAGGAAAGTTATCAATATCGTGGCTCCGCCCCGCTTGACGCGAGCCGTTATACGAGTGCGGAATTCGCTGCGCTGGAAGTCGAGAAGATGTGGCCGAATGTCTGGCAGTTCGCTGCGCGCGATGAGGACATGCCCGAGCCCAGCGATTTCATCGTCTATGAGAACGCCGGAAGGTCTTACGTCGTCGTGCGGCAGGACGACCGGTCGGTAAAGGCTTTTCACAATGTCTGCCTGCACCGGGGCCGCAAGCTGAAAACCGAGAACGGCAGCGGCGACAAACTCCAATGCCCGTTCCACGGCTTCACCTGGAACAAGAACGGATCGATCGCAAAGATCCCCTGTCAGTGGGATTTCGGCCATCTCTCACAAGAGGAGATGCGGCTTCCCGAAGCCGAGGTCGGACGCTGGGGCGGCTATATATTCGTGCGCGAGAACAAGGGCGGGCCGACGATCGAGGAGTACCTCGCGCCGCTGCCGGAGCATTTCAAGCGCTGGCGCCATGAGGAATGCTCGACGGCGATCTGGGTCGCCAAGGTTGTGCCCGCCAACTGGAAAGTGACAATGGAGGCCTTCATGGAGGCCTGGCATACGATCGTCACGCATCCGCAATTGCTGCCGTTCACCGGCGACTGCAATTCCGCCTATTGGACCTATGGCGACAACGTCAACGTCAATCTCGTGCCGTTCGGCATCATGTCGCCGCATCTCGATCCAATTGGCAAGGAGGAGCAGTGGATCGTCGACGAATTCATCAAGTACAATGGACGCTCGTCCGACAACTACGATTCCGAAAACGCCTACAATGTGAAAGTGCCGCCTGGATCGACGGCGCGCCTGGCGCTCGGAGCGGCGATGCGCGAGACTTACGCGAAATCGACAGGCCGCGACCACAGCCACGCGACGGACGCCGAACTGCTCGACGCGTTCGTCTACAATGTCTTCCCGCATTTCGCCCCGTGGGGCGGCTACATGCCGAACATCGTCTATCGCTGGCGGCCGTGGAAGGACCAGCATCACTGCCTGATGGAAGTGCGCATTCTCGTGCGCGCGCCGGCGGGCCAGCCCATTCCGCCGGGCGCGCCGATGAAACTCCTGACGGACGACCAAAAGTGGACCGACGCGCCGGAGCTCGGCATTCTCGGCGATGTCTTCGAGCAGGACATGGCGAATTTGCCCTATGTGCAGGAAGGCCTGCGCGTATCAAAGAACGGCAAGGTCAATCTCGGCGACTATCAGGAAATCCGCATCCGCCAGTTCCACGACACGCTCGACAAATATATTTACGGCGCATGACTGACCCTCGACCCAAACACATCAATTGCGTTCTCATCGCCGGCGGCCAATGGCACGATTTCGATTTTGCGCGGCTGGAGCTGCTGAAACTGCTCGGCGAAGATCAGCGCGTCCGGACGCGCGTCTTCGAGGATTATGAAAATGCCGCCGCGATCGAGGCGGCCGACATTCTCATCACCTATACTTGCGATGTGACGCCCTCTTTACGCGCGCAGGAAACCTTGCGGCGCTGGCTGGCGACCGGCGGGCGCTGGTACGCGTTGCATGGCACCAACTCTCTCTTGCGGCTTCTCGACAACGGTCTCTGGGATGCGCCGCGCTGGGCGCCGCTCTTCAACGAGATGTTGGGCTCGCAGTTCATCTCGCACCCGCCGATCGCGCCTTATCGCGTGACCGTCGCCGATCCGAAGCATCCCTTAGTGAAGGGCGTCGAGCCGTTTGACACGACCGATGAGCTTTATCATCTGGAGACGCATGGGAACTTGAAGGTGCTTCTTGAAACTGAATGCACCGAGCCCGGAACCGGCTTTGTCGAAGCGGCGGATGCGCCTGGCAAACATCCCGTTTTTTACATCAAGGAGCATGGCGCGGGCGCGGTTCTCTACCTGACGCTCGGTCATTGCCGCGGCCATTATGATTTGCAGCCGATGGCCGACTGGTGGCCGACGGTTGATCGTTGCGCGTGGGACTTGCCGGTGTTCGACACGCTGCTGCGGCGCGGTATCGACTGGGCGAAGGCGGCGGAGCGTGCATAGGCGCCGCGCGGCCCGCTAAAACTCCATGTCTTCCATCGCCGGTTCGAGCGTTCGAAGCGCCTGCGGATAGGACTGCGCGATGCGCATCGATTCCTCGACGATCCTCCGGCTTGCTGCGGACATCGCCGGCGCATGGATGCCGACCATCGCGCCCTTGGCGCCCGCTTGCGGGTCGTCGTTCAGCTTCAAGCGTTCGGTTCTGAGCGCCTTCAGCCGTTCCTTGCTTTTCTTCAGAACGGGGACCGCCTTATCGGCGCTCGCCTGATTGGTCACTGTCGCAAGCGCATCGGCGACCGCATGCATTTCGGCGACAAGCGCGCACCCATGCCCGGAAGGCGAAAGTTCCGTGGCCGGCGTCTCGCGACAGGTTTCCGTTTTCGCGCCGGCCTGCGCGCCGGTATTCGAGCCGCCCCCGCAAGCCGACAAAATAACGGCGCCGGCGAACAAAACTAGAATGTTTGATAGCGGATTTTTGCGCATGCCGGCTCCCCTGTTCAGCGGCGCCGATCATTCGTCGAAGGGGTTAACAAAAATTGACCAGCTGTATGGGGGCGCGCGCCGGGCCGGCGCTTTACGTCGAAACGCCTGCGAACCGGTCGAGCGCCGTCGCCGCGTCCAGCGGATAGCGCGAGAATTTGACGAGGCGCTTGTGCGCCGCCCCGATCATCAATTCGTCCGAGACGCCCATGCCGCCGTGGAGCTGGATCGCTTCATGGCCGAGCGCCAATGCCGCCTCCGCCACAAAGGCGCGCGCGCCGGCGATCGCCTTCAGCCATGAGGCGCGGTTCGCAGGGTCGGCCATCGCCGCCCCGAGAAGGAGCGACCGAGACTGTTCGAGCCGCGCATATTGCGCGACCATGCGATGCTGGAGCGCCTGAAACGATCCAAGCGGCTGCCCGAACTGCTTGCGTGTTTTCAAATATTCAAGCGTTGCGGCGAAGAGCGTGTCCATGACCCCGACCGCTTCGGCCGTCTCCGCGATCGAGGCGCGCGCCTCGACCTCCTCCAGGTCGGCAAGAGAACCGCCAAGGCGCGCCTCATCGGGAAGCTTGGCGTTCGTAAAGGTGAGGGCCGCAGCCGCCGATCCGTCGATCAGCCGATAGGGCGCCGCTTCAACCCCCGGTGCCTCGGGCGCGGCCAGAAACCAGACGACGCCGCCGGCGTCGCGCGGGGAGCCTTCCATCCGTGCGCTGACGAGATAGCCCGCCGCGCCCGGCGCGGCTGGGGCGACGGACTTTGCGCCGTTCAAGATCCAGCCGACGCCGTTTCGCCCCGCCGTCGTCTCGACATAGCGGCTCGTCTTGCGTGCATTTTTCTCGCGATGGGCGAGCGCAAGGCGCCGCTTTCCCGAAATGAGATCGTCCATCCACGGCGCCGCGATCGCCAGCGGCGCGACGCGCTCAAAAAGGGCGCCGGCGATAAAGGCGCTGTCGATCAGCGGTTCGGCGATGACGCCGCGGCCCAGCGTCTCGAAAATCACCGCAATTTCAGACAGGCTCGCGCCGAGGCCGCCATTATCGGCCGAGAAGGCCGCGCCAATGAGGCCAAGCTCGCCGAGAAGACGCCAATTGTCGGCGTTAAATCCAGCGTCCTCCTGCTGATAGGCGCGGCGTTCATCGGCGCCATAGCGGTCTTCGACGAACCGCGCGACGGTCGCCTTTAGGAGTTCTTCTTCCTGAGTGAGATCGAAATTCAAGGCGTCCCCTCGGCGCGGTCCGGACGGCATTGTCGCGCGCGCTGAATTCGTCCATTCTATTCACGCTTTCGGCGGTCTGCGAGGCTGCCAAAAGAGCTAGGATTTAGGGCTCGGGATGCGGTGCAACAGAACGCCGCGCCGATTGGGAAGGAACGCGGGGCCCAATCGCCCCGCCATTGGTCGCGAATGACGATATTCGACAACGTTAAGGCCGTGCGTGTGGCGAATCCGCAGGATGTGCGGCGCGCGGCGGAAGCCTTGCACAAAATCGCGATCGACCGCGCCAACATGCGCGTCGCGCCGAGCCACAACATCGCCGACAAGCGCACCCCCGTCGACGCCGCCGGCGCGGTGCTCGCCCGCGATGTCTTCGGTTGGCCCGAAAGCGATCAGGTCTGGTGGAAAAACACGCGTATCGCGCTTGATTCCCCGCTGACTGCAGCCTGCCGCTATGAAAGCGAGCCCTTCTGGGTCAACGCCAGCGGATTTCGGACGACGACAGCGAACCCCTATCTCGCCGCCATCGACATGACGAATTTCGAGCAGCGCGCCATGACCCGCGCGGCGATCGTCGTCCCGGTGCATCTGCCTTTCGGCCAGATCGGCGCCGTCAGCTTTAATCCGATCGACACTTCGAAAGTCGACCTTGCCGCCGAATTCGAAAAATTCGGCGATGAATTCGGCGTCTATGCGCGCACCTTCATCGGCACCTATGTCCACGCGATGGGGCAGTCGCAGCGCCTGCCTGCCGGATCGCGCCTGTCGAAGCGCGAAGTCGAGTGCCTCCGTTGGGCGTCGATCGGCAAAACCGATCTTGAAATCGGCACCATCATGTCGCGCTCGCGGGCGACGATACGTTTTCACATACACAATGCGTCGGTGAAGCTCGACGCCGTCAACCGCAGCCAGACGGTCTTCAAGGCCGCGCAGCTCGGTTACATCACGATGCCGAACTAGCGCCGGTCTGCGAGGATCAATTCCGCTGCGCGCAGGCCCAAGGCCATCGCCGGCGCGTTGGTGTTGCCGGTGACCGGCGAGGGCATCACCGAACAGTCGGCGACGCGAACGCCAGCAACGCCTTTCACGCGCAGACGCGCGTCAACGACGGCGGCCGCATCGGCGCCCATGCGGCAGGTACCGGTGGCGTGAAGGCCGCAGGTCGCAAGCTTGCGAAACGCAGCGAGAATTTGCGCGTCGGATTCGACGGCTGCGCCCGGCAACAATTCCTTCTCGATCAGCGGGGCCAATGATTTCCGGCTGATATAGCGCCGCATGAAACGCACGAGCGCAATCGCGGATGCCTGGTCTTCCGGCGCCGATAGCCAGTTCGGTTCGATGACCGGTGCGGCGTCGGACGTCGGGCCGCCGATGCAAATTCGACCTTCGCTCGTGAGCCTCAGCAGCTGGCCGTAGATCGTCAGTCCCGGCTGATGGTCGATCCGGTTGAGCGGCACGGGATGATTGTCATCCGAAAGCGCGAAGGTGTAGCCGCCAAGATAGAATTGAGCATCGGTGCGCCCGTCCGGATTCGCGACATTGGCGAAGGCGCCGACCTCGAACGGACCCGTCGCCATCACCCCGTCGCGCCGCAAGAGATAGCGCATCATCGCCATCGCCGCGCCGGCGCCGTAGAAGCTGCGGTTGATGCCGATGTCTTCCTTGAGCCGATGGGGCATTGAGAAGGCGAGATGCTCACGCAGGCGCGCGCCGACATCGGGGGCGTCGAAGATCGGCGCAACGCCCGCCGCTTTCAGACCATCAGCGGGCCCGACGCCTGAGCGCTGCAGCAGCAGCGGGCTTTCCATCGCGCCGGCGCAGACGATGATTTCACATGCGCAGTCGAACCGCCGCGCTTCGCCGTTCACGCGCGCCTCGACGGCGGTCGCTCGCCGTCCGTCGAAGAAAATACGTTCAGCGACGGCGTCCGTGACGATCGCCAAGTTTGCGCGCCCGCGCGCCGGTTTCAGAAACGCTTCGGAGGAACTGACGCGGCGGCCGTTCCGAATATTATGGGCGTAATAGCCGACGCGCGCGCCCGCGATGCTGTTAAGATCGTCGACCGCGGCCAACCCAAGCTCCGCTCCCGCATCGACCATCTTTTGCGCAAGCGGATAGTCAAAGAGCTTTGGCGACACGCGAACAGGGCCTGAAATGCCGCGCATCGGCCCGGGCCCCGACCCATGATCTTCAAGCGCGTTGAGCGCCGCCGTCATGGAGCGCGCGTTCCATCCCTCGGCGCCGAGCGCTTCCCACGTGTCATAGTCCGCCGGTTCGCCGCGGCTCCAGATCATGCCATTGATCGACGAGGAGCCGCCAAGGCCCTTGCCGCGAATCCAGACTTCCTGAGCAGGAGCGCCGGCTTCGCGCGACTGCGTGACCGCATAGGCCCATATTTGTTTCGGGTTGGTGACGAGCTTCGCGACCCCTTTCGGCACGCCGATCCAGAAATTCCGGTCGCGCCCGCCAGCCTCGAGCAGCAGCACGCGAGAACGCCCGCCTTCGCTCAGCCGATTGGCAAGCACGCAGCCTGCCGATCCTGCGCCAATCACGATATAATCGAAAGTCTCGGTCATCATCTGCGACTTCCGCGCTTTTGTCGCACCGCGAAAGCTGGCCATTTCGGCAGTCGGCCCTCGCGTCCTAGCGCTTTGAAGAGTCACGGCGCGTGCGGAATTGCGGCTTAACTTCCCGGCATGCAGCCGATCGCCGCCGGACTTTTCACAGACGAGACCCCGCCCCGGCTGATCGGCGGACGCGAGCGCGCGACCGGGCGTCTCTTGTTCCCCTGCCCGCATGGCGAGGCCTTTGAGCCTGTTGCGCTGCAACGCGAAGGACGCATCTGGTCATTCACCATTCAGCGGTTCCGCCCGAAGTCGCCGCCTTATGCGGGGCCTGAGGAATTCGAGCCCTATGCGGTCGCTTATGTGGAACTCCCCGGCGAGTTGATCGTCGAAGGGCGACTGACGAATGTTGATTTCGCCGACCTGGAAGTCGGCATGAAAGTGCGCCTCACGCAAATCCCGCTCGATCCTGCGCGGCGAGAGAACAGCGTTCTCATCCACGCCTTCGAACCCGCGGAGCGCACGCGATGAGCGACGTCTATATCGTCGGCGCGGGCATTCACCCGTTCGGCCGCACGGAGGGCGTCTCCGGCGTCGACCAGGGCGTCAAAGCCGTCCGGACGGCGCTCGCCGACGCCGGCGCCGAGTGGAAAGATATCCAGTTCGCCTATGGCGCCTCCGACGCCGCCGGCAATCCCGACACCATGGTCGACCGGCTCGGTCTCACCGGCCTCCAATTCATCAATGTCAGGAACGGCTGCGCCGCTGGCGGCTCTGCCTTGTTCTCCGCCTCGACGACCATCAAGTCCGGCGAATTCGACCTCGGGCTCGCGGTCGGTTTCGACAAGCATCCGCGCGGCGCGTTCAACGCGCTTCCCGCCGAATACAACCTACCCGATTGGTACGGCGAAGCCGGCTACATGCTGACGACGCAGTTCTTCGCCATGAAAATCCGCCGCTACATGCATGAATACGGGATATCGCCGATGTCGCTCGGCCGGGTCGCCGAGAAGGCCTATCGCAACGGCGCGCTCGCCCCGCACGCCTGGCGGCGCGAGCCCGTCGATCTCGACACGATCATGAAGGCGGCGCTGATCAGCGATCCTTATACGAAGTATATGTTCTGTTCGCCGGCCGAAGGCGGCGTCGCCCTGATCCTTGCGAACGAAAAAACGGCGCGGCGCCTCGGGCGTACGCAGATCCGGCTGAAGGCCGCCGCAATGCGGACGCGCCCGCCGGGGTCTTTTGAGGTCTTCGCGCCCTCCATCGACATCGAGCGCGGCGGCTCCGCGACGAAGATCGCCGCGCACGACGCCTTCGCGCTCGCCGGCGTGGGCCCCAAAGACGTCGACATCGCGCAGATCCAGGACACCGAAGCCGGCGCCGAAATCATTCACATGGCGGAAAACGGCTTCTGCAACGACGGCGATCAGGAGCGCTGGCTTGCCGAAGGACGCACCGAGATTTCGGGCGCGCTCCCCGTCAACACCGACGGCGGCTGCCTTGCCTGCGGTGAACCGATCGGCGCTTCGGGCCTTCGGCAGGTTTTTGAAAATGTCGTTCAGCTGCGCGGCGCCGCGGGCGCGCGTCAGGTTCCGAAAAAATTGAAAACCGCGTACACGCAAGTCTACGGGGCGCCGGGCGTCGCCGCCGTGACCATCCTTCAACGGTGACCCGATATGGAAGTTAAGTTCGCGCCCGACGACGAAGCCTTCCGCGACGAAGTGCGCGCCTTTCTTTCCGAGAATCTTCCTGCGCGCCTGAAAGAAGGCATGGCCGCCACGCCGGGCGTTTTCGTCGAGCCCGATATCGGTCAGGAATGGCAGGCGATCCTCAACGCCAAGGGCTGGCTCTCCTATCAATGGCCCAGGGAAGCCGGCGGGACGGGCTGGTCTCCGGTCAGGCGCTACATATTTGAGAAGGAATGCGCGCTCGCCGGCGCGCCGACTCTGACGGCCTTGAGCCTCAAGCTGCTGGCGCCGGTCGTCTACACGTTCGGGACGCCGGAACAAAAAGCGCGCATCCTCCCGCGCGTTCTGTCAGGCGAGGATTATTGGTGTCAGGGATTCTCCGAACCGGACTCCGGATCAGACCTCGCGAGCTTAAAGACCAAAGCCGTTCGGCAGGGCGATGCCTACATCGTCAACGGATCGAAAATCTGGACGACGCACGCCCATCATGCGAACAGGATTTTCTGTCTGGTGCGCACCGATTCCGCGGCCAAGAAGCAGGGCGGTATCACCTTCCTGCTCATCGATATGAATCAACCGGGCGTCACCGTGCGCCCGATCCTGACGCTCGCCGGCGACCATGAAGTGAACCAGGTTTTCTTCGACAACGCCGTCGCGTCCGTTGAGGACCGCATCGGCGAGGAAGGCGACGGCTGGAAGATTGCAAAATTTTTGCTCGAAAACGAGCGCGGCGGGTCCTGCCACGCCCCCCGGCTGCTCGCCGATCTCGGGGCGATCGAACGCGCGGCGACGAACGAGCCTGACGGCGCCGGCGGCGTCCTTGGCGAAAATGCGGACTGGCGCCGTCGGCTTGCGAAAATCCGTCTTGAAGCGATCAGCCTTGAGATGCTCGAACTGCGCATTCTTTCCGACATCGCCAAGGGACGCCCGCCCGGACCGCAGACGTCACTGACGAAATATCTCGCCTCGACGATCCGGCAGGACGTCGATCTTCTCTGGATGGATCTTTACGGCGACGCCGGCCTGCAGCTGGAGGCCGCGCGGCCGCTCTACGGCCGCAATGCGCCCCCGCCGCTCAATTCGCGCGACGCGCAGGTCGCCGGGCCGCGCTATCTCAACAGCCGCGCCTGGACGATTTTCGGCGGCACCAATGAAGTTCAGGCCGGCATCATCGCCAAGACCGTGCTGCAATTGTGATCCGGAGAAGGAACGCCGAATGCAGATGAGCCGCGACGCGCTGAAACGCGCCTACCGCCAGATGCGGATCATCCGGGACTTCGAGGAACGCCTTCATGCCGAGATCATGACCGGCGAGATCGCGGGCTTTACGCATCTTTACGCCGGTCAGGAAGCGGTCGCCGTCGGGGTCTGCGAGCATCTCGACAAGGACGACAAGATCGTCTCGACGCATCGCGGCCACGGCCATTGCATCGCCAAGGGCTGCGACGTGAAGGGCATGATGCGCGAGATTTTCGGCCGCCGCGACGGCATCTGCAAGGGCAAGGGCGGGTCGATGCACATCGCCGATTTCGACGTCGGCATGCTCGGCGCGAACGGCATTGTCGGCGCCGGCGCGCCGATCGCGGTCGGCGCCTCGCGGGCGGCGCAAAACGACGGCAGAGGCCAGGTCTCAAACGCGGTTTGCGGCGACGGCGCCGGCAATACGGGCCCGACCATCGCAGCGAAGAACAATGCGGTCGTGACGCAGGCGCCGGCGATCTTCGTTTACGAGAACAACAAATATTCGGAACATACGGGATTTGAATATTCGGTCGGGACCGCGAAGGACATCGCGAGCCGCGCCGAAGGCTTCGGCATGAAAGTCTGGCGCGGCGACGGCGCCGATTTCTTCTCCGTCCACGACACGATGCGCGAGGTGCTCGACTATGTGCGGGGCGGCGCAGGGCCGGCAGCCGTCGAATTCGACACCGAGCGCTTTTACGGCCACTTCGAAGGCGACCCCCAGCGCTATCGCGCCAAGGGCGAAATCGACCGCATCCGCGAAACGCGCGATGCGCTGAAGAATTTCCGCCGCAAGGTCGGCGAGGCAAAGCTCCTCGACGCGAAAGACCTCGACGCGATCGACGCCGAGGTCGCCGCGCTCATCGACGAAGCGGTCGCCGAAGCGCGCGCCGCCGAAAAGCCGACCGCGGCGGACGTGCTGACCGACGTATACATTTCCTACTGAGGGGCGGACCGGTTCATGACCAAGATGATGATGCGGGAAGCGATCCTGCAGACGCTCTTTCAGGAAATGGAGCGCGACCCGAATGTCGTCGTGCTCGGCGAGGATCTTGTCGGCGGCATGGGTACGCCCGGCGGTCCCGAAGCGATCGGCGGCATCTGGAGCACATCGACCGGCCTCTTCTCGAAATTCGGCAAGGATCGCGTCATTGACACGCCGATTTCAGAAAGCGCGATCATCGGCGCAGCGGCGGGCCTTGCGCTCGCCGGCAAGCGGCCCGTCGCCGAACTGATGTTCGCCGATTTCGTCGGCGTCTGCCTCGACCAGATCTGGAACCAGCTCGCCAAGTTCCGCTACATGTTCGGCGGCAAGTCGAAATGCCCCGCGGTCATCCGCATGACCTATGGCGCGGGCTTCAACGCCGCCGCCCAGCATAGCCAGGCGGTCTATTCGCTGCTGACGGCGCTCCCCGGGATCAAGGTCGTGATGCCGGCGACGCCCGCCGACGCCAAAGGCCTCCTGACGCAGGCGATCCGCGACGACGATCCTGTCATCGTCATGGAGCACAAGGCGCTTTACGCGATGTCAGGCGAGGTGCCCGATGGCGATTTTCTTGTGCCCTTCGGCCATGCGCGCCTCGCGCGCGCCGGGAACGACGCAACGATCGTCACCTGCGGGATGATGGTCGGTTTCAGCGAGCAGGCGGCAGACAAACTCGCTGAAGAGGGCATCGGCTGCGACGTCATCGACCTTCGCTCGACAAGCCCGCTCGACGAGGAAGCGATCCTTGATTCCGTCGAACAGACGGGTCGCCTCATCATTGTCGATGAAAGCCCGCCCCGCTGCAGCCTTGCGACCGACATCGCCGCGCTCGTCAGCGAGAAGGCGTTTGCGAGCCTCAAGGCCCCGCCGGCGCTCGTCACCGCACCGCACACTCCGATCCCCTTCGCGCGTGAACTTGAAAGCGCCTATCTCCCCTCGCCCGCAAAAATCGAAGCCGCCGTCCGCAAGACGCTGGCGTGGCGCTGAAGGAGAAGGCGATGGCCAGCATCCGCGCCTTCACGATGCCGAAATGGGGCATCGAAATGACCGAGGGAACGCTCGCCGAATGGTCGGTGAAAGTGGGCGAGGCGTTCGGCAAGGGCAAAATTCTCTGCCTCATCGAAACCGACAAGATCACCAATGAGGTCGAGGCCGAATTCGACAGCGTGCTGCGCAAGACCCTCGCGCAACCCGGCGAAACGCTGCCCGTCGGCGCGCTGCTCGGCGTCTTTGCGCCGGCGGATGTCAGCGACGCTGAAATCGCCGCCTTCGCCGCTTCCTTCAAAGCCGCCGATACGAGCGTCGCGGCGGGCGGCGGAAAGAAGAGCGCCACGGCGCCGGCGAAGACCCATGTTAACGGCAAGATCGAAACCAACCGGCCGGTCAGCCCCGCAGGATTACAACTCGCGCAAGACCTTGGCGTCGATCTCGCTGAGATCGAAGGGTCGGGGCGCGGCGGGCGTATCACCCACCAGGACGTGCAGCAGGCGAACAGGCCCGTCGCGGCGCCGGCGCTGAAAGGCCGCGCTGACCTGCAGCCGGAAACGAAAGCCTTCGCCTCGCCGCTCGCCCGGCGCCTCGCAGCGATGCACGGTGTCGATCTCAGCCTTGTCAAAGGGACGGGCCCGCGCGGCCGCATTTCAAAAGCGGATGTTCTGGCGCGCGTCGAAACGCGTCCGTCGCAGGCGCCGCGCGCAGCCGTCGTCAACGCGCCTGCCATCGTCCCGATGGACAAGATCCGAAAGGTCGTCGCACGCCGCCTTACCGAAGCGAAATCGACGATCCCGCATTTCTATCTTCGCGCCAGCGCGCGCGTCGATGAGTTCCTGGCGCTCCGAAAGGCTGGAAACCTGCTCCTGCCGATCAAGGCTTCGATCAATGACTGGCTCGTCAAGGCGGTCGCCGCCGCCCTCGTCCGCCATCCCGACGTCAACATTCAGGTTCATGGCGACGCGATCCACCAATTCCCGCATGCCGACATCGCCGTAGCAGTCGCGACCGATCAGGGCCTCGTCACGCCGATCCTCAGGGCCGCCGATACGCTGCGCGTCGATGAAATCGCCGCCGGCGTCAAAGCGCTCGTCGCGAAGGCGGGCGCAAAGCGCCTCAGCCATGAAGACCTTGAAGGCGGCACGTTTACGCTTTCCAATCTCGGCATGTTCGGAATTGAAGAATTCGACGCCATCATCAATCCGCCGCAAGGCGCGATCCTTGCTGTCGGCGCCGTGCAGCGCGTCTGGAGCGAAGGCGCTGACGGTCGCGGCCGCTTCGAGAGCTGCCTCTCGATGACGCTCTCCTGCGACCATCGCGCGATCGACGGCGCGGCCGGCGCGAAATTTCTGGCGACCCTTCGCGAGGTCATTGAAAAGCCGGAGACGATGTTCGGGTGAGGCGCGACGGCCTCAGCCCAGCGCTTTTACCCGAGCGGCCGCAACGACCGGCGCGGCGTCGAAGTAATAGGGCTTGATCTCGCACACCTTGTCGCCGCGAAAGCGGAAGAGTTCGCAGATTTCCGCGCGCGCGATCGACTTGTCGGCGAAGTCGAGCTCCAGAACGGTGACGACAAAATCCCCGCCGGCGCAGTGCGCTTTCACGTCGAGACCGGCGACGTCGAGCATCCCGAACACCTTGGTGTAGAGATCACGCAGCGCCCGGCGGCCGCGATAGACGCCCTTCATCGGCAGATCGCCGGCTTCGGTGATGAAGAAATCGTCGGTCAGATAGGTCTCGGCCGTGTCAAAGTCGCCGACGCCCGTCGCCGCATAGAGCGCGTGCACGATTTCGAGCTTTTTCGCGTCGGTGATCGCCATTTCTCGCTCCTTCTCTGGGTCGGCCGCAGCTTGGCGCGGCCGGACGCCGCCGCACCTGTCGCAATGACTAGCTTACCGGCGCATGGTGAGGCTTAAGACCTTGGAAAACATTCGTCGCCCCGGGAGGAACCACATGATATTCGTCGCCGGCACCCTCGTTATGGACCCGAAAAATGTCGCCGAATTCGATCGCGACGTGAGAGCGATGCTGAAAGACGTGCGCGCCGAGGCGGGTTGCCATCATTATTCGCTGACCGTCGACGACGCATCGGGCGGCGTCATCAACGTGCATGAGGTCTGGGAGAACGACAACGCGCTCGCCGAGCACCTCAAACAACCCCGGATCGTTTCCTTCTTCACCAAGCACGGCCCTCGGATGTCCGAGATGAACGTCAAGGTCTACGATATTTCCGGCGTCCGCGATTTACCCGCGATGTGACGCAAGGGCGCCCGCCTTCGGCGGCCAAAGGGATATTATTATGCCGTATACGAACCAGCAGTGGATCCTGAAGAAGCGCCCGGAAGGCCGGCTGAAGCCGAGCGATCTTGAATTAAGGTCGTCGGATATCCCGCCGTTGAAAGACGGCGAGACCCTCGTCAAGGTGAAATACCTCGCGATGGATCCGGCAACGCGCGGGTGGATGGGCGAGTCCGGCGGCTATGTCGATCCGCTCCCGCTCGGCGGTCCCGTCATGGGCGTCACAGTCAGCGAAGTCGTCGAATCGAAGAACAGGGCGATCAGACCGGGCGTCATCGTCGCCGGCGTTGGTCCGTGGGCGAAGTATATCGTTGCGGGGCCCGACGGCATTTCGCCGGTCAGAAGCGGCGATCTCGGCGTCCTCTCGCCGATGGACGTGTCAACCGGGCATGACCTTTCTACCTATCTCCACGCGATGGGAACGAGCGGGGGCACGGCCTATTACGGGCTGATGACGGTCGCCGCGATGAAAGCGGGCGACGCGGTGCTTGTCAGCGCCGCCGGCGGCAGCGTCGGCTCGCTCGTCTGCCAGATCGCGCGGCTGAAAGGCGCTTCGAAAGTCGTCGGCGTCGCCGGCGGCGGCGCCAAGTGCCGCGAGGTCAAGGAGCTTTACGGCTGCGACGCCGTCATCGATTACAAGAGCGGCGGATCGATGGCGGCGAAGATCAAGGCGGAGTTCCCGCAAGGGCTCGATGTCTATTTCGACAATGTCGGCGGAGAGATCCTCGAAGCCGCGATCGACAACCTCGGCAAGAACGCGCGCATCGCCATCTGCGGCATGATCTCGCAATACAACACGCCGGACGAGCGCGGCATCCGCAATCTGTGGAACCTCCTCGTCCAGGAAGCGCGCATAGAAGGCTTCCTCGTCAGTTCCTGGTTCGGGTCGGCCGAGTGCGACGCCGCCTACAGGGAAATCGACGGCTGGCTGAAGAGCGGGAATTTGAACGCCGTCGTCGATATCCGCGACATGTTCGGCGACATCGCCAACGCCTACGATCTTCTCTTCACCGGCGGCAATCGCGGACGGCTGATCGTGCGCGTGCCGGACTAGGACGGGCCAATGACCTCTCGCGCCAACGCCATTGCGGCCCGTGTCGAAGCCTTTGTGCGCGAGACCGTCATTCCTTATGAGCGCGATCCGCGCTGCGGCGCGCATGGGCCCTCCGATGATCTCGTGCGCGAATTGCGCGCAAAGGCGCGGACCGCCGGCGTGCTGACGCCGCATATTCTGGAGGGCCGCGAACATCTGACGCAGCTAGAGACGGCTCTCGTGCTGATCCGCTCCGGCCTTTCCCCGCTCGGTCCCGTCGCGGTCAACACGATGGCGCCGGACGAGGGCAATATGTACCTCATCGGCAAGGCGGGAACGAAAGAGCAGAAGGAGCGGTTTCTAAAGCCTCTTGTCGCGGGCGCGGCGCGCTCGGCCTTCTTCATGACGGAACCGGCGAGCGAAGGCGGCGCGGGCTCCGACCCGTCGATGATGAAGACGATGGCGCGGAAGGACGGCAATCACTGGATCGTCAACGGCCGCAAGGCGTTCATCACCGGCGCCGAGGGTGCAAAAGTCGGAATCGTGATGGCGCGCACCAGCGAAGCGCCCGCTATGGCGGCGACGATGTTCCTGGTCGATCTTCCCGATCCCGCCATCCGCATCGAGCGCATTCTCGACACGATCGATTCATCGATGCCGGGCGGGCATTCAATCGTCGCCATCGAGAATTTGCGCGTCTCCGCCGATCAGGTGCTCGGCGAAGTCGACGA
>CAZHUI010000010.1:0-54900 GCA_964535605.1 uncultured Caulobacterales bacterium
CGGCGCGGATATCAGAACGCTGCTGATCAAGTTTTTCTTTCGCCTGATGACGGAGATCATCGCGCGCGGCTGCCTCTATATCGCGCAGCCCCCGCTCTACAAGATCAGCCGCGGCAAGTCGGAGCAATATGTGCTCGACGACCGCGGCCTCGAAGATTATCTTTATACGGAAGGCGCGGCGGACGCGCAGCTCGTTCTCGACGGCGGTGAGGCGATCGCCGGCGCCGATCTCGCCGACATCATCGCCCGTGCGCGCCGCGCGCGCGAGGCGATCGAGGAGTTTCCGGCCCGCTTCTCGCGCGACATCATCGTGCAGGCCGCGCTCGCGCGCGCCCTGTCCGAGCCGCCCGCCGATCCCGCCGCCGCCGACGCGCTGGTGCAAAAGGTCGCCGCCCGCCTCGATCTCGTCTCCGACGAGTTTGAGCGCGGCTGGACGGGCAAGCCGGACGGCGAAGGCGGCTATGTCTTCGAGCGCGAAGTGCGCGGCGTCGCCGAACGCCATGCGCTGACGCGCGATCTCCTCGTCTCGGGCGACGCGCGCCGCACGCAGGAATTAATGAACGATCTCGCCGAGATTTTCGCCAAGCCCGCGACATGGGCGCGGAAGGATCAGCGTACGCCCGTCACCGGGCCCAACTCGCTCCTGCGCGCCGCGCGCGCCGCCGGCGAGAAAGGCGTCTCCATCCAGCGCTACAAAGGCCTTGGCGAAATGAACCCAGACCAGCTCTGGGAAACGACGCTCGACCCCGCCGCGCGCGTGCTCCTGCAGGTCCGGGTCAAGGAAGCCGACGACGCCGACGACATCTTCTCAAAACTGATGGGCGAAATCGTCGAACCCCGCCGCGAGTTCATCCAGGAAAACGCGCTGACGGCGGAGCTGGATGTTTAGGGCAGGGGCTGCGTCGCCGTTGTGGCGGGCGGCGATCGCCGCCGCTGTTTGCGTCAGTCTTTTGCCGCCTTTCGCTGCCGCGCGCGCGGACCCGCTCGATGACTATGTGTCGGCCGAAATGGAGCAACGCCGGCTGCCGGGCCTCTCCTTCATCGTCATGAAGGGCGATGCCGCTATCGATAAACGACATTACGGGCTCGCGAATATCGAAACCAGGTCGCCGGTGTCGGCAGACACCGTCTTTGCGATCGGCTCGATCACCAAATCAATGACGGCGATCGTCGTCATGAAGCTGGTCGAAGACGGCGCTATCGCGCTTGACGACGCAATCGGGGCGCATGTCGCCGGTTTGCCGAAGCGATGGCGGAAATTGACGGTGCGCCAGCTGCTTTCGAATACTTCGGGAATTTCAGGGAGCCTCGACAATCCGTGCGGGCATGAGGGACCGCCAAATTCGCCGGGGGCACCCGCATATTCGCGATCGGATCTATTCGCCGAGATCTCGTGCCTGCCGCTTCTTGATCCTCCGGGAACGGCCTTTCATTATTCCGACTTTAACTTCCAAATGCTCGGCCTTCTGATCGAGGAGAAAACAGGAAAGCCCTACGCGTTAGCGCTCCATGACCTGGTGTTCGCGCCGCTTGGCATGTCGGCGACCCGCATGCTCGACTATGCGTCGGTTTTACCGGCGCGCGCCGGCGGCTACGAATGGCGTGATGGCGGCTATTTCAACAGCGCGCCGATGGACGCCGATCTTGAATTTTCCTCGGGCGGCGTCCTTTCGACTTCAGACGATATGGCCAAATTTGTCGCGGCGCTTGGCGGCTCGCTATTGACGCCGGAAAGCTGGGCCGCACTCTGGACGAGGCCTGCTTCGGTTGTCGGCGGCAGCCCTTACGGGCTCGGGTTCGGAATAACGCCGTTCAAAGAGGTTCGGCGCATCGGCCACAACGGCGCCGCCGTCGGCTTTTCATCAAGCTTTTCATATTTTCCCGATCAGGACGCGGGCGTCGTCGTGCTGACCAACGGCTATCAGGCCCCATTTGAACGCAATGTTCAGGACCTCGCCCATGAAATCGCCTTGAGGGCGGGCGCGATCGTCATCGACTGAATTGGCCGGCGCTACTCGCCCGCCTCTTCGCCTTCCTCCCCCTCCGGCAGCTCAAAAATCTGCCCGGGATAGATCAGGTCCGGGTCGCGGATCTGATCCGCGTTCGCTTCGTAAATGACCGTGTACTGAACGCCGCGGCCGTAGACGCGGCGTGCGATGCGCCAGAGGCTGTTGCCGGGCTGGACGATCACCTTGCCTTCGCTGAGGCGGATGTCGTCGAGGCTCGCGCGTTCGAAGGGAAGCTCGATCGCATAGACTGGCTTGCCGCTTTCATCGAGCTGGATGATCTGCAGCGAATAAACGCCGGGCGGCATTGAGGCGGTAAGGCGCCAGCGCCCTTCCGCGTCGGCGGCGGTCTGGCCCACGAACTGCCCGTTCGCGAAAATCTGCACGACGCGGCCCGGCTCCGCTTTCCCTGCGAAAATGACGGCGCCGGAATCGTCATAGTCGATCGTGTCGAGCGACAGGGGGCCGAGGCCTACGCCGTCGTCGCGCGGCTCCTGCAAAACCTGCGTCGCGCCGCCGGGCGTCGTCTTCAGGACGAGCGGCCGGTCGCCCTCGCGCTCCGGCACATAGATGACGATCGTCTCATCCGAGCGGATGACGACGCCGTCCGTCGTTTTCATTTCGAGAGAGAGTTCGACCGCGCCGGCGTCAAGCGGGGTTTCCGTCGTCATCACCCAGGCGCCGTCGGCGCCGGCGGTCGCCGTCGCGAGCGGGGTGTCATTGGCGTAGACGGTGACCGTCGCGCCGGGGCTCGCGCGCCCCGCGATGACCGCGTCGCCGGAACGATCGACGCGCACGATATCGAAACTCGGTAAGGAGGGCGCAGGCTCCGCCTCGGGGTCCTCCGGCGTGTCGGTTCCGGTCCGGTCCTCGGCTTGCGGCGCGGGCTCGACCAGATTGAAACGCTCCGCCGCCTTCCACGCGATGAAGCCGAGAATGACGAGCAGGAAAAATATGATGACGACGCGCATCGGCGGCCGATCCCTTCGCTTCGGGGCCGCCTCTCTTGACGGCGGAAATTAACTTTACCAAGACGGTTTCCGGCCTACAATGCCACGCAAAACAACAACAAGCGCCAAGTCCATGAAATCCTTATGCGTTTACTGCGGCTCGCGGGCCGGCAACGACCCCGACTTCCTCAAGGCCGCGCAGTTCATCGGCCGTGAAGCGGCCAAGCGCGACTGGCGCGTCGTCTATGGCGGCGGCAAGCTCGGCCTGATGGGCGCGACCGCGGGCGCGGCGCGCGACGCCGGCGGCGCGGTGTTCGGCATCATCCCTGATTTTCTCGTCGATCTCGAAGGCGTCCTCGAAGGCGTCGATCATGTGATCGTGAAAACGATGCATGAGCGCAAGATCCGCATGTTCGACGAATCGGACGCGATCCTGACGCTGCCGGGCGGCATCGGCACGCTGGAGGAACTGATCGAAACGCTGTCCTGGGCGCGGCTCGCGCTGCACCGGAAGCCGATCATAGTCCTCAACCTCAACGGCTTCTGGGAGCCGCTGAAAAGCCTTCTATCGCATATTGTCGATGAAGGTCTCGCGGCGCCGGAACTCCTCGGCGATCTCGTCTTCATCGACCGCGTCGAAGACGTGTTTCCGCTCCTCGCCAAAAGAACGCTGGAAGCGGTCGCCTGAGCGCCCTTCGTGACGCTCGCCGTCGGCGCGCTCCTCAGGGTGAAGGAAGGTATCCCTCTTCATGCTGAGGAGCCGCGCAAGGCGCGGCGTCTCGAAGCATTTCGTGGGTCTTAAGCCCTTTCGCCCCTCAGCCGCGCGCGCGCCCTGTCGGCGCCGATCAGCGGGAAGATCGCCGCCATTTCGGGGCCTTTCTCCCGGCCCGTCAACGCCAGACGAAGCGGGTGGAACAGCGCCTTTCCTTTCGCGCCGGTCTTCTCCTTCACTGCATTGGTGAAGGCGCTCCAGCTTTGCTCCGTCAGCGGATCATCTGGGACGAGGGCGCTCGATGCCGCGCAGAAGGCGGCGTCCTCGATGACGGGATCGATGGCGCCCTCGACGACGCTTTTCCAGTCGGCGGCGTCGGCGAGCTTTACGACATTCCCTTTGACGGCGTTCCACAGGCTTTCTGAAACGCCGATGGCGCCAAGGCGTTCGCTCAAGGCGGCGTAGGGCGCTTCGTGCAGGATTTTCGCGTTCAGCTGCAACAGCTCGGCCTCGTCGAAGCGCGCGGGCGCGCGGCCGATCTTGTCGAAGTCGAACGACCGCGCCAGCGCCATGATGTCGGGCTGCGGCAGAACGGGTTCAGCGGTGCCGAGCTTGGCGAGGAGGCTCGTGATCGACGCGGGCTCAAGACCGTCCTCGCGCATCTGTTCGATGGAGAGGGAGCCGAGGCGCTTTGAAAGCCCTTGCCCGTCCGCGCCGATGAGGAGCGAATGGTGCGCGAAGGCGGGCAACGCGCCGCGCCCGCGCACGTCGATGATCGCCTGCATGATCTCGATCTGCACGCCGGCGTTCGTCACATGATCCTCGCCGCGGATGACGTGGGTGATCGCGGCGTCGATGTCGTCGATGCAGGAGGGCAGGGTGTAAAGATACATCCCGTCCTCGCGGATCAGCACGGGGTCGGAAACGCTCGCCGTCTCGACGATCGTCTCGCCGCGGATCAGATCGTTCCAGCGCACCGTCTCGCCTGACAGCTTGAAGCGCCAGTGTGGCGCGCGCCCTTCGGCTGCAAGCGCGCGCTTCTGGTCGTCGGTCAGCGCCAGCGCCGCGCGGTCATAGACGGGCGGCATTCCCCGCAGGCGCTGCAGATTGCGCTTGCGGTCAAGCTCCTCCGCCGTCTCGTAGCAGGCGTAGAGAAGACCCTTCGCGCGCAGCGCATCCGACACGACGTCATAATCGCTGAAGCGTTCGGACTGCTTGAACGTCTCGTCCCACTGAAGGCCGAGCCAGGAAAGGTCGCGGCGGATGCCGTCTTCATAAGCGGCGGTCGAGCGTTCCTTGTCCGTGTCGTCGATGCGCAAGATGAACTTGCCGCCTTCCTTGCGGGAGAACAGCCAGTTCCACAGCGCCGCGCGCACGTTCCCGACATGCAGCTTGCCGGTCGGGGAGGGCGCGAAACGAACGATGACGGACATGGGGGGGGTGAGGCCTGCTTACCGAGAGCGCGCTCGATACGACAGGCGAGCTGAAGGGTCAAACGGGGGCGAAGAAAGGCGTCATCTGGCGCTATAGTCGCTCAAAACGATGCGAGTGCAGTTCATAGATTTCCAGAAGCCTATCAAAGGAAATTCCCGCTTCCTGCTCCCTAACGAGGGGATGGTCGCCGTTTTCAAGTACAAATTTTGGCCTTAATCGCGACGGCCGGGTGACGACAGTGCATGGGAGCGCGTACGAGTCTGGGTACCCTCTCAGCTTGTTGCTAAACCATCCGAACCATTCGGTCCCGCCCACGCCGCCGCTGTCGAATTCTTGTAGGTATTTTTTGAAATTCTCCTTGGAAAGCGTTGACCAAGCGCCGTAACCGAATGTCTCTCCGCCTGTACCGTGTACGGATATTTCCAGCACACCGCGCAATAAAAAATGCTTTCCCTCAATCACGCAAAAATCTTCCGAAAGAAAGTCGCCGTCGAACCTCAATGCGCTGTTCGGCTCGTATGACTCAGCTCCGGGCCACGAATCCGGTCTAAAATAAGCGAGGTCAAAGTCGCCCTTGTGAATTTTTTCGCATGAAGAGCACTTGAACCCGCGCTCCGAAAAGATCGTCCAGCGAGGATCGATAACCGACGCCATCTCAGCCGCGATCCCGCCAGCCGTTGGTGATCGGGTACCGCCTGTCCCTGCCGAAATTGACCTTCGTCACTTTCGGCCCCGGCGGGGCTTGCCGGCGCTTGTACTCGGCGACGTAGAGGAGGTGCTCGACGCGCTTGACCGTCGCTTCATCGAAGCCTTCGGCGACGATGTCGCGGACCGCCATTTCGCGTTCCACGAGGCGTTCGATGATCGCATCAAGCGTTTCATAGGGCGGGAGCGAGTCCTGGTCGGTCTGGTTCGCGCGAAGTTCCGCCGACGGCGCCTTTGAAATGATCCGTTCCGGGATGATCTCGCCCTTTGGGCCTTTGAGGTCCGCGGCGGTGTTGGCGTTGCGCCAGCGGCAGAGGCGCCAGACTTCGGTCTTGTAGAGGTCCTTCAGCGGATTGTAGCCGCCATTCATGTCGCCATAGAGCGTCGCATAGCCGACCGACATTTCGGACTTGTTGCCCGTCGTCAGCACCATGGCGCCGAACTTGTTGGAGAGCGCCATCAGGATGAGCCCCCGAATGCGCGACTGGATGTTTTCCTCCGTCACATCGGCCGCGCGGCCCTTGAAGGCGGGGGCGAGCATGGCGCCGAACGCCTCGACGGCGGGCTCGATGGGGATCGTCTCATAGGAAACGCCGAGCAACTTCGCGCACGCCGCCGCGTCATCGAGCGAGTGTTGCGCCGTGTAGCGCGAGGGCATCATCACGCATCTGACGCGGTCGGCGCCCAGCGCATCGACCGCCATCGCGGCGGTGAGCGCCGAATCGACCCCGCCGGAGAGGCCGATGACGACGCCCGGAAAGCGGTTCTTCTCGACGTAATGCGCAACGCCCATGACGACGGCGCGATAGATCATCTCCTGCGCCCTGACCCAGGGCGCCTCCGGCCCCGCGACGCACTCCCAGCCATTGCCGCGCTTTTCCCAATCGGTGAGGAAAACGCCTTTTTGGAATTGCGGCGCGCGGAAGCGGATTTGCCCGTCACGGTCCATGACGAACCCGGCGCCTTCAAAGACGACTTCGTCCTGCCCGGCGAGCTGGTTGACGAACATCAGCGGCAAGCCTGTCGCCTTCACGCGCTTGCGCGCGGCCTCCTCGCGTTCGTCGAGCGAGGGGATGCGGAAAGGCGAGCCATGCGGCACGATGAAGAAATCGGTGCCCTTGTCAGCGAGCGCTTCACCCGCGCCCGGCAGCCACATATCCTCGCAGACCATGAGGCCGAGCGAGACGCCGCGAAACGGCGTCGGTTCGGGAAAAGCGGGGCCGGGCGTGAATCGGCGCGGCTCGTCGAACACGCCGTAATTCGGCAGGCGCACCTTGTAGCGCACGGCCTGGATCTCGCCGCCGTCGAGAAGGAGCGCGGCGTTGTACAGCGCCTCGCCCTCGCGCCACGGGCTGCCGACAATCATCGCCGGCCCGCCGTCGCCGGTCGCGCGGGCGAGATCGTCGACCGCCGCGCGGCAATCGCGCTGGAACGCGGCGCGCGCGACAAGGTCTTCGGGCGGATAACCGCAGATGACGAGTTCGCAGAAAACCGCGAGATCGGCGCCCGCCGTCGCGGACTCCGCGCGCGCGGCGAGAATTTTCGCCTTGTTGCCGGCGATGTCGCCGACGACTGGGTCGATCTGGCAGAGAGCGATCTTGAGGCGCTGGGTCATGGCTCCGCGTTCTAGGCGAAGCGCGGGAGAGGGACTAGGGATTTGGGATTAGGGATCAGGTGAAAACTCCTAATCCCTAGTCCCTAGTCCCTAATCCCCCACTTACTGCGCGCCGCGATAGGCGTGCGGCAGGTCGCCTCGCAACAGGTCGCGATAGCGATCGCGCAGGCGCGTCTGGCGCGTCACGAGCGAGGTTGCGCGTCCGTCGATGTAAACGGCGACCGGGCGCGAGGCGACTTCCAAGGGATCGCCGTCCCAGACGACGAGGTCGCCCGCCTTGCCAATCTCGATCGAGCCATAGCGATCGGCGACGCCGTACATTCTCGCCGGGTTGATCGTCAGCGCCGCGAGCGCCGCCGCATAGGGGAGCCCGTTGGCGACGGCGTTCCCCGCAAGCTGCGGCAGGAGGCGGAGATTGTGCGTCCCCGAGGGCGGATCGTAAAAGCCGATGACGACGCCCGCCGCATGCAGCCGCGCGGCGTTCGCCTGCGTCGCGGCGAGATCTTCGAACGCTTCCGGCAGGTTGAGGAAGGAGTTGAGAATGACCGGAATGCCCGAAGCGGCGAGCTCGCGCGCGACGAGATGGGCTTCCGTGCCGCCGATGGCGATGACGTTGAGCCCGTACTGCGCCTTCACCTTCATCAGCGTACGGAGATCATTGGCGCTGTTGACGCCGACGACGATCGGCTGCTGGCCGCGCGCCGCCGGCGCCAGCGCTTCGAGATCGTTGAGCGTGAGGCCCGTCATGCGCGGGCGCAGCGCATAGCCGCCGGGATTGGCGGCGTAGGCGCGCGCTTCCTCGATCGCGTCGCGAAACGCGGCCCAGGCGCCCATGCGCGTGTCGCCGTTGCGCGCCGCGCCCGCATAGCCCATCGCGATGGACTGCAGCGCGCCGGCGCGGTTGACGGAATTGACGCGGCCCGACAGATCGACGATCGCGCCGAGGCCGCCGAAGATTTCCGGTCCGGGCTCCGGCGCGGCGACGGCGCGCGTGACCCCGCCCGCGCGGTTGACTGGAATGAGGGTCGAAGCCGGATTGAACGCGTCGGCCGCGTCGAGCGAAGCGCTGTGCGGATAATCGTCCTCGGGCGAGGAATCGTTCGCCTCATCGTCGAGGCCAAGCTCGACAAGGCCGATCTGCGACCAGGGCGCGAAGAGCCCCGGCGTGACGATACGGCCCTTGGCGTCTACGGCGCGCGCGCCGGCCGGGACCGCCAGGTCCTGCCCGACCGCGGCGACGAGGCCGCCGCGGATGAGAACGTCGGCGTTCTCGATGAGGCCGCCGTCCGGTCCCGCCATCGTATAAAGCCGGGCGTTCTGCAGGATGAGCGTGTCGCCCGCCGGCGCCGCGGCCGGCGGAGAGGCCTGAGCGAGCGCGGCGGTCGCCGCGAGCGAGGCTGTCAGTGTAAGGATGATCGTTCTCATTGTCCCGCCCCGCCGGTGAAGCCCTGTCCCAATTGTCCGATTTCGAAGTCCGTGCGCGGCGAGCGTTTGGGATCGCCGCGGTCATACATCAATGCGCCGTCGATGAAGACCTTTTCGGCCTGCGCGTAGACGGAGAACGGATCGCCCGACCACACGACGACGTCCGCCATTTTGCCCGCCTCGAGCGAGCCGGTCTTGTCGCCGACGCCCATCGCCTTGGCGGGGTTCGACGTGATCCATGAGATCGCCTGTTCGGGCGTGATGTTGAGCCCGATGCGGTTGCCGTCCGCCATCGCCTTGCCGGCTTCCTGATTGAGACGCTGGATGCCGTATTGATCGTCCGAATGGATGATCGCGCAGCCGTTCGGCTGGGCCGCGACCAGCGCGGCGTTCTCGCGGATGGTGTCGTAGGCCTCAAGCTTGAAGCCCCACCAGTCGGCCCACACCGCGGCGCAGATGCCGTTCTCGGCGAGGAGGTCCGCGACCTTGTAGGCTTCGACGCCGTGATGGAACGTCGTCACCTTGTAACCGAATTCCTTCGCCATATCGATGACAAGCGCCATTTCGTCGCCGCGATAGCAGTGCATGTTGACGACGATGTCGCCGTTGAGCGCCATCGCCAGCGTTTCAAGTTTCAGATCGCGCGTCGGGGCTTCGGGTTCCTTGGCCTCTTCGGCGCCGGCGGCGGGCTTGTCGCTCTTCTTCTTGTCGAAGGCGTCTTTATCGTCCCAGTATTTTTCCCACTTCTTTTTGTAGGCCGCGGCCTCTATCCACCCCGCGCGATAGCCGGCGAAATTGCCCATCCGGGTCGACGGCCCGCCCTGGTCGCCATAGACGCGCTTGGGGTTTTCGCCGCACGCCATTTTGAGGCCGTATGGCGCGCCGGGGAATTTCATCCCCTGAACCGTCCGTGCCGGGACGTTTTTGAGGATCGCCGAGCGTCCGCCGAAAAGATTGGCGGAGCCGGGCAGGACCTGCAGCGCGGTGATCCCGCCGGCGAGGGCGCGCGTGAAGCCGGCGTCCTGCGGCCAAACCGAATGCTCGGCCCAGACCTGCGAGGTGTTGGGCGCCGTCGCCTCATTGCCGTCGGAGGTCGACTGCGTCGACGGCGAGGGGTAATCGCCAAGATGCGAGTGGATGTCGATGATGCCGGGCGTCACGAATTTGCCGCTCGCGTCCATGACGCTTGCGCCTTCGGGTATCGCGACATCGGCGCCGCCGACGGCGCTGATCTTGCCGCCCTCAAGGACGATGACGCCGTTCTCGATCTTCGCGCCGGCGCCAGTGAGGATGGTCGCGCCGCGAATGACGGCTGCGCCCGAGGCGTAAGGCGTATAGGTCGACGGATAAGGATCGGCCGCCCAGCGGCTCGGCTTGCCGGCGGTTTCGGGCGCGCCGGGTTCAACCGCGGCCTTCGGTTTCGGCGCACACGCCGCAAGACCTGCGAGCGCAGCGAGAGCGAGCGCCCGCTTCATTGACGTCAATGCCATGTGGAAAATACCCCTGCTGTCACGAATCGGTCGCAAGACTAGACGAATTTCGCTGCGATAAAAGCACGCCGCGACGAGCCGAACGCGCTAAAGTCGCGGCGCAACATGAGGGGATCTGTCATGGCAGAGATCACGCGCCGCGCGGCGCTTGCCGCAGCGCTCGCCGGCGGGGCTGCGGCCTGCGCCAAGGCGCCCGTAAGATCGCCGTTCGAGGCAGCGGGCGCGGCGGCGGGCGGCGTCTTCGCGCATGGCGTCGCCAGCGGCGATCCCGATGAGAGGAGCGTCGTCATCTGGTCGCGCCTGACAACGGCGGCCGAGGGGCCCGCAACCGTCGCCTGGCAAGTTGCAGAGACGGAGGATTTCGCCCGTCCCGTCGCCGAAGGCGAGCTTCTGGCGTCCCCCGGCAACGATTTCACCTGCAAGGCCGTCGCGTCGGGGCTGAAGCCGGGCCGGCGCTATTTCTACCGCTTCCGGTCGGGCGACGCCGTTTCGCCGACAGGGCGTACACGGACGGTTCCGGACGGACGCCTCGACGCGGCGCGGTTCGCGATCGTCTCCTGCTCCAATTTTCCGTTCGGCTATTTCAACGTCTATGACCGGATCGCGCGCGAAGACGGGATCGACGCCGTCCTCCATCTCGGCGACTACATCTACGAATATGGAACCGAGAGCTATGGCGGCGAGGCGGGCAAGCGGCTCGGCCGCAATCACGATCCCGTCCATGAGATTGTCGCGCTCGACGACTACCGGCGCCGCCACGCGCAGTACAAGGCCGATCCCTCGTCGCAGGCGATGCATGCGGCGCACCCGCTGATCGCGATCTGGGACGATCATGAAAGCGCCAACAACTCCTGGAAAGACGGCGCCGAAAATCACGATCCGGAAACCGAAGGGTCGTGGACGGACCGGCGCGCCGCCGCGTTGCAGGCTTATTACGAATGGATGCCCGTGCGCGATCCGGCGCCCGGGGGGGCGCGCGAGGCACTTTTTCGTGCATGGAGCTGGGGCGACCTTCTGACGCTCGTTTCGCTCGAAACGCGCCTGATGGCCCGCTCGGCGCAGTTTGAATACAACGCCGTCGTCCCGACGCTGACCGACGCCGAAGCGGTGCGGAAATTCCGGGACGAAACCTTGTGGTCGGCTGACCGCGACATGCTGGGCGACGCGCAGCTCGCGCATCTTTCAAAAGCCTTCGCCGCATCCGCCGCGCGCGGCGAGCCGTGGCGGCTCGTCGCCAACCAGATCATCATCGCGAAAGTGACTGCCCCAAATCTCGTTCCGCATGTGACGGAGCAGGACATCATCGACCTTGAGAAGGAATGGGATCAGGCTCGCGCCTTCATCCAGTTCTCGACGCTCGGCCTGCCGACCAATCTCGACGCCTGGGACGGCTATCCGGCCGCGCGCGAGCGGCTCTACGACGCGATGCGAAAGGCCGGCGCCGAAGGCGTCATCGTCGTCACCGGCGATACGCACACCTGGTGGGCGAACAATCTCATCGCGCGCGACGGCGCGCATATGGGCGTCGAGCTTGGCGTCAATTCGGTGACCTCGCCCTCGCCCTATCGAAAGTCGTTTCTGGGCGGCAAAGGCGCCGAATACGCGCTCCTCACCAATCAGGAAAACGCCGACGTGCGCTACATTTCCGGCGAGGATCACGGCTTTATCGATTTGACGCTGACGCGCGCGGCGGCGACCGCGCGTTTCGTGGCCGTCAACACGGTCGAGGCGCCCGCTTATGAGGCTTTCGAGAAAGCGGCCTTCACCATCCGCAAATCGAACGGCGCAGCGCAGTTTGCCGATGTCGACGGATTGTCGATTGAGGAGCGGGCCCTGTTTTAGCGAGCGCGCAAACGGAGCTGACCCATGCCCACTGTCGCAAACGCCAAATGGTCAATGTTCGCGCTCTGGTTTGCGGCCTGGTGCGGCGTCAGCTGGCTCTTTTTCTATCGCGACAGCGCGTGGACGCGTGCGCTTGCTGCGGGCGGCGGCAAGTTGCCGGAATCGCAGCCCGGCTTTCCGCCGGTTGAACCGCAGCGCTCGCTCGACGCCCTCGCGGCGGCGAATGCGACGCCCGACTACATCCTCTGGCAAGCGCTTGACCTGCCCTTTGCGTTTGTGACCGTCATGCTGACAATGACGGCGATCGCGCTCGGCCTTCGCGCCACGGGAATGAAGGCGCTTTCCTTTGCGCTGCTCCTGCCGCCCCTCTATTTCGCGGCGGAGATTGTCGAGAATTCTCTTGTCGCGGCGTTTGCAGGAAAGATTCTCACGCCGTCGGAGGGGCTCGTGCTCGTGCAGCAGCTGGCGACGACGATCAAGATGGGAGCCGGCTGGGGATCAATGGTTCTCGCGCTCATTGCGCTCGCCGCCGCGCTGTTGTCCGTGCTCATTGGGTTCTTCAGAAGGCGCGCATGACCAAATCTGACCTTGTCTCCCTCGCCCGCCGCCTGCCGAAGGCCGAGCTGCATCTTCACATCGAAGGCAGCCTTGAGCCTGAAATGCTGGTCGCGTTGGCGAAGCGCAATCGCATCGACATTCCGTTCCGCTCGGTCGAGGAGGCGCGGGCGGCCTATCAGTTTTTGAACCTCCAGGATTTTCTCGACATCTACTATCAGGGCATGAATGTTCTGCGTACGGAGGAAGATTTCTTCGACCTGACGATGGCCTATCTCAACCGGGCGCGCGCCGACAATGTACGCCATGCGGAGATTTTCTTCGATCCGCAGGGACACACGGCGCGCGGCGTTCCCTTCGACTCGGCGATCAGCGGGATCCTGACGGCGCTGTCGATGAGCCGCGCGCAGTTCGGCATGACGTCGAAGCTCATTCTCTGCTTCCTGCGGCACCTTTCCGAAGAGGACGCGTTCGATTGCCTGCGGGAGGCCGAGCCCTGGCTCGACCGCATCGCCGGCGTCGGCCTCGATTCCTCGGAGGTCGGCCATCCGCCGTCGAAGTTCGCCCGCGTCTTCGCCGCCGCGCGCGAGCGCGGGCTGAAGCTCGTTGCCCATGCGGGCGAGGAAGGGCCGCCCGACTATGTGCGTGAGGCGCTCGACCTTCTGAAGATCGACAGGCTCGACCATGGCAACAGAAGCCTTGAGGACGCGGCGCTCGTCGCGCGCCTTGTCGAAAGCGGCATCACCCTGACAGTCTGCCCGCTGTCAAATTTGAAACTCTGCGTCGTCAAGGACATGCGCGCCCACCCGTTGAAGCGCATGCTCGCCGCAGGGCTGAAGGCGACGGTCAATTCGGACGATCCCGCCTATTTCGGCGGCTATATGATGGCGAATTTCGAAGCGGTGATCGGCGCGCTCGACCTTGATGCGGAGGATGTGCGAACGCTCGCAAAGAACTCCTTCGCCGGCGCGTTTCTCGAAGACGGCCAGAAACGCGCGCATATCGCGGCGATCGAGAAGGTTTTGTAGGGCGATTTTTCCCTCCCTTGAAAAGGGAGAGTTCGAAACCGGGGCTGCAGATCTTGTGTTTAACCCTCCCGTTCGGCCAAGGCCAGCCGCTATCGCGTCTGGGGCCTCACGCCCTCCCTTTTCAAGGGAGGGAGGTCTTCCCGACAACCCGCGCACGAATTAACCATAAGGGTTTCGCCTTATTGATTGTTTGACTCTGGTCCGTGAAAGGTCCCATAGTCTCAAGGTCGCGCCGCGGCTCCCGCCCGGCGCGACTGTCGTTTCCGGCCGGCGTTACCTGAAGCGGCGCCGGCTTTGAAAAGTCTGGCTCGTCGCGCGGCGTCGGTGGTTCTTGGCCTCTGGCCGCACGGGACTGAAAACAGCTCGCCGATTCCAGAGTCGCGCGAGGGCGCAGATGCGCGCCGTTTCGCCAAAATCCGCGCCGACGGGCGGGGAGAAGACCGGCCGGCAAAAAAATACGCAGAATCTTTTGGTCGAAAATACGCATTTTCGGTCTGCACCCCGCGTAAAGCTTCGGGAAATGGCGAGGGCGGGGAAAAGAAAAGACGCCGAATTTGGCCGCTTCAATCCTTATGGATGCGCGTGATCTTCGAGCCTTCGAGGGCGAGGTTGTACATCAGGCCCTTGCCGTCGAAGATGAAGGCGACGATCGGCTGATTGAGTTCCTTGGTGTCGATCTGCGCGCCGGCGTCGAGGGTGATGACGGTGACGGAAGCGTCGACGCCGATCTCCCAGCCTTCGCTCGACCGGAATTTTTCGAGCGCCTCAGGGTCGAGGAAGACGATGATCTGGCGGCGTTCCTGGGCGCCGAGCTGGAAGCCGATCGAGGCCGCGCCCGATGAATAATAGGCGACCGTACGCCCGCCGATCCTGAGCGCGCCTTCGCCATATTCGCCGCCGATGCCGATGCCGGCCTTCTTGATGGACGGGAAGACGAGAACGCCGGCCGCGCGGGACAGGACCGCGTCGGCGCCGCTGATCTGGTCGCGGAATTCGGCGAGCGCCTTGTCGGTGCGGCGATCAATTTTTGACTTCGAGGCGGCGTCAGCCGCGCCGGTGACAGCGAAAAGCGCGGCGGCAAGCGCCAGCAGGAAACGATTAATGGTCAGGGCCATGCGGTCCTCCGTCCTTATGTGAAAAGCAGGTTCACCGGATGGATAGGGCTGAAATGCGGCAGGCGGCAAGCTTTTGCCGATTTGTCAGGAAGATAACGCGCGCGTGACCGTGGCGCGAAACGCCTCGAGACGACCGGCATAGCGCTTTGCCATCGCGGCGAGGGCGGCGGGCGCGGCCTTTTCCGGCGAGCCCGCGTCAAAGGGCGGCGCGGGGTCATATTCGAGCGCCAGCTGTATCGTCCGTGCGACGTCCTCGCCGGCGATTTCAGCGGCGAGGGTCAACGCGAAATCGATGCCGGCGGTGACGCCGCCGCCGGTGAAAATATTCCCGTCGCGCACGACACGGGCTTTCACCGGGATCGCGCCGGCGAGCGCGAGATCGCCATGATAGGCCCAGTGCGTCGTCGCGCGCTTGCCTTTGAGAAGGCCCGCCGCGCCGAGGATGAAGGCGCCGGTGCAGACGCTGGTGACATAGCGGGCGCGCGCGCCTTCGCGCTTCACAAAGGCCATCAGCGCCGGATCGAGCATCGCCCCTTCGACGCCGAAGCCGCCTGGCACGACGAGAACATCCGTAGGCGGACAATCGGCGAAGGTTGTGGTCGGGTTCAGCGTCAGCGTCGCGTCGGTTTCAACAGGCGCCATCGACGCGGCGGCGATGTGAACCTTCGCGCCGGGCAGGCGAGAGAGCACCTGCAGCGGCCCGGTGAAGTCGAGCTGCGTGACATCTGGAAAAAGGACGAAGACGATGTTGAGCGACTGCGTCATGTTCGGCCCCAGGAAGCGATGATCTCCATCACCTCATGCGGGTCGCGCCCCGATTTGTCGATCCAGTTTTGCGAAGGGCCCTTCCAGCGGGACTGCGCCCAGTCGACGGCGCTGTTCTTCTTGAAAACGACGCCTTCTTTTTTCAGCCGCCGGCGCTGCTCCTCCGCGCCGTCATGATCGGCGGGCGCGCCTGACGCGGTGACGATGCGATACCACGGCAAATCCTTCGGCGCGATCCAGAGCGCGCGCGCGACCTGTCGCGGCCCGCATCCGGGGATCAGGCTCGCGATCATGCCGTAGCTCGCGGCTTCGCCCTTGGGGACTTCGTAGATGAGGGTGTGGATGGCGGTAGGGTCGATTGTCATTCGATAAGTCGCAGTACCGACTTCAGTCGTGCGAGCTGCCAACCACATCATCGGGATCGGCATCGCTCATTTTGAACCATGTTCCGCCTTTTGAGGTCACTTTCTTCGGTTTCTTCTTCAACGCAGTGATTTCCTCAAAATAAATCTTAGCGTCGTTCGGCTTTTGCGCGTTTGGCGGCAAGTCAAAACTGTCATCGGCGCGCAATGCTTCCAATGCCAATTGCTCGGCATCAGCAACGCCCTCCGCAAATACGTAACGGTGAGTGTAAAAGCCAAGCGGTTCGTTGTATCCCAAGCATTCGCCGGGAAAATTCTCTCCTCGGATAAAGCAGTAGTACCAGCGCATGTTCTTTATCATCCGCCTGGCTCAAAGAATTAAGCCACCTCGAACAACCCCGCCGCGCCCATGCCGCCGCCGACGCACATGGTGCAGACGACGTATTTCGCCTTGCGGCGTTTGCCTTCGATCAGCGCGTGGCCGACCATGCGCGCGCCCGACATGCCGTAAGGGTGGCCGATGGAAATGGCGCCGCCATTGACGTTCAAAAGCTCGTTCGGAATGCCGAGCTTGTCGCGGCAATAGAGCACCTGCACGGCGAAGGCCTCGTTCAATTCCCAGAGGCCGATGTCGTCCATCTTCAAGCCGAATTTCTGCAACAGCTTCGGCACCGCATAGACGGGCCCGATGCCCATCTCGTCCGGGTGCGTGCCGGCGACCGCCATGCCGCGATAAACGCCGAGCGGCGCAACACCGCGGCGCGCGGCTTCTTTCGCTTCCATCACGACCGCGGCCGACGCGCCATCCGACAATTGCGAGGCGTTGCCGGCGGTAATGTGCTTGCCTTCCGTCACCTTCTGGCCGCCCTTGAAGACGGGCTTCAGGCCTTTCAGCCCTTCCAGCGTCGTCTCGGGCCGGTTGCCTTCGTCTTTCTCGATGGTGACCTTGTGTTCGCTCGTCGCTCCCGTCGCCTTGTCGGTCATCACCATGACGGAGGGGAGGGCCACGATCTCGTCATTGAATTTGCCGGCCTGTTGGGCGGCATTGGTCCGCTGCTGCGATTGCAGCGAGTACTCATCCTGCGCGTCGCGGCTCACCTTGTAACGCTCGGCGACGATCTCCGCCGTCTCGATCATCTGCATGTAGGTTTCAGGAAGATTGGCGAGCAGCCATTTGTCGGGCCTAACGAACATGTCGCCAGTCTGGTTGAGCGAAATCGACTCGACCCCGCCGCCGATCGCGATTTGCATGTTGTCGGCGATCACCTGCTTGGCCGCCGTCGCGATCGCCATCATGCCGCTCGCGCACTGCCGGTCGAGGCTCATGCCCGAAACGCCGATCGGAAACCCGGCGCGCAAGGCGGCCTGGCGCGCGACGTTCTGGAACGCCGTTCCCTGCTGGATCGCGCAGCCCATGATGACGTCTTCGACTTCCTCCGGCGCCGCCTTCGCGCGGTCGAGCGCATGCTTGATGGCGTGGCCGCCAAGCTCCTGCGCGCTCGTCGCGTTGAAGGCGCCGCGATAGGCCTTGCCGATCGGCGTGCGGGCGGTTGAGACAATGACGGCTTCGCGCATTATTCTTGCTCCTCTTGTTCAGCATCCTTCGTGACGCCGCTCCGCGGCTCCTCGGGATGAAGGCAATTCACTTTTCGTCACCCTGAGGAGCGAGCCGCAAGGCTCGCGTCACGAAGGGCCTTCTATTTCTTCGCGAAGGCCTGCGCCTTCGCCATAAAGTTCATGTTCGGCCCGGCGCTGGTGTCATAATAGCGAACGGTCGACTGGTCGGAGATCGTGTCCCACCTCGCGGCGATATTCTCCGGCGTCTGCTCCGCAGGCGGAAGATAGACGCCTTCCGTCTCGGCGACATAGGCGCGCGCATAGCCGCCGGCGGCGCAGGACAGGATCGCGCGCGACGGCGCATCGTCGCTGACGAGATAGAGAAGCCCCGCCGTGATCGCCTCCGGCGTCATCTGGGCGAGGATGGCCTCGGGAATGCCGATGTCTTCGGTCATGCGCGTTCGTGCGGAGGGGACAAGGCAGTTGGCGCGGATGTTGTATTTCCCGCCTTCAAGGTGCAGCGCGTTCATGAAGCCGATCATGCCGGCTTTGGCGGCGCCGTAATTGGCTTGCCCGAAGATGCCATAGAGCCCGGACGGCGAGGACGTGCAGACGATGCGCCCGAAAGTCTGCTGGCGCATGATCTCCCAGACGGCCTTGGTGCAGACGGCTGTGCCGACAAGATGCACGTCGATGACGAGGCGGAAATCCGCCATCTCCATCTTTGCAAACGTCTTGTCGCGCAGGATGCCGGCGTTGTTGACGAGGATGTCGACGCGGCCCCATTTTTTCATGGCGGCGTCGACCATCGACGCGACTTCGGCGTCCTTGGTGACGTTCGCGCCGTCGGCGATCGCCTCGCCACCGCGTTCGCGGATTTCCTCGACGACAGTTTCGGCGGCCGAGAGCGACGAGCCCGAGCCGTCGCGCGCGCCGCCGAGATCGTTGACGACGACCTTCGCGCCCCGCGCCGCGAGGGCGAGCGCGTGGCTGCGCCCTAGCCCATTGCCGGCGCCGGTGACGATCGCGACCCTGGTGTCGAAACGGATGGACAAGGCGTTACTCCTTACTTCGAATGAACAATAACGAGCGTCTTTACAGACTGCGCAATGAAGCAGTTCTCATGCGCGTCGTGATGCATTTTCTTGAGCGTCGCCGCGTCCACCTCGACACCCGGCGCGAAGGTGATCTTGGGATGCAGATCGACGCTCGTCACGGCGAGTTTGCCGTTCGCGTTCTTGTCCATTCGCCCGACGGCGCGGTCGTGATAGGCGTCGACGGTGAGTTTCTTTTTCGCTGCAATGGCGAGGAAGGTCAGCATGTGGCAGCTCGACAGCGCGGCGACTAAGGCTTCTTCCGGATCGACGCGCTCGGGTTCCCCCTTGTAGCCGGGCGCCGCCGAGCCCGGCACGACGGCGCCGCCGTCAAATCGCCAGTCATGCGCGCGATTATAGTGGTCATAGGCGAAGCTTTCCGTCTGGCGCTTCCAGTCGATCTCCGCGACATGTTCGGACATTTCACCCTCACACGAACTGCATCGAAATCCATTCGGCCATCAGGGCGGGCTTTTCCTCGCCTTCGATCTCGACCTTGACGGCATATTTGAACTGCCACTGGTTCGGCGCTTTTTCGTCCGCGCTCATCAGCGTAAAATGGCCGCGAATGCGCTTGCCGGCCTTCACTGGCGCCATGAAGCGCACTTTGTCGAAGCCGTAATTGACGCCCATTTTGACGCCTTCGAGGACGAGCAGCGAATTCTTCGCGAGGTGCGAGAGCATCGACAGTGACAGGAAGCCGTGCGCGATGGTGCCTCCGAAGGGCGTTTTCGCCGCCGCCTTCGGGTCGACATGGATGAACTGGTGGTCCTCCGTCACATCCGCGAAAATATTGATGCGGTTCTGGTCAATGACCGACCAGTCGGAAATCCCCGTCTCCTTGCCGATATAGTTTTTCAGGTCTTCTTTCTTCACCGCCTTCATGGGCGTCCTCCTCAGTAACCGCGAAGCCGCGCGATGCGGTCGGTGTGATAGCTTGTGTCGCCAAACATTTCCTGCGCGACGCGGATGCGCTTCATGTAAAGGCCGATGTCATATTCGTCGGTCATGCCGATGCCGCCATGCATCTGGATCGCTTCCTGGCTGGCGAGCTTGGCGACTTCGCCCGATTTCGCTTTGGCGAGGGCGCAGGTGACGCCCGCCATGCCGAAAGCGTTGTCGAGATCCTGCAGCGCTTTCAGCACCACGGACTTCACCAGCTCGACCTCGCAGTAAAGATGCGCGGCGCGGTGCTGCAGCGCCTGGAAGGAGCCGATCGGCTTGCCGAACTGCGTCCTTTGCTTGAGGTAGTCGGTCGTCATAGTGAAGGCTTGTTGCGCCGCGCCCGAGAGCTCGGCGGCCAGCCCCGCCCGTCCGGCGGAAAGGACGCCCTCAAGCGCCTGCCAGCCATTGTCAATTTCGCCGATGACGTCCTCGCCGGTGACGGCGACATTCTCGAAATTGAGGCGCGCGGCGTTGCGGCTGTCGACCATGGCCGTGCGCTCGGCGGAAACTCCCTTGGCTTTGGCGTCGACGAGGAAGAGCGAAATTCCCGCCTCCTCGCCGGGCGCCCCGCTCGTGCGCGCCGCGACGATCACCTTGTCAGCGACATGGCCGTCGGCGACGAAGGTCTTCGATCCGTTGAGACGAAAGCCGTTGCCGGATTTTTCCGCCTTCATGGCGATCGTCGCGGGTCCATGCTTGCGGCCCTCGTCGACGGCGAGCGCCATCACGACGTCAGCGCCGGCGATCTTCGGCAGAAACTCGCCGCACTGGGCCTCGCTTGCAAATTTGTTGAGCGCTGTCGCGGCAAGGATCGAAGTCGACAGGAACGGCGAGGCCGTCAGTGTGCGGCCCATCTCTTCGGCGAGGACGCCCGCGCCGACGAAGCCGAAGCCCGATCCGCCGTGGGCTTCGTCGACGAGAATGCCGGCCCAGCCCATCTCCGCCATCTCTTTCCAGAGCGCGCGGGAAAAGCCTTCCTCCGACCGCTCATCGCGGAGTTTCCGGAGCGCCGCGACCGGCGCCTTTTCGTCAAGGAACCCGCGTGCGGATTCTTTGAGCATTTCCTGTTCTTCGGTGAGGACGAGTGGCATGGTTTCTTTCTCTCTTCATCCTGAGGAGCGGTGCGGAACGCATCGCGTCACGAAGGATCGACAGGCGCCGTGCCCTTCGCCCTTCGTGACGCGGCTTCGCCGCTCCTCAGGGTGAAGGGCGCGTTCATCTCACGCATCCGGCAATTCGAGGACGCGCTTCGCAATGATGTTGAGCTGCACTTCCGACGTGCCGCCTTCGATCGAATTCGCTTTCGTGCGCAGCCAGTTTTTCGCGAGCTTGCCGTCTTCGGAGCGCGCGCCTTCCCATTCGAGGCCTTCAGAGCCGGCGGCGTCCATGAACAGCTCGAAGCGGCGTTTGTTGAACTCGGTGCCGTAATATTTGAGCATCGAGGACTTCGCGCCCATGCCTTGTCCGGCCTTGGCCTCGTCCTTCAGGCGCTCCATGGTGAGGAGAAACGACCAGCCGTCGACTTCGGCCTTGGCGACCTTGGCGCGCAATAACGGATCGGCGAGACGCCCTTTGTCGTCAACGCCGACATACTGCGCCGCCATCTCGCCGATGCCGCGCCCGCCGAGAAGGCCCCCGCCGCCGGCGCCGATCATTTCGCGCTCATGCGTCAGTAGATATTTCGCGACATCCCAGCCGCGATTGAGCGTCCCGACGATCGCATTGACGCCGGGCGCGTGTTCCTTCGGAACCTTGACGTTTTCAAAAAAGGTTTCGCAGAAAGGCGACTTGCCGGAAATGAGCTTGATGGGCTTGGTCGAAACGCCCGGCGAGGCCATGTCGATCAGGATGAAGCTGATGCCGTCATGCTTGGCGGCTTTGAAGTCCGTCCGGACAAGGACGAAAATCCAGTCGCTTTCATCGGCGTAGGACGTCCAGATCTTTTGCCCGTTAACGAGCCAGTGATCGCCCTTGTCCTCGCATTTCGTGGCGAGGCTTGCGAGATCCGACCCGGCGTTCGGTTCGGAATAGCCCTGGCACCAGCGGATTTCCCCGCGCGTGATCGGCGGCAGGAACATCGCTTTTTGTTCATGCGTGCCATATTTCAAAAGCGCCGGCCCAAGCATCCAGATGCCGAAGCTCTCGAGCGGCGAGCGGCATTTGAGCTTACGCATCTCGCCCTTGAGGATTTTGACTTCCTCTTTGTCGAGGCCGCCCCCGCCATATTCCTTCGGCCAGACCGGCACGGTCCAGCCTTTCGCCGCCATGCGCGCCAGCCAGGTCTTTTGCGCCTCCGATTTGAATTTCCAGCCGCGCCCGCCCCAGCAAATATTTTCTTCATCCGCTGCGCCGTCGCGCATTTCAGGCGGGCAGTTGGCTTCAAGCCACGCGCGGGCTTCCTTGCGGAAGGCATCCTGGTCGGTCATCGTACGCTCCCGTTCCGGTCGGCCAGATCAATCGCGCGGCGAACGGCTTGCTGCAACAATCTTCGGCAGTCGTTTCACGCCTTCCAGGCCGGCGGATGCTGGAGCGCCATGCGGCGAATGGTCTGCTTGTCGAATTTCTCCGTGCCGAGCTTCGGCAGGGGCTGCGGCGAGACCCAGATGCGCTCGGGACATTTGAAGCCGGCGAGTTCCTTCTCCATGAAATTGCGAAGGTCCTGCGGGTCGAATTGGGCGCCCTCGCGCGGATAGACGACCATGCCGACGCGTTCGTTCAAGACGTCGTCCGGAACCGAGAAAACAAGCGCCTGCGCGACGGCGGGATGCTGATAGGCGCGCGCCTCGACTTCGAGGCAGGAGATGTTTTCGCCGCCGCGAATGATGAGATCCTTGAGGCGGTCGACGATGTAGAGATAACCTTCTTCATCGAGCCGGCCGAGATCGCCGGACCGGAACCAGCCGTCTGGCGTCAGCGCTTTGGCCGTGTCCTCCGGCAGGTTGAGATAACCGCGAAAGTTCGACGGCGTTCTGATCCAGACTTCACCGATCTCGCCCGGTTTGCAATCGCCGTGATCGCCGACGATTTTCAAATCGCACAGCGGCGGCAAGGCGCGCCCTGTCGAATCCGGGCGCTTTTGATAATCGCCGAGCGAGATGACGCAGCCGGCCGCGTTCGTCTCCGTCAATCCGTAGCCTGAGGACGGATTGGCGTTCGGGAATTTTTCTTTCAGCTTCATCACCTGATCGGGCGGACGCTTGGCGCCGCCGGAGCCGATATCGACGAGCGTCGGCATCGGCGTCGACCCCGCCGCTTCGATCAGCTCGTAGGACTGGCTCGGCACGCCGACGAAGTTCGTCAGCCGGAGCCTGTTGATGATATCGACCGTCTCGCGCGCGTCCCAGCGATAGAGCATCGCCATGCGCCGGCCGATGATCCACGACATCAGGAAGATCGCGTGGCTGCCGGTCACATGAAACAGCGGAATGCCAAGAACGACGCCGGGATTGTCGCCATGCAGCGGTTTGCCGCCATTGGCGTCGGTGATCGACGTCATGATCAGCATCCACGACATGATCGTTGAAATGCCGCCGCGATGGGTGAGAAGGACGCCCTTCGGATTTCCCGTCGATCCTGACGTGTAATAGATCGCGTAATCGTCCTCGGGCCCGACATCGGCCTTCGGCATCGTGTCGGTGTTGGCGCGCGCGACAAGGTCGTCCCAGCGATGCTCGGCGAAATCGCGCTCGCAGCGCACCGCGATCAATTTCAACCCCAATTCGTCCTTGAAGGGCGCAATGAGATCGAGCCGCTTGTCGTCGCCAATGACGAGTTTCGACCCGCAGTCCTTGAAGGCGTAACGCAGCTCTTCCGTCTTCCACCACGCGTTCAGCGGCACAACGACGGCGCCGACCGCGATGATCGCGAAGAACGCCGCGCACCATTCCGGATAATTGCGCATGGCGATGGCGACGCGGTCGCCTTTCTTGACGCCGAGGCCGCCGGAAAGCGCGTTGGCAAAGCGTCCGGCCTCCGACCAGATCTGCGCGTAAGTCCATGTCTCGTCTTCGAAATAAATGAAATCGCGATCCCCATGCGCGCGGCCGATTTCGAAAATGCCGGCGAGATTGGGCGGCGCGTTGTCAAAGACGCGATACTCGTTCCCGAAGACCTTCGCTTGCCCGACCTTGAAAGCCGGATCGGTCATCAAGAGCTTGAACGCGCTGGCGGCGATCATCTCCGAGGTCACGGGGGGCAGCGTCATGGTTGGGCGGTTCCTCCGGGGCTTTTTTTCCCTTCTAGCCGAGGGGGGCAGGGCCGCAAGCCGCGCCTTGCAGTTCTCCCTCTTAGCGACGGGCGAGACGGTTGAGCGCCGGGCGGGCGATGCCGACAATCATCTGCTCGACCCCGTCAGGCAGGCCCTCGAGGCGCCACAAGGCAGCATGCGCTGCGAAATAGACGCCGGCGCCAAGTACGATCTCGGCGGCGATGCGTAACAGCGGCGCCAGCGGCTCGATTGCGCCCGATCCGCGCAAGGCGAGCACGGCGGCAGCCATCGCCGCCGTCGCCAGGAAAGAGCGCCGCGCGCGCCAGACCGGGCGCCAGAGCGCGTCGCCGGAAACGCGCGCATAAAGCGTCAGATTGAGCGCGATGAAGAGAACGCCGCAGGCCGCGACCGCCAAGGCGGCGCCCTTGAGGCCATAAGCGAGAGTCGCTGCGATGAAGATCGGCGTCCTGATGAGAAAAAACGCGAGTTCCCGGAAGAATACGAGCCGCGTTGCGCCGAGCGCCATCGCGTAGAACTGCGTGGCTAGATAAGGCATCTGCACGCCCATGACCGGGGTGATGATTTCGACGACCGTGACCGCGTCCGCCCATTTGTCGCCGAGCAGAAACGGGATGAGATCGCGGGCGACAAGCGCAAAGCCGAGCGCCGCCGGCATGGCGATCGCGGCCAGCGCCTCAACGCCTTTAAGGTAGGCGGCGCGCGCGCGCGCCGGATCTCCCTGCAATTCGGCGAGTCCAGGATAGATCGCGCGCGAGGCGGGATAAGCGAGCTCCCGCGTCGGCAGCTCGGCGAGCTGCATGCCCATGAAATAGTGGCCGGCGCCGGCGGGCCCCATCGCGCGCGCGAGGATCAGGGGATCGAGCTTGTTCGACAGCGCGCTCATGATCCCGACGCCGGCGAGCCAGCCCGAAAAGCCGAACACTTTCCTGAACGAGCGAAGCGTCAGGCGCGGGCGATAGGGCCGCATCGCGTAAGAAAGAAGCATCTGCACAAAGCCGTTCGCGGCGAGGCCGAGAATCATTGCCCAATAGCTGCGGTAGGCGACTGCGACCGCGATCGAGACGGCAACGCCCGCCAGCTTGAAAATCACGGTCGCGATGAATTCCTTCGAGTAGTCGAGGTCGCGTTCGAACTCGAAAAACTTCGGATTCATAAAGGCGGTGAAGAGGGGATAGAGCGCCGCGCCGCAAAACACCCAGAAGACGCGCGCGTCGCCGTAAAAAGCGGCGGCGGGATGCGCGAGACCGATGAGAACAGCCGCGATCAACAGGCCCCTGATCAGGGACAGGGTGAACAAGGTGTCGAGATCGTCGCGGCCGGCGTCGCGGAATTTGATGACGGCCTGACTGACGCCGATGTCGGAGACGTTCGTCAGGATTTGCATGGCGCCAAGACCGATGGCGACGACGCCGAAATCCTCGGGCAAGAGAAGACGCGCGACGATGACGGTGTTGAGAAAGCCGAGGAGCCCCATCACGAAGCGTCCGCCGACGATCCAGCCGGCGCCGCGCGCCACCCGCGCGGTCAGCGTGGGCTGCGACGGGCCCGAAGCGGGCGCCTGATCGTTTGCCTCGTTCAATGTCGTGTCCCGCCCCTCGGCCGGTCCTTAGCGCAATCCGCCGGCTTTGCGCAAAAGGCTGAATTTGCAAGAAAAAAGCCGCACGCCGCGAGCCCTTGCGCCGGGGGCCGTCGCCGCTATGGTGCGCGGCCTTTCATGCAAGCCCCCGGACAATCCGATGCCGCACGCCTCTCCGCTCGTCACTGTCATGGTCAGCGCCGCCCGCAAGGCGGCGCGGGGGCTGTCGCGAGATTTCGGCGAGCTGGAAGGTCTCGCGACGACGCGCAAGGGCGCTGCGGATTTCGTTTCAGCCGCCGACCATCGCGCCGAACAAGTGCTGTTCGAGGAGCTTTCGAAAGGCCGGCCGAAATACGGCTTCGTCATGGAAGAGCGCGGCGAGATCGTCGGCGCCGACAATTCGAACCGCTGGGTCGTCGATCCACTCGACGGCACCACCAACTTCCTGCACGGGCTCGGGCAATTTGCAGTGTCGATCTGCCTTGAGCGCGATCGCCAGCCTTTCGCGGGCGTGATTTATAATCCTGTCTCGAACGAACTTTTCTGGGCGGAGAAGGGCGAGGGCGCCTGGCTCAACGACAAGCGGGTGCGCGTTTCGCCCCGCAAGGCGCTCGACGAATGCCTGTTCGCGACGGGCCTGCCGTTCAAGGGCCGTCCGGGGCGCGACCGCTCGCTGAAGGAAGTGGACCGCGTGCTCGCCGAAACGGCCGGCGTCCGGCGTTTCGGGTCAGCCGCGCTCGATCTTGCTTTCGTCGCGGCAGGACGCTTCGACGCTTATTGGGAACGCGATCTCAATCCGTGGGATGTCGGGGCCGGCATCGTCCTGGTGCGCGAGGCGGGCGGGACGGTCGCTGAGATCGAAGGCGGCGCGCACCCGATGCACGAAGGATCGATCCTCGCGGCGAACACCGAGATTTTTGACAAGGCCAAAGCCCTGATCGCCGGCTGAATGCAGAAAGAAAACGAAACGCCCGCCCGGGAGGGGATTGGGCGGGCGCTCGTCAGCGCATCATCGAGGGGGGAAGGCGAAGATGCGCGCGGGGTCGTTTAGGCGGCGTTCGAAGCCTTCAGGACTTCGACCTTCGCGCCGGTCGAATTGATTTCAATCTTGCGGGGCTTTTTTGCTTCCGGGATCTCGCGGCGAAGCTCGATATTGAGGAGCCCGTTGACGAGGCTCGCGCCTTCGATTTTCACATGATCGGCAAGCTGGAAGCGGCGCTCGAACGAGCGACCGGCGATGCCCTGATGAAGGAAGGTGCGGCCTTCGTCGGTTTCGGGACGCTGGCCCGTCACCTTGAGGGCGTTTTCATGCACCTCGATTTCGATGTCGCGCTCGCCGAAGCCGGCGACGGCGAGAGTGATGCGATAGCGGTCTTCATCGACCCGTTCGATATTGTAAGGCGGATAGCCCGCGCCCTCGGATTTCGACAGACCGTCGAGCAGGTCGAACATCCGGTCGAACCCGACAGTCGTGCGATAGAGGGGAGTAAGGTCGTAACTGCGCATGGGTGGTCTCCTTCTTTGACTAAGCAAGGGTCTCTCCTGAACGGCCCGCAATGCGATCGGAGCCGTCCCGGGACCGGACCCTCTGGAGGCGTCCGGCAACAGGGAGGTAGGGGCCGTTTTCACATGTTCAAGGGGGCGAGAAGTTCGGGGTTCGGCCTGCGGGCGAGGCGTGCTAAGGGCCAGGTCGAATGTGTTTGAAAGGTCAGCTTATGAAAAATCTTCAGTTTGCGATTGCGCTTTGCGCCCTTGTCGCGGCATGCGCGGAACGCCCGGCCTCGGCGGCCGCGCCCGACGCCGCCGCCGCGCCGGCGCCCGACGCCGCTTCTCTCCTCGACGCGGCGATCGCTGGCGAGCACCGGATGCCGGAGGAAAAAGCGCGCGACGCCTGGCGCCATCCGAAAGAGACGCTGTCCTTCTTCGGCGTCGAGCCCGACATGACCGTCGTCGAAATCTGGCCGGGCGGCGGCTGGTATACGAAGGTCCTTGCTCCCTATCTGAAGACCGGCGGCGGCGTTTACTACGCCGCGCAGCGCGATCCGGCCTCAAGCGCGCGCGCCGCTGAAGCCGTTCAGAAATTCAAGGACGCCTATGCGGACGCCGGCCTCTATGGCGCCGTTAACGTCACCGTTCTCGGCGAAGGGTTTGATGTTGCGCCTGAGGGAAGCGCCGACGTCGTTCTGACGTTCCGTAATGTCCATAATTGGACCAGCGCCGGACAGGCTGAGGCGAATTTCAAGGCGTTCTATCGCGCGCTGAAACCCGGCGGCGTCCTCGGCGTCGTCGAACACCGCGCCAATGAAGGCGCGGCGGAAGATCCCAATTCCGGCTACGTTCGCGAATCGACGGTCAAGGCGCTGGCGCAGGCGGCGGGGTTTGAATTCGCTGAAGCCTCCGAGGTCAATGCCAATCCCGCCGACACCAAGGACCATCCCTTCGGCGTCTGGACGCTGCCGCCGGTCCGACGCTCCGCCGAGGCCCAGGGCCAGGAAGCGCCTGACTTCGACCGCGCGAAATATGACGCGATCGGCGAGAGCGACCGCATGACGCTGAAATTCGTCAAGCCGAAATCGTGACAGCGCCTGACCCGCTCATCGCCGCCGCGGCGGGCGCGTTTAGGAAACCTTTTGGCGCGATCCTTGAGATAGCGCCCGAAGGCGCAACGTCGTTTTTTGTCGATGGGCGCGCCAACCCTTGCGAGATCGTCGTCGCGCCGCCCGGCGGCGCGGCCCCGGCCTGCGCCTGGCGCGCGAGCGCCGACACGCTGGCGCGCATTTTTCAGGGCGGGCGCGCGCTTGAAAGCGCTTATCTTTCGGGCCGCCTGAAGATCAGCGGCGATATGAGCGTCATTGCGCGCCTCATTCTGGAGAGTTCCCTATAGCCGGCTTCATCCGCATCGAGACGAACCCCGTTCCTGAGGGCGCTGAGGCGATCGACTTCGAGGGCGCCGACGGCGGGTATCTCCGCGCCGCGCTGTTCCCTGCGAAAAACCACCGCGCGACGGCGGTCTTGATGGCGGGCCGCTCGGAGTTCATCGAGAAATATTTCGAGGTCGCCGAAGATCTGCGCCGCAGGGGATTTTCCGTCGCGACGATGGACTGGCGCGGTCAGGGCCTGTCCGAACGCCTCCTGCCGGTGCGGGAAAAAGGCCATATTCGCGATTTCGGGGTTTTTCGATCCGACCTGCGGCTTTTCACTGACAAAATAGTCAAGGCGCGCTTTGCCGGCCCTCACGTCCTGATGACGCATTCGATGGGCGGCGCTCCGGCGCTTCAAATGCTCGCCGACGGCGACGAGACATGGCGCTGCGCGGTGCTCTGCGCGCCGATGACGGCGTTGTTTGACGGACTCGCACGGCGCCTTGGCGTCAGGCTCCTCGGCGAGGCGGCGACGCGGTTCGGCCTTGCGCGCTATGCGATCCCCGGCGTCAAGGAATATTCGATGGACTTCGAAGGCAACGTCCTTACGTCCGATCCGGTGCGCCACAAGCGGTTTGAGGACCTGCAGTCAGCTGCGCCCAATGCGACGATCCGCGAACCGACCTATGGCTGGATCAGGGCGGCGACAGAAGCGATGGACGACCTCCATCGCAAGAACCGATTTGCGAAGTTGAAAGTGCCGACGCTGATCGTCTCAGCCGAAAACGATCATCTTGTCCGGTCGAGCGACCATCAATGGCTCGCGAAGCAGGCGCCCCTTCTCAAGGTCGTGACGATCAAAGGCGCGCTGCATGAGATCATGATGGAGCGCGACGAGATTCGCGATCAGTACTGGAAGGCGTTCGACGAATTCGTCGAACCGAAGATCGCGGCTGCGACCGTCGCCGCCTGAAGGCTCACTCGGCGGCGCGCCGCCAGGCTATTCCCTCGTCATTGGCCGGCGGCATCGGTGCGGGCGGCTCCCCGGTCTTGCCGAAGAACCGCTTGATCAAGGCCCGCATGCGCCCGATCGCGGCGGGCGTGCGCGCGCTGATGACAGACGGCGCGGCGAGAAGGACCGGCGTCAGGATCAGAGTCAGCAGGGTCGAGAACAAGAGGCCGTAGACGACCGCGGAAGATAACAGCACCCACCAGTCGGAGGTCGTCGAGCCGCGTGAAATCGACCCCGCCCCGAAATCGACATTCAGTTCAAAGACCATCGGCAATAGGCCAAGAATCGTCGTTCCAGTCGTCAGGAGGACTGGCCGCGCGCGCTGCACGGCTGTGCGTACAGCAGCGTCTTTGACGGCGAGGCCCTTGCGCCGGAGAAATTGATAGGTGTCGATGAAAATGATGTTGTTGTTCACGACAATGCCGGCGAGCGCGACGATGCCGACGCCGGTCATGATGACGCTGAGATACTGCCCGGAGATCGCGATGCCGAGCAGCACCCCGAAGACCGAAAAGAAGACCGCCGTCAGCGTTAGCCCGGCGTGGTAGAAGTTATTGAACTGCAGAAGAAGGATCATGGCGATCATGAAGAGCGCCGCCGACATCGCGCCGGCGAAGAATTGCGCGGCGTCGTTCGTTTCCTCGTCGGCGCCGCGGATGACCCAGCCGATATTGTCGCCGAGCGCCCCGGACGACAGCCAGGTCTTGATTTCGCCGATGGCGGCGTCCTGGCTGACGGCATGGCCCTCGACGCGGGTGTTCCCGTTCGCCTTCACCTCAATGATGCGCCGGCCGTCGCGCCGCACCACGCGATCGACCTGGGTTTTTGCTTCGCGTTTCACGAAATTCGACAGGGGCACGGAGCCGCCCGGCGTCGCAACGCCGATTCGGTCTAGGGCGAGAATGGACCGGTCCTCTTCCGGGAACCGGACGCGAATGTCGATTTCCTCGTCTGCGTCGTCAGGCCGGTATTTGTCGACCAGAAGACCGTCGGTGACGAGCTGCAACATGCCGCCCGCTTCCTGAACCGAGAGGCCGTAACGTCCGGCAAGCGCGCGGTCGATCTCCATCGACCACTCGATGCCGGGCAGGGGCAGGGAATCCTCCTGATCCATGTAGGTCGCGACTTCCTGACCATCGACGACAACCGTGTCATCATCGACGAAAGCGCGGGCCCGCTTCGCCGCTTCGAGCATCGCCTCAAAGCTTGGCCCCGAAATCTCGATCTGCACGTCCTTGCCGATCGGCGGCCCTCCCTCGCGCTGGCGCACTTCGACGACGACGCCGGGCACGGCCCCGATCAGGTCCCGATATTTTTCCGTCAAAACGCGTGAGTTCTCCCGCTCTGAATATGGAAGAAGATTGACGCCGACGATGCCGATCGTCTCGGCCGGCATGTCGTTCGAACGCGCAAGCCCCGGGCCGGTCTGGAGATAGACGCTTTCGATCGCCTCATGCCCCTCGATGCGGGCCGAAACCTCTTTCACGGCGGCGACCTTCTCGGCCGCCGACATGTTGCCGCGGCCGAGCACCAGCACGTTGATCTCTTCGCTGTCGTTTTTGAGAAAGAACTCGACGTCGGGCGAGGCGAGCGTGAATTCGTTGTAGCAAACGAACAGCACGGCGGCGGCGGCGAGTAGAGCTAAAAGCGGCTTTTCGATCACCGATTTCAGGAATCGCGCGTAGCGGCCGAACCACCCCCCCATAGTCAACGGATCGACTTCATCGCTCTCGATACGCGCGCCGACGCCTGTCTTGCCCTTGATGTTGAAGCGCTTTTTGAGGCCTTCGGGCAGGCCGGCGACGGCGCCGAGCGCGGGCACGAAGATGAGGGCCGCGATTAACGACGCCGACAATACGAAAATCATCGTAATCGGCAGGTATTTCATGAACTCGCCAGGAATGTCGTTCCAGAACAGGAACGGCACGAAAGCGGCGAGCGTCGTTGCGGTCGAAGTGACGACCGGCCAGAACATGCGCTTGGCCGCTTCGTAATAGGCTTCGCGCCGGGAGGCGCCCTCGCTCATGCGGCGGTCAGCGTATTCGACGATAACGATGGCGTTGTCGACGAGCATGCCGACCGCAAGGATGAGGCCGAACATCACCATCATGTTAAGCGTGTAACCGGACACCCCAAGAAACAGGAAACCCATCAGGAACGACGCGGGAATGGAGACGCCGACCATCAACGCGGAGCGCAAGCCCAACGCGGCGACGATCACAATCATGACGAGGAAAACCGCCGTAAGCACCGATGAAGTGAGCCCCGACAGGTTGTCGCGCACATTGACCGAAGCGTCGCGCAGGAATTCGTACCGGATCGACGCCGGCCATGTCGTCGCGTCATCGCGGATGATCTTTTGCGCGGCTTCGATCGTCTCGATGATATTGGCGCCGGCGCGCTTGGTGATTTCAACCCCGATCGCCGGCCGGCCGTTAAAGAGCGCATAGCCCTGCCGGTCGACGAAAGTGCGCCGGACTTCAGCGAGATCGCCGACAGTGACGACCCGGTCGCCGTTGACGCGCACCGGAATGTCGCGGACGTCGGCGGCGGTCTTGATGAGGCCCGGCGCCTTCACCTGGAAACGCCCGTCAGCAAAATCGGCGGCGCCGGCGGTGACGAGCTGGTTGTTGGCAGTCACCGCCCCGACGACTTCGGCGGCGGTGAGGCCGTAGGATTGAAGCGTCTCGGGCCGCACGATCACTTCGAGAAGCTCCTCGCGCGCGCCCGTCAGCCGCGCTTCAAGAACGCCGCCGACGCCGCGCAGCTGATCCTCGAGACGCTTGGCGATGCGGTGGATCGCCCGTTCCGGCGCGTCGCCGTAAATAATTGTCGTCAGGATCGGGAATTCGTTCTGAAGGTTGAATTCGGTGACGACCGGCTCTTCTGCGCTTGCCGGGTATTCGGATTTGGCGCGATCGACCGCCTCGCGCACGTCGAGCACAGCCTGATCGACATCGATGGTGGTCGCAAATTCGAGGATGACCTGCGCTGCGCCGTCATAGGCGAGGCTGTCCATCTGAACGAGGCCTTCGACGGATTGCAGTTCAAGTTCCGTCGGCCGGACGAGAAGTCGCTCGCCGTCCTCGGGCGAGATGCCCGGCAGCGGCATGGTCACCAGCACGAAGGGCGCGGGAATGTCGGGTTCGGCCTCGCGCGGGATTTTGAAGTAGGAAGCAGCGCCGAAAATCGTGACGACCAGCAGCAGCGTCAGCACGACGCGAATTCGGGAAAAGGCCGCGTCGATGAGACCCGTCATGGCGCGCCGCCGACAGTCGCGGTGACAGTTTCGCCGTCTTTGACGTAATCCTGACCGCGTACGATGACGCGCTGCGGCCCATTGAGGCCCGCCACCCAGACGCCTTCCGGGTCTTCACCGATGATGCTGACAGCCGCGAACTGCGCCTTGTTCGCCGCGCCGATCAGCTTGACGCCGATGCGGCCGCCATCGTCGAGCGTGAGCGCCGACCGCGGTACTTTGTGGGCGTCGCGTGCGGCGCCGAGCAATGTCAGATCGGCGGTGACGCCGTCGCGCAGCTTGCCGTCCTCATTGGGAATTTCGACCTCAATGGCGAAGGTGCGCGTCGCCGGGTCCGCGGCGGAGGCGACAAAGCGGACAACGCCGTCGAGCGTTTCTCCCGTCGCCAGCGACGCGCGGGCGCGGTCGCCCGCTTTGACGAGTGCGACGTCCTTTTCGGCGACGGCCCCGGTCACCAGAAAGGGCGAAGGCTTGACCACCGTGCCGCACGGATCGCCCGGCTTGAGGAGATCGCCGGTTTCCGCAAGGCGCGCGTCGAACACCCCGTCGAACGGCGCGCGGATGATTGTCTTTTCAAGTTCGATTGAAGCGCGATCTGCATTGGCGCGCGCCTGGTCCCGGGCGGCTTTGAGGCTGGCGAGACCGGCCTCCGACCGAAATCCTTCGGCGGTGAGTTTTACCCCCGCCTCATAATCGATTTCGGCTTTGCGGAGCGCCGCTTCCGCCTCGCGCTTTCCCGCCTCGCGCGCTTCAACATCGAGTCGGCAGAGGACATCGCCCTTCTTCACCGGGGCGCCGAGCGCGACGGGGGTCGACGTCACCACGCCCGACGCGTCGGCGCGCACGATCGCCTTTTGGTCCGCCTCGGTCCGACCACGAACGGCGAGCGAGCCGGCTTTCGCTTCTGGATCGAGGTCGATGGCGACGACGGAGAGTTCCGCCGTCTCCGTTGGCGTGTCTTCCGGTGTCGATAAAAGCCGCAGGCCGCTGCGGACGCCGAAATAGGTGGCGGTCACCAGGACGATGGCGAGAGCCGTTTTGACCGAAGACGACAGGCGCATAATCGGATCCTGCGCCAGTTTCGTTGACCGGCGGTGGCCAGAGACAGCTACGCCAGCGCGGCGCGCCGGGACCATCGCTATATGGAATTAAACTATATAGTTTATGAAAAATATGCCGCAAGGCCGCGGCATAAAGGCCTTGCGGCGGGGTTAGAGATCCCCGTCAATAATACTGTGCGCCGATCATGGCTTCCGGCGGGGCCTTGTTGAGGACTGTCCCCACGACATTCACGCCTTTGAGGAGCCGCATCGCCTCCCGGATTTCCGGCTCGCGCGACTGACCGCTCGCCACCACGAGGAGAACGCAATCGACCTTGGGCAGGAAGGCGATAGTGTCATCGCAACCGAGCATCGGCGACATGTCGAAGACGACAATCCGGGAGCCGTAGTCATTGACCGTGCGCGCGATAAGTTCGTCAGCTTTCGCGGATGTTAAATGCTCTGCGCCTTTGCGAGATACGCGTTCATTCGCGATCAGGAGAACGTCCGGAAGATCCGGCTTCACTGTAACATCGGCGAGCGAAGCGGCGCCTTCAAAATAATCGAGGATCGACGGCGGTTCCGCGACGCCCAGATAATTTGCGACGCGCGGCCGGTAAAAATCGAGATCGACGAGCGTCGCGCGCGAACCCTGTTTTGATCCGATGGCGATGGCGAGATTGATCGCCGTCACGGTCTTTCCGGCGCCGGAACCCGGCGATACGACCGCAAGCGTGCGCCAGTTGTTGTCCTCCATCTTTTGGAGGACGCGCGTACGAAGGACGCGGTAGGCGTTCAGGACCGGGTCCTGTTCGTTCGAAATGATGCGGTGTTCGGCAAATCGATCAAAGTCGCACGCCACTTCGCGGAAGGCTTCCGAGCCTCGCAGGGGCGAATGCTGAAAGCGCGGCGCAGTTGCTGAGCCGGGCGCCTCTAAGGGCGCGCCGCCGCGGTCTTTGCGGGCCTTGGTGACTGCTTCTCTGATTCTGTCCATAATCTCGCCGGGTTGGCAGCTTTGGCTAAGCGGGCTTGGCGCGGCCGAAACGCGGCAGGGCCAAGCGGCGCGATCTGCCGCCTTCGATATAGGGTATGATGGCGATAGGCGGCTCTTTGGCGATCGCTTCGAGATGGCGCCGGCCGCGCAAGCTCGCAAGAGCGATTTCCGCAATCGCAGCGCAGGCCGCGCCGGCGGCGAGCGCTGCGGCGATCAGCATGATGATCAACTGACCTCGTTTGGGGCTTGTCGGCTTGTCGGGGCGCTGCGCCGCTTCGAGAATGATGAACTTTTCGGCCTTCTGCTCGCCTTCAAGATTGGCCGACAGGACCGCGGCGGACTGCTTGTCGCGCAGCGCCTGATACTCCGTCGACAAATTCTCATAGTCGCGCGACAGCGAGGACAGGCCGCGCTCGACGATCGGCGTTCTTGCGATACGGTCCTGCATGTCGGTTATCGTTCGCCGCAGCGCTTCAATCTGGTCCTCATTCGCGGCGAGGCGGCTCGCCGTCGTATCCATCCGGCCCTGGAGCTGCGTCATGACGATGTCGGCGGAACCCGCCGCCGCTTCCTTGGCGATCTGCGCGGACAGGGCTTCGCGCGCCTCGGCGGTCGCGTCGCGACGCTGCGCGATAACGGCCTCATCGACAGGCTCGGCCTTGCGTGCCTCGCGCAGCGCCGCATCGGCTGCGGCAAGGTCGCTGCGCAGTTTCTGGACCGCAGCACTCGGGGCGAGCTGGCGTTCGAGCGCGCGAATCTGGTCGCGAACGGCGCGCACGTCTGGATGCGAGTCCGTTTTATCCGCCCGCAAGGCGGCGAGCTGCGTTTTGAGGCGCAAGAGTTCTTGCGCCGGGCCGTCGGCGCCGCCGGCGCCGGCAAGGTAGGTGGCGATCTGGGTCTGGATCGACGTCAATTCTTCTTCGGCGAGTTTGACGCCTGCTTCGGCGCGCGACAATTCTTCTTGCGACCGGATCAGCGTGTCGCGATGAAGATCGAGGTTTTCCGGCAGCGCGTCGGCGTTTTCGGACTTATATTTGGCGATCCGCTCGTCCATCTGGTCGATGAGATCGGCGAGCCGGCGCGTCTCCTGCGTGAAGAACTCCGTCGCAGTCGAAGCGCCTTCTGTCCGGGTGCGGACGTCTTCGCTAAGAAACAGCGTCATGAATTCATTGGCGACTTGAAACGCCTTTTCCGGCGAACGGTCGGCGTAACTGATGGTGAAAGCAATCGTGTTGTCGCTGGCGCCGGGCCCTTTGCGGCGCTGCCCCGGCCCTGACGCCGACGAGATAATATCGACGTCGAACGCCTCGCGCATGCGCTCGACGCGCTCGCTTTCCGACAGGCCGAGTTCTTTGGGGAAAAGGCTGTATTTGTCGGCGACTTCCAGGAGGCGGTTCCGGGTCAGGACGCGCTGGCCGATCGTCTGAATTCGTTCCTCGGCATAGGCATTGACCGTCGTCTGGATCCATTCCTCGGGGATCTGCTGGGATTCGATGAGGATTTTGCCGCGCGCCTCATACATCGGCGGTAAAAGCATAATGGCGATGACGCCGGCTGGAACCAGCACAAGGACCGGGGCCAGAAAGAAGACGAGACGCCGCTTCAGGATGATCAGCGCGTCTTCCAGCGAAAATTCGTCATTCATCGGATGGACTCATGATCGTTCAGTCGGCGGCAGCGGCAGGCTAGCGGCGGTCGCGGAGAGGGCAGGGCCGTTTAGGACACGCCGATTCCACCGCGACCCACCTCCAAAGCAGCAAGATAGGCGCCGCCATTCAGCGCGCCCGCCGGTATGTAGCCGCCTGTTCGCGCCTGCAACCCTGAAATAGAAACGGCCCCCGGAGGGGGCCGTTTCCATGATCCTGTAACCAAGAGATCGATCAGGCTGCCCGGCGGCGGCGGCGCGCCGCAAAGCCAAGGCCCGCGAGACCCGAAAGCAGGAGCGGCAAGGCGCCCGGGACCGGAATCTCGTTCGAGATCGAGGAAACGAAAAACTTCGCATCAACGCCCTGATCCCGCAGGAAGTCCCACTGGATCCAATCGACGAAGCCGAAATTATGGGTGGTGGCGTCAGCGAATGAAAGAACAAGCTGCGAAACGACGCCCGCGAGGCTGGTCGTGATCATCAAGAGCAGCGGCGAGTCATTGATGGACTCGAAGCGATTGTTGAACGACATGCGGACGATTTCAAAGGGACCGTCGACGAAATCGACGCGAACGAACTCGCCATGGTCGACCGTGTCGTCGCCCGACGGCATGCATTGCATCATGCGGTCAAGCGTCGTGCAGGTGCCAAGTCCGTCCTGACGGCCCCGGAATCCGGGAGCCGGCGCTTCAAAAGCGTTGAGATAGGCGAATTCGAAAGATTCGCCGCCGCGCCCGCCGCTGAACCGCAGGTTCATCCCGCCGAGCTCGGCCGTGTTGAGGACAGTGCCGTCAGCCACGCCGCGTTCGCCGTTATTGTTGGCTTCGGCCGCGAAATTGATGGTCACAGCGCCGGCGGAACCGGCGCTGATGAGGGCTGCGGCAGCCAACCCTGCGATAAACTTCTTCATGGATAAACCCCCAGAAAGGTTACTTGGTTACAGTTACAAACTGACGCGATGTTTCAATATCGCAGTCGCACATATCAATGCGAGACGACCCTAGGTGAGTCAACTAAATTCACGCCAACAAGGCAAAAAAGAAGTTAAGAAAAGCACCTATTTTTCAGAAAGTTGTTCGATTTTCCCCAGATCGGCGAAGGTTAATTTCCGGTTTCCCTAATTCGTATAGGAAATCGAATGCGAAGCGCGCTGTCAGTCGGTGCGGCGGTGCAATAGAAAAGCCCGCTGCGTCATTCTAGACGAAGCGGGCCTCAAAAGGATCCCCAGAAGCGCGCCTAGGCGCGGCGGCGGCGCCGGCGAACAGCAAACCCCAGCCCTGCCAACCCCGAAAGGAGCAGCGGCAAAGCGCCGGGGACGGGCACGTCCGAGATCTGGGCGACGAAGAATTTCGCGATGTCGCCCTGGCCGCGGACGAATTCGAACTGGATCCAGTCGACGAAACCGAAATTGCGGCTGTTGGCGTCGGCGAAGGACAGGACGAACTCCGAAACGGCGCCCGAAAGGCTGGTCGTGATTTTGAGGAGGAGGGGCGAGCCGTTCAACGTATCAAAACGGCCGTTGAACGACAAGCGCTTGATTTCAAAGGGCCCATCCACGAAATCGATGCGAACGTTTTCGGCATGGGCAACGGTGTCGTCCGTATAGGTCGCGCATTGCATCATGCGGTCGAGCGTGGTGCAGGTGCCAAGCCCCCCGAGGCGGGTTCCGTCGGGCTGATTGAAATAGGCGAAGTCGAAAGAAGGCCCGGACCGGCCACCGCTAAAGCGCAGATTCAGCCCGCCGAGAGCAGCGGTGTTCAATACCGTCCCGTCAGAGACGCCGCGTTCTCCGCCAGAATTAGCCTCGGCGACAAAATTGATGGTTGTTGCGTTTGCTGCGCCGACGCCCGCCAAAAAAAGGGCTGCCGCGATAGCCCACACTTTTTTCACGCCTGAACTCCTCTGCAAAACTGAAAATGACGAACCGCTCGCCTCAACGACTTTGTGGATCGTTTCGGTTCCAGTCGGTGGGGTGCGTCGCCGATGCCGTCAACGGGTTACGGAGCGGTAAGGTAAATTTACCATGAGTGGTGGCGCCGAAGACTCGCGCTGATCGTATAGGCGGGTGAAGTGACAATAGGGCCGCAAGCGGCGCTGTCGGCGCAAGTTGTCCCACGCGGTATGGCTTATTCCTTGCTGAAGCGGCTCAGCGTTTAATTGAGTCCGGCAAGACAACGGTTAACGGCGGCACCGGCCACCGGCACCAACGGCGGCCGGACGAGGACCACAAGTGGCGACGTCAGGCTCAATAGCGGGAAATACCAAGTCCAATGCGGCGGCGTCCGGCGGGCTAGCGCCGTTGCGCGTCGCGGACGATTTTGACCGCGATGTCTGGTCGGTGCTCGGCATTCCGATCGACCGATTAAACACGTCTGAGGCGCTTGCTGAGATTGAGCGCGCCATTCGCGACGGCGAGCGGCTTTCATTCGTCACGCCGAATGTCAATTTTCTGGTGCGCGCCGCGCGAGACGTTGGCGAGCGGCGGCGGATCATTGACGCTGACCTCAGTCTCGTCGACGGCGCGCCGCTTGTCCTCTTGGGACGTTTGCTGGGAATGACGGCGCTGACGCGCTGCGCGGGCTCCGACATCTTCGAAGCGCTTCGCAAGCGCCCGTCGTTCGGCGGAAAGGGATTGCGCGTCTTTTTCTTCGGCGGGCGCGAGGGGGCCGCCGAAGCCGCGGCAGGGACGCTGGCAACGGAAAATCGCGGGCTCCAGCCCGTCGGCTGGATCAATCCAGGTTTCGGCGACGTTGAGGCTATGAGTGCGCCCGAGATAATCGCCGAGATCAACAAGGTGGAACCGGATTTTCTTGTCGTTGCGCTTGGCGCGTCGAAAGGACAGTCGTGGATCGACGCCAATCGGGAACGTCTCTCGGCGCCCGTGATCGCTCATCTTGGCGCTGTTGTCGATTTCACAGCAGGAACGATCAAACGCGCCCCGTCCTTCATCCGCACGCTGGGCTTTGAATGGGCCTGGCGCATCTTCGCCGAGCCGGAACTCTGGCGGCGCTACTGGAATGACGGCGTTGCTCTCATCGGACTTGCGGCTAGCAGGCTTCCTCCGGCGCGTCGCGCCGGACGCCGCACCGGGAAAGCCGCTGACGCGCGCGCCGTCGCCGAAGCGGGGGCAACGCGCATTTTCCTTGAAGGCGATCTTTGCGCGGATGATCTTGGTCCCGTGCGCGCGGCCTTCCGCGCTGCTTCGAGGGGCGCGGGCGACGTCATTCTCGATTTCGCGAAAACGGGCATGGCCGACGCGGCTTTCCTCGGCCAGGTGTTGATGCTTGAAAAATTGGCGGTACGGCGCGGCGCGAAGATCAGGACGGCGAACGCGTCCCGGTCAGTCCGCCGTCTGCTGAAAGCGCATTCGATGGAGTATGCGCCCGCCGCGCCAGCAGTTGCGCCAGGCCGCGAAACGGGAGACGCCGGATTTGCCGCGGCGGGGTAAACCGCATAAACCGCCCGGCGCCTGCGGATCGCTAGCGCCGTTCCAGTATGAGTTAGGGGAGCAGAAGCAAGGTTATGACAAAAATGTTGACACGAAATGCAATTCTTCGATCGGCGCTGATCGCGGCTTCCGCGCTGGCGATCGCCGCGTGCGCGTCGCCTGAGCAACGTCTTGAGAAGTATAACAAGAGCGGCGACCGTTTCCTTGAGGACGGAAAACTCGGAATGGCGAACGTCCAGTTCCTCAACGCGCTGAAGATCGAGGAAGAAAACGTGCAGGCGCTGACAGGCCTCGCGAGAATCGCCGAGAAAAAAGCCGACTACAACCAGATGTTCGGCCTCTTGCAGCGCCTGAACCGGATCGATCCGAAAAACGTGCGCGTTCGCCTTGACCTCGCCAAACTCTATCTCCTTGGCGATGAGTCCGCCGACGCGCTGGACCTCGCTGAGGCGTTGATCGCTGAAGACCCGAAAAACGCCGAGGCTGTCGCGGTCAAGGCCGCGACGCTTTTCCGGCTCGGCAATACTGCCGAAGCGGTTGACCTCGCAAAGCAGGCGCTCGCGCTTGACCCCTCAATCGCCGACGCGGTCGCGGTTCTGGCGAGCGAGCGCGTTAAGGAAAAGGACAATGAGGGCGCGCTCGCCATTCTCGACAAGGCGCTCAGCGGTGAGGGCGCGGCGCCGATCCTTGAACTTTTGCGCGTGCAGGTGCTCGCCGCTCTCGGCCGCACCGACGACATCAAGGCGGCCTACAAAAAACTCGTCGACGCGAATCCGGAGGACGCCAATTACCGGCGTCTTTACGTGACGTCGCTGCTCGAAAGCGGCGAACTTGAAGAAGCGCGCGCCCAGCTGGCCGAGGTCGCACGGCTTTTGCCGAAACAGAATGAGGCCAAGCTCGACATCGTTCGGGCCGATTACCGCATTGGCGGTCGCGCCAAAGCCGAAGAGACGTTCAAGCGGCTGATCGCGGACAATCCGGAAGAGCCTGATCTAAAATTCGCCTATGGCGCGTTCCTCCGTGAGCAGAAGGATACGGCGGCGGCAGAAAAGGTCTATCAGGGGATCGTCGCGCGCAGCGGCGCCGAGCTTGACGAAGTCCTCCGCGCGAAGAACGAACTCGCCACGATCCGGATCGCCGAGAAAAAGCGCGCCGAAGCTGAACAGCTGATCAATGAAATTCTCGAAGCCGACGCGCGCGACACCGGCGCGCTGACGAAACGTGCGGGCTTCAAGATCGACGCTGGCGACATTGACGGCGCGGTCGCCGATCTTCGCCTTGTCGTCAATGACAGCCCCGACTCCTGGCCGGCGCGCCTGCTTCTCGCGGCCGCGTTCGAGCAGAAGGGCGACCTCAATCTCGCCGAAAGCGAATATGCGCTGGCGGTCGAAAACGCCAAGAGCGCCGGGAGACCGTCGCACCTGTTCGCGCGCTACCTCATTCGCCAGAACAAGAAGGACCGGGCGGTAAAGGTCCTCGCCGACTCGCTGACGGTCGAGCCTGCGAACGAAGACAATCTTAAACTTCTGGCGGCCCTCCGTCTTGATCAACAGGATTGGCGCGGCGCCGAGGAGGCCGCCAAGGCGCTCGCCGAGGTCGACAAGGACGACGCCATCGTCAGCAGCATCCTCGGGGCGGCCTATTCCGGTTTGAAGGATTACGCCGGCGCCATCGACGCGCTGACCAAGGAACATGAACAGCGTCCGCTGGCCGCGCGCCCCCTCGCCAGCCTCGTTCAGGCCTATATCGACGCCGACCGCGCCGCCGACGCCGAAACCTTCCTGAAAGAAACGATCGCAAAGAACACGTCGAGCTATGACGCGCGCGTGCTTCTCGCGCAGATCGAACGCCAGTCGGGGCGGTCCGCCGACGCGATCTTGACGCTGCAGGCCGCCGCAGCGAGCGAACCGCTCCGCCCTGAAGCCTATGAAGCGATGTACGGCGTTTACGCGCTCGAGGGGCGCCGCGCAGAAGCGGGCGCCGTGATCGATCAAGCGCTATCGGCGCTTCCAGACAATGACGGTCTTCAAATCCTCAAGGCGGACCAGCTGATTTCGGAGCGAAAATTTGACGACGCGATCGCGATCTACGACACCATCCTGACGCGCCGGCCGAATGACCTGATTGTCGCCAACAATCTTGCGAGCCTTCTGGCGGAGCGAAGCGATGCGGAAAGCCATAAGCGCGCAGCGATCGTTGCGGCGACGCTGAAGAATGTGGACAACCCTTATTTCGTCGACACCTATGGCTGGGCGCTCTTCCGTGGCGGCGACAAGGCCGCGGGCCTTGCCGCGCTCGAAAAGGCGGCGAAGGCGGCGCCAGGCGTTGCCGACATCCGGTACCATTACGGAGTCGCCCTTCTCGAAAGCGGCGACACGGCGCGCGGCCGCGTCGAGCTCGAAGCGGTGATCGCCGCGCCGAACGCCGCGCCGGAACGCGTGGTCGAAGCGCGCCGGCTCATCGGTCAATAATCTCAGGCGCGGGGTTCGATCCGCGCCTGCTGGAAAGCGTCATGTACGAAGAGTTCTACGGACTGACCGAAAAGCCGTTTTCGATCCAGCCCGACCCCTCCTTTCTTTATTGGGGGCGGGGGCATCGGCTCGCCTATGCGATGCTCGAATACGGCGTCGTCAACCAGGCGGGCATTTCGGTTATCACGGGCGAAGTCGGCTGCGGCAAGACGACGTTGATCCACCGTCTTCTCGAACAGCTTTCCGACACCCACACGGTCGCGCTCCTGTCGAACATTCAGACAGGCCGTGGCGAACTCCTGAGCTGGGTGCTGATGGGGTTCGGCGAGCCTTTCGCCGGCAAGACCCATGTCGAAATGTTCGCGCAGGTTCAAAATTTCTTCATCCGCGAATATTCGAAGGGCAAGCGCGTCGTCCTCATTATCGACGAGGCGCAGAATCTCTCGGTCGACATGCTTGAAGAGCTACGCATGCTCTCAAACATCAATGCCGGAAAAGATCAGCTCCTACAGCTCATCCTCGTCGGCCAGCCGCAGCTCAAGGATCTCCTCAGCCGGCCGGACATGCTCCAACTCGCGCAGCGCATCGGGTCGGATTTTCACCTGTCGCCGCTGTCGCGCGAGGAAGTCCATTCCTATATAGAAACGCGTCTGACGATCACGGGCGCACGTCGCCGAATTTTCTCGGATGGCGCAATGGACCTTGTCGCCGAGCAGTCGCGCGGCGTGCCTCGCGTCATCAACATCATCGCCGATACGGCGCTTGTTTACGCGTTCTCCGCGCAGGACGACATCGTCAGCGAAGAAACGATCCGCGCCGTCATCCGCGACAAGATCGATTACGGCGTCTTTGGTCTCGCCTCCAGCCCCAACGTCAAGCTGACGGAGTGGAAAGAAGGCCGCGCTTCGTCGGGCTTCATCCGGGAAGTCCCGAAAGAAGGGCGCCGCGCGGCGGACGTCGCAGCGCCGTCCGAATCCTCGGCGCGCATCACGCGTAATATGGGCGTGCGCCTTGTCGCGCCCGAAGTTGCGCCGGCGGCCGATCCGGAACCTGCGCACTTCGGCGGCCCGTCGCTTTATGCCTATGCAGAGGTTGCGGCGCCGGCGACGGCTTTTCCGGCGCCGACAGCCTATGCGGCCGGCGAAGTGCGCCCTGAGCCGCCGCTGACAGCGGGACACGCCGCGGAGACGCAGGCGATTGCGCCGGCGCCGGTTGAGGACTTTCTGAAACAGATCGGTATCGTCATCGTCGGCGGCGATCTTGCCGTCGCAGAAACGCTGAATTCGCTTCCGGACGGCGCCGCCTTCGTCATTGCGGCGGGCGGCCAGGAGGAAGGCCTTGCAGCGGCGAAAGAGGCCGGCGTCAATATTGTTGAAATCAACGATGGGCCCGCCGGCGGGCGCGCGCGAAACGCCGGATACCGGCGCCTCAAGAAGGACAATCCTGATCTTCGTTATGTCCAGTTTCTCGAAGCCGGCGCGATGCTGGCGCCGGGCTGGCTCGAACATGCCGAGAAATTCATGGCGCGCCGGCCGGAAGTCTCGGCGCTTGAAGGCCGCTCTAACCTTGTTGAGCGCGGCGCTACCGCGTTTGACCGGGTCGCCGCGGCGGCGCGCGACAGGGCTCCCGGCGAAATCCAGGCCGCCGGGCCCAATGTCCTTGTTCGAGCCGCGTCGTTTGAACAGGTCGGCGGCTTTCGCGCCGACATCGTCGCCGACGCGACCGCCGATCTGTGCATCCGGCTGCGCCGCCGCGGCGCTCATGCCTGGCGCAGCGACGCGGCGATGGTAACCGTCGAACCCGAGCGCCTGACATTCAAGGCCTGGCGCGGAAAGGCGATGCGCGCCGGGTTCGCCAGCGCCGCCGGGGCGGCCCTCCATGGCGCAACGCCGGAGCGCTACGGCGCGAAGGAACAGGCGCGCGCGTTTTTCTGGGGCGGCTTGCTCCCGGTCTCGATCGTGCTTGCAGCGGTCTTGCTCGCCTTCGCGTCAGGGGCGGTCGGCGCAAGCGTCGCTGTCGGCGTCTCCGCCGTCTTCGTCTTTGCACTGACGGTCTATGGTCTCAAGATCGCGGCGTCGGCGTTCAGCCCGGAGGCGCCGGCTGGGTCGGCGTGGCGCTACGGCTTTTTCACGACTCTCGGTCATTTCCCGGAATTTGCGGGCGTCTTGCGCTATTGGCTCGGCGCAAGTCCTGCCGCTGAAAAAAAGGCGTCGGCGCCGCGCTGACAGAGGCGCGGCCCGGCGGAAGGGGCGACGGTATGGCGCTCGCCTACCTCATCAATCAGTATCCTGGGATCAGTCACACCTTTATTCGCCGGGAAATCGAGGCGATGGAGCGCCGCGGCGCGCCCATCCTGCGCTACGCGATCCGCTCCTCCGCAAATGGACTGATTGCGGAAGAAGATCGCCGCGAGGCGGAAAGGACCCGTTATCTCGTCGGGACCTCGCCTGCAGCCATCGCCGGCGCGATTCTCGAAAGCGCCTTCGCGCGTCCGGCGGCTTGCCTGAAAGCGTTGATCGCGGCGGCACGTATCGGCATTGGTTCGGACGCCGGCCTCGTTCGTCATTTTCTTTATTTCGCCGAGGCCTTGGCGCTATCATCATGGCTGCGCCGCGACGGCGCCGATCATGTACATGCGCATTTCGGCACCAATTCCGCGACCGTCGCCATGCTGGCCGCACGCGTCAGTGGAATCGGCTATTCGTTGACAGTGCACGGCCCGGAAGAGTTCGACCGCGCGCCGAAGATCGCGCTTGCGGAAAAAATCCGGCGCGCCTCGTTCGTCATCGCCGTGTCGAGTTACGGACGCAGCCAGCTGCGGCGCCTGGTCGAGCCGAAACATTGGGATAAAATCGTCATCGTCCCGTGCGGCGTCGACAATTCCTTTTATGCGGGCGAGCCGAAACCTATCGCGAGCGCGAACCGCTTTGTCGCCGTCGCGCGCCTTAGCGAGCAAAAAGGCATTCTGACGCTCATCGAGGCGGCGGGGAAGCTGAGGCGCGGCGGACGGCGGTTTCGTCTGACGATCATCGGCGACGGCGAGTTGCGCGCCGCTGTCGAAACGGCGATCGCGCGCGAGGGCGTGAAAGCGGAAGTGACGCTCGCTGGCTGGAAGACGCCGGCGGAAGTGCGCCATGCGATTGAGGACGCCGGCGTCTTCGTATTGCCGAGTTACGCCGAGGGCCTTCCGGTTTCAATCATGGAAGCGATGTCGCTGGCCCGGCCCGTAATTTCTACTTTTGTAGCGGGGATTCCAGAGCTTGTGGTCTCCGGCGAAACGGGGTGGCTGACGCCGGCGTCCGACGCTGAGGCATTGGCGAATGCAATGACCGAGGCGATGGCGCTACCGCCGGCTGCGCTTGACGCCATGGGCCGCAAAGGCCGGGCGCGCGTTCTCTCCCGTCACGACAGCGACGCAGCCGCCGTGGTTCTTGCAGAAGCCTTCCGACGTTTTGCGCCGGGATCGCGCGCATGATGGTGCTGTTTTCTCTGCCGGTCCTGATCGCCGGCCTCGCCGTTCTGGCGATCGTCCTCTTCTTCGCGATCGAGATCGGCGCAAGCGTCTTCCACCGACCGCCCGCCGCGCCGAAATCGGATGCGCGCGGGCGCATTGCGGTGGTCATTCCGGCGCATAATGAGGAATCCGGCGTCGCGGCGACGATTCGCCTTGCGCGCGCAGGGCTGGACAGCGCCGATCGTATGATCGTCATCGCGGACAATTGCACCGACGATACGGCGGCGTCTGCGCGTGCTGAAGGCGCCGAAGTTATCGAGCGTAGCGACGCCAGCCGCCGCGGCAAGGGCTATGCGTTGCAGGCCGGCGTCGACTATCTGCGCGTCGATCCGCCCGAAACCATTGTCTTCCTCGACGCCGATTGCGCGCCGCGCGGCGGCGCGATTGAACGCATCGCCCGTCTCGCGGTCGATCATCAAAGGCCGGTTCAGGCGCTCTATCTTGCGCGCCCCGCGGTGGAAGCCGGCGCTGCATCCGACGTTTCGGCGTTCGCCTGGCTGCTCATCAACCGTGTACGAATGGCTGGCCTGCAGGCGATCGGGGGATTCTCTAGGCTGACGGGGTCGGGCATGGCGTTTCCGTGGACCTTGATCGCCAATCGCGCTCTAGCGTCGGGCGAGATTGTTGAGGATCTCGCGCTGACGGTGACCCTGGTCGAGGCGGGGTCGGCGCCGCTACTGGATATTGGCGCGCTGATCGAAACCGACCTTGCGCGATCAACCACGGGCGCCGCGACCCAGCGCGCGCGGTGGGAATTGGGATCGATGCGCCTCGCCTTTCGCCGCGCAGGGGCGCTCCTAGCGAAAGGCGTCGCGGGCGACTGGCGAGCGCTGCTGATGGGGCTCGATCTCTTGATCCCTCCCCTAACGGTGCTCTTCGCCATCATTGTCGCGGGCCTCGCGGTCAGCATTCCGTTTGCGCTTGGAGGCCAGCAGGGTGCGCTGGTAGCCTTCTTCGATGCGGGCCTTATCTTCGCTGTTTCCGTCGCAGCGGCCTGGTTCGCCTACGGACGGTCGGTGCTGCCGCCGCGGACCCTTTCGGGACTTGGCCCCTATCTGCTCGGCAAGTTTCGCGTCTATGGCGGCGAAGGGCGCAAATCCGCCCGGGGCTGGACGCGCACCGATCGCGGCGCCGATCAATGAGCGCGATGGGCGTCGTCGCAATCGGCCGCAACGAAGGCGAACGGCTGATCGCTTGTCTCGATTCATTGCGCGCGGCAGGCGACGTTCCGGTTGTCTATGTCGATTCCGGTTCCTCCGACGGCAGCGTCGAAGCGGCGAAGGCCCGCGGCGCCGTCGTCGTCGCGCTCGACATGCGCCTTCCCTTCACGGCGGCTCGCGCGCGCAATGCCGGGCTAAGGCGCCTGATGGAGGTTGCGCCCAGTGTCAGCCTAGTTCAGTTCATCGACGGCGACTGCACGCTGAAAGCGGGTTGGCTTACGACAGCGGCGGCGTATCTCGAAAAGAATCCCGATGTCGCGGTCGTCTGCGGGCGGCGCCGCGAACGCTATCCCGAAGCGAGCCTCTATAACCTCCTGTGCGACATTGAATGGAATACGCCTGTCGGCGAAGCCACGGCTTGCGGCGGCGATGCGCTCATGCGCGTGGCGGCCATCCTCGATGTCGGCGGCTACCGCGAGGATCTCATCGCCGGCGAGGAACCGGAGCTGTGCGTGCGCCTGCGCGAGAAGGATCATCGCATCTGGCGGCTCGACGCGGAGATGACGCTGCACGACGCGGCGATGACGCGCTTTGGGCAATGGTGGCGGCGAAACGAACGAGCGGGACACGCTTTCGCCGAAGTGTCTGAGCTTCATCGCGCCTCGCCTGCAGGCATCTGGCGGTCGGAAACGCGCCGCGCATTGCTATGGGCGGGCCTCGCGCCGGTGGCGGTTATACTTGGGGGCGCCGTTTCCCCGATCTTTTTCGCGGGGTTGCTCGCCTATCCGGCGCAAGTCGGGCGTCTTTATATTCGGTACCGACAGGAAGGCGGCGGGGCGCTCTGGCGCGCGGCGTTAACCGTGATCGGAAAATTCGCTGAGGCGACGGGCGCGTTTGCCTATTGGTCGCGCCGTTTCGGCGGCGGCCATCGCAAGCTTATTGAATATAAATGACGCTTTCGCCCGGGGCGCCGCAATTGCACGCAGGAGGCGCGCGCGCCGGACATGCTAGAGGCGGCTCCAATGACGACCTGACGAGGTTTTCGCGTGTCCTATCTTGAGATCAACGATCCCAGCTACGGCCAGTTCGACGCCGAGATGTTGCGGCAAAAAGGGCTCGAACTGCGCGGCGCCTATCAGAATGCCGCGCCCTTTCCGCATATCGCCATCGACGATTTCCTGCCGGCGCCGGTTCTCGACCTGTGCCTTGCCGAGTTCCCGTCGAAAGCCGATCCCGACAGCCGCAGTTTCGACCGCGACCAAGAGCGCTTCAAGACGAGCTTCAACCCCGACTATCTGACGCCGCCCTTGCGGGCATTTTTCTATTCGCTGAACTCGCGCCCGTTTCTGCAGTTCCTCGAAAATCTCTCAGGCATAAAGGGATTGATCCCGGACCCCTTCTATGTCGGTGGCGGCTTTCACGAGACGCGCAATGGCGGGCATCTTTCGGTGCATGCCGATTTCAATCACCACAAGCTGATGAACCTTGAGCGCCGTCTCAACGTCCTGATCTATCTCAATCGCGACTGGCGGCTCAGCTATGGGGGCGCCCTCGAGCTTTGGGACGAGAAAATGGAATCCTGCGTGCGCGCGATCGAGCCTGAGTTCGGCCGTTGCGTCGTTTTTTCGACAACCGGGAAAAGCTATCACGGTCATCCGGCCCCGGTCGCGCATCCGGAAGGAAAGCCGCGCCGATCAATCGCGCTTTACTACTATACGGCCACTTGGACAGAGGACGCGCGCGCCAGGACCACCCAGTTCAGGGCCCGAAAAGGCGCTGACGACCGGACCGACTGGCGCGTCCGCCGAGATGAGCTGCTGGCGGAATATCTGCCGCCTGCGCTGTCGCGACCAATGTTGCGGGCGCTGCGTCGACGCGCGAAGACCTGAAGGCTCGCGCTAGGTTCGCCATTCCGCCGCGACGCCGGCATCTTGTTCTTTGCCAAGCGCGGACGCGCGCAGACGCTCAGCCTCCTCGGGCGCCAATCGCCGCAGAGCCCAGACAGCCGCCCCGCGCACAAGCGTGGAGGGGTCGTCCAGCAGCGCAAGCGCGGACGCGGCCAGCGCGGCCTCCCCGGAATTGCCGATCGCAATAAGAACATTCCTGACAAAACGGTCGCGTCCGGTGCGCTTGATCGGGCTTCCTGAAAAACGCGCCCGAAACGCCGCGTCATCGAGCCGAGCAAGCTCCGCCAGATCCGGCGCTGCATTCTCCGCCCGCGCGCGCAACTGCGCGTCGCGTGCAAGGCCTGCAAACTTGTTCCAGGGACAGACGGCGAGACAGTCGTCGCAGCCATAGATGCGGTTGCCGATCGCCTCGCGAAACTCAGACGGAATCGGGCCCTTGTGCTCGATCGTCAGGTAGGAGATGCAGCGGCGCGCGTCGAGCTGATAGGGCGCGGGAAACGCCGCGGTCGGACAGATGTCGAGACAGCGCCGGCAGGCGCCGCAATGATCGTCCTCCGGCGCGTCAGGCGCGAGCGTCAGCGTCGTGAAGATCGCGCCGAGAAAAAGCCAGGAGCCGAAATCGCGGCTGACGAGATTGGTGTGCTTGCCCTGCCAACCGAGGCCGGCGCTCGCGGCGAGCGGCTTTTCCATCACCGGCGCCGTGTCGACGAAGACTTTCACTTCACCGCCGGCTTCGGCGACGAGCGCGCGCGCCAGCGCTTTCAGCTTCTTCTTGACGACGTCGTGATAGTCGCGCCCGCGCGCATAGACTGAGATAGCGCCCATGGATCTTCGGTCGAGCAGCGCCAGCGGATCGTCCTCGGGCCCATAATTGACCCCGAGCATGATGATTGATCGGGCGTCCGGCCACAGCGTCTTTGGATTGGCGCGCTCGGCCGCGCGGGTCTCCATCCACGCCATATCGCCATGGCGCCCGGCCCCGACAAACTCCAATAGGCGCGGCGCCGTTTCGGGCGCGTCCGCGCTCGTGATCGCGGCGGCGTCAAAGCCCGCGGCAAGCGCCAGCGCCTTGACGCGGTCTGCGAGCGCCGCAGGCGCGGTCATCAGAAATCCGGATTGGCGTAGTGGGCGGGCGCGGCGAGGCCGTCGAGCGTATCGGCGAGAACCGACCGCATCGCCGGACGCGACTTCATGCGCGCATACCAGTCTCTGACGTCAGGAAAGTCCGACCACGGAACAAGGCTGAAATAATCGTTGACGGAAAGCTCCGCCGCCGCTGCAAGGTCGGCGATTGTCATGCGGTCGCCGGCGATCCACCGGCGCCGTTCGAGAAGGTAGCTCAGATAATCGAAGTGCCAGACGATCGCCGCGGAAAACGCCGCGATCGGCTCCGGTTCGCCCCAGCGCCGTCCGCGCCCGCCCGCGATGCGCGGCCGCGCGATCAGCGCGGTCGTTTCACGATCGAACTTGTCAAAAAACCAGTGAAAAAGCCGGCGCGCCTCTGCCCGTCCCGCCGAGGTCGCCGGCAGTAGCGGCGTTTCGCCATAGGCTTCGTCGAGGTATTCAGCGATTGCCGACACGGGGGAGACGGCGATTTCGCCTCCCGTCGGCGGCTCATCGACGAGAACGGGAAGCGTTAACGCGGGATTGAGGCGCGCAAGATCGCCGTCAGGATCGTCCGCGCGCGTCGGGACAAAGCGCGCCGCGAGGCCCTTTTCCGCAAGGGCAATGCGCACGAAGCGGGTGGCGGGATCGAAGGACTGGCCGAGAAGTGAACGCATGGCGGAGGCTTCTAGCAGCATCGCGCAGCGATTCCGACCGCCGATGCGCGGCAGGGGACTTGCGATCCTGACCGTTAACGGCGGCGGGCATGTCGCCCGCCGCGCCGAAACGGCACATTGAGGCGGCGCGTGGGTCAAACCAGCTATCGGGAAGAGGACGCGGACGCCTTTCTGTGGCGTGCGCCGGCCCCGGCCGCCCGCGCCGCGACGATGGCCCTTTTCCTCTGGCGCGATGGGCCGACAGCGATGCTGATCGCGCTGGCGGCTGCGATCCCTGCCGCCATCGCCTCGATCGCTGCGCCCGCTCTGCTGACCTATGCGCCGACCGCAGACCTTCTCGCGCCGATCGCTGAGGCGCGCGCGTTTGCGTCTGGCGCGACCTCCCTTCCCGATGCTTCGTCGCCCTACAATCTTGCACTCCTTCTCGGCGGCGATCTCCTTTTCGAAGCGCCCGGGCGCATTCATCTCGGGGCAAAGGCGCTCGCCGCGCTGATCGCCGCAATCGCCGCCGCTGCTTTCGCATCGGTCCGCTTTTCGCTCCTGCAGACGGCGTTCCTCACGGCGGCGACAGCGGCATACGTCGCCGCGCCTTTGTCGGGACCCAAGGAGGCGGCGTTTGCGCTTCTGATGGCTGTCGCGGTCGCCTTCGTTTCAGCGCCGGCGCAGGAAACCCGCTTTCGCGCCGCGATCGAAGGGGCCGCCGCGGGACTTGTCCTCATGTCGCTCTGGTTTTCGAGCGCAACGCTTGCGCTGTTCGGAGTCGCGGCGCTGTCCGCATGCCCATTTCTGTCGGGCCGCCGCGGGTTTTTTCGCTATGCTTCGGCGATCATCGTCGCAGGCCTTTGCGCCGCCGCCGCCGAGATTGCGGCGCCGGGCGTTGCCGCAGCAAGAGCCGCGACCGTGACGGACATATTCACCTCGTCCAGCGGAGCAGCGGCGCCGTCGATGTTCGACGTCGCCTCGCTTGCGCTGGGGGCCATCGTAATCTTGTTGATTGCCGCGATCTTTGGCGGGCGCGAACACGCCCGCAACGCCGCTTCCGCCACAGGCTTTCTTCTCGCCGGCGGCGCGGCGGCGCTAGTCGCTGGCGCCGAAGCGGCGCTGGTCTTTCCTTTCGCCGCCGCCATCGCCGTATTCTCGACAGCCTCGCCGTTTTACGACGGGGTCTTCCGCGCGCATGACCGCGCGTCGATCGCGGTTTCCGGCGCGGCCGCGCTGCTGACGCTTGGCCTTGGGACGGCGATCCTTGCGCAGTCGGCGGATCAATTCGTCCGGCAGGCGCGTGCGGCGGCAGCGGCGCCCGCCGGCATCACAAAGGCCTTCGCAATCGTGCAGCCGCCGGAGCGCGCCATCGAGCGCTGGGTTGAAGAGGGCCGCTTTGCAACATCCGCAGCGCGCGCGCTTTTTCCGCTGATGCCGGCGGACCAGTCAGCGATGTTGATGGCGGCAGGCGCACAGGCCCGCTCTCTAGGCGCGCAGGGCTATGAAGTTGCGATCCTCGCCGAAGGTGACATTGCGTGCGTCATCGCCGGCCGGCGCGATTGCGCCAGCGACGGGCGCACGGCGGCGGCGCGGGCGAAGATTGTCTTTGTGCCTCGGATCAATCTCGACGCGGCGAGCGCGGCGCTCAAGGACCGATCCGAGGCGCTCCTCTACACGGAGTTCCGCAAGGTCGATGAAACCGCCGACTGGGACATCTGGGTCCGCCGCGGCGTCACGCTTCCGGCGACGGTTGTTCTCAGATTTTAGCCAGACCTTGCGGGGGCTTGGCCGTTTCGGCCAGCAACCTGGAGTCCCCTGCGAGCCGGGTGTTGTGCGCTTCCCACAAGTTACGGATTTCAGGGCGGAATCGCCCTCGCGCTTCTGGAAAACGCAGCGGAAATCATGGTGTTCTGATGGTTAACGCCTATGCCGGCGTCTGATCAGGGAGTCCACCAATGAAAAAAATAACGATTGCGCTTTTTGGCTCGGCCGCCGCGCTCGCGCTTACGGCCGGCGGCGCCTATGCGCAGGATGAATCCGACGAAATCATCGTGACGGCGACCAAGCGGGCGCAGTCCCTGCAGGATGTGCCGTTCTCGGTCAATGCGCAGACCGAGGACGACATTCGGAAAACCGGCTCGCAAAATCTCGAAGACTTGTCGCGCAACGTCGCCGGTCTCTCGATCCAGAACCTCGGGCCGGGCCAGAGCCAGGTCGGCCTCCGCGGCGTCTCGGCCGGCCAGATTGTCCGCGACCAGCCGGGCGTCAAGGAACAGGTCGGCGTCTATCTCGACGAATCGGTGATCTCGCTTTCGCTCTTCACGCCGGACCTTGATCTCTTTGACCTCAATCGCGTTGAAACGCTGCGCGGCCCGCAAGGGACGCTGTTCGGTTCGGGTTCGATCGGCGGCACTATCCGTTACATCACCAACCAGCCGGTGCTCGGCGAAACCTCGGGCGTCGTCGAAGGCAATGTGAATGTCATTGACGGTGGCGACGTCGGTTATCACGGCAAGGGCATGATCAACCTGCCGCTCGGCGACAAGGCGGCGTTCCGTCTTGTCGGATACTGGACGGAGTATGCGGGCTTTATTGACGCGCTGCGCGAAGGCGGCGGTCGCACGGAAGACGTCAATGGCGGCGAGCGCTACGGATTCCGTGCGGCGCTGCGGTGGGAGCCGACCGAAAGCCTCGCGATCACGCCGCGCTTTGTCTATCAGGACGTCGACGTTGACGGCTTCAACCGGCAGGAAGTGTACAACCTCTTCGCCAATCCGTTCACAACGACGCGTCCGGCCGTGACGTTCGACGAGCGCGAGCAGTTCCTCCTCCTCGACGAACAGTTCCGCGACCAGACCTCGATCGGCGACGTGACCCTTGAATGGGACACGGGGCCGGTCGTTTTCACCTCGGTCACCAGCTTCACCAATCGCGACATCCTCGTCAGCCGCGACGCGTCGGCGCTAACGGGATCGGTGTCGGTCGATCTCGGTTATCCGGATGCGGCGGTATTGTTGCCTTCAAACCTCCAGGACCGGACGCAGCTTGAAACCTTCACGCAGGAAGCGCGCATTGCCTCCGACTATGACGGACGCATCGATTGGCTACTCGGCGTTTTCTACACCGAGATTGATCGCGACTACACGCAACGTTTGCCGACGCCCGGCTATGACGCGTTTACGGACGCCGTGCTCGGGGCCGGAACGTCGGCGGCGGTCGCCAACGGCTTTGGCGCGGATTCGCCTTTCAACTCCGACCTTCCCTATGACATCGAGCAGTTCGCAGTGTTTGCCGAAACGACGATCGGCATCACCGACGCGCTCAATTTAACCGCCGGCACGCGCTATTACGACTTCGAGGAAACCCGCGTCATCACGACGGGCGGCCTCTTCGCCAATGGTGACGCCGGCGTTGTCGATACGACCTCTTCGGATGGTTTTTCGCCGCGCTTTATCCTCAGCTATGACGTCTCCGATGATCTCCAGATCAACGCGCAGGCGTCGAAGGGCTTCCGTCTCGGCGGCGTCAATGACCCCCTCAACACGCCGCTTTGCACGCCGGACGACCTCGCCATCTTCGGCGGTTTCCAGGACTACGACGACGAGACGCTTTGGAATTACGAAGCGGGCGCCAAATACAAGAGCGGTTCGTTCACCGCGAACGTCGCGGGCTTCTATAACGACATCAAGAACCTGCAGGTGACGCTCGACGCAGGCTCCTGTTCGTCGCGGATCTCGTTCAATGTGCCAGATGCGACAACACTCGGCGTCGAGTGGGAGCTTGGCTACGAGCCCGTTTCCGGCCTTGCCCTCACGCTCGCCGGAACATGGCTGCAATCCGAGTTCGACTCAACTGTCGTCGACGGCATGGGCAACGTGCTCGCCGGACTTCGCGAGGGCAACCGGCTCGCCTCGGTGCCGCAGTTCCAGATCGCGGCGACAGGGTCCTACACGTTCAATGTCGGTTCGCACGAAGCCTTCGTGGCGGCGACGGTCCAGCATGTCGGCACGCGCTTCACGCAGCCTTCGGACCAGGAAAACAACCCGCGCAGCTTCGTCTCGGGCCTGCCCTTCGGCGGCGCGACGGGCATGGATGCGACGGTCGTCGATCTTGAACTTCCCGATTATCAGATCGTCAACCTGACGGCTGGCATCGATTTCGACGACTGGTCGCTGCTCGCCTATATCAACAATCTCACCGACGAAAACGCGCTGCTCGCTTTCGACCGTGAACGCGGCGGGCGGGCGCGCCTCGGTTTCCACACGAACCAGCCGCGCACTTTCGGCGTGACGGCGCGCTTCCAGTTCTAAAAAAACATTGGCGTTTCGAGCGGGACACGGCGGCCTTCGGGCCGCCGTTTTCGTTTATTTTAGAGCTTCGGGCGGATGATCCGAATCAAAATTGTTTGCGGTGACGACGAAC
>CAZHUI010000011.1:0-51751 GCA_964535605.1 uncultured Caulobacterales bacterium
GGGAAGCCGCGTGCACCTGACCGGCACGGAGTACCAGATGCTGGAGCTGCTTTCGCTCCGCAAAGGCACGACCTTGACGAAGGAAATGTTTCTCAACCACCTCTATGGCGGCATGGACGAGCCAGAATTGAAGATTATCGACGTCTTCATCTGCAAGCTCCGGAAAAAGCTCGCCGCGGCGACCGCCGGCGACCATTATATCGAGACCGTCTGGGGCCGCGGCTATGTGCTGCGCGATCCGGCCGAAGAAAAAGCGGCCTGATCTTCAAAGTCCGTTAACCGACAGGCGAACGCCCCCGCTTTCCGGGGGCGTTTTGCTGTGCGCGCCAAGGACGTTATCGCGCCCTTAACGCGCGGACCGGTACCTTTATCTCGCTGTCTGCGGCGTTCGCGAACCGGTGGGAGGGAACGGCGATGGCTGGCCTTAAATCGCGGGCGGGGAATTTCGGGGCCGACGAACGCGGCAATATCGCTATCGTGTTCGGGGCCGTCATCTTCGCCGTGTTGGCGGCGGCCGGCGTCGCCATTGATTTCCTGCGCGTCGACAAGGCGCGCACCGCGCTCGCCGAAGCGGGCGACGCCGCGCTGATCGCGGCGGCGCGCTACAAGGGCGCGAACCCGGCGGCGGACGATTCAAAATTGACGGAGATCGCGTCGAAGCTTTTCAACGCGGAAATGCAGAACGAGCCCGATGTGAAGGTCCACGGGTTCGACATCGCTTTCAACGGCGCCGCTTCGAGTTTTCGACTCACGATCGACGCCGAAATCGATCTCCTCATCATGGGAATATTCGGGTCGGCGATGCAGGACCTCGACACGACCGCCGAGGCCAAACTCGGCAAGCCGCCCTATATTGAACTCGCGATGGCGCTCGACGTCACTGGCTCGATGAACCAGGACGGGAAGCTCGCCGCCCTGAAAGAAGCGTCGGCGGACCTTATCGATTCGCTGTTCAGCTATGCGACGGCGACGGTGAAAATCGGCGTCGTTCCCTTCGCGCAATATGTGAATGTCGGCTCCGACCATGCGTCGGCATCTTGGCTGAGCCTGCCCGGCGGCGCTTGGGCCGGCTGCGTCGGGTCGCGGCCTTACCCCTCGAATGTCCAGGACGACGATTTCGGCGCCGTCCAGGCTCCAGGGCTTGAGGGCGTTCCCTGCCCGCCCGCACTTCTTCCGCTGACGGACGACCAAGACGAGGTCTCCGACATGATCGAAGATCTTGACGCAAACGGCTGGACGTTCATCCCGGCAGGCATGAGCTGGGCATGGAGCCTCCTGACGCCGCAACTCCCCTTCAGCGAGGCGATCGCCTTTGAGGACTTGCCGAAAGTCAACGGCGTCAAGGCGCTGATGGTGATGACCGACGGCGCCAACACGCGCGCGCCGAACTATCCAAAGCACGACAATACGAGCGTCGCGCTGGCGAATACCCTGACGTCGGAAATCTGCGAGAACATCAAGCAGCAGAAAATCGTGATTTACTCGGTCGCCTTCGAGGTGACCGACGCGGCCATCAAGGACGTCCTGCGCGACTGCGCAACTGAGCCGTCCTATTATTTCGACGCCAAGGACGGCGCGGCGCTCGCGTCCGCGTTCGATTCGATCGCCGCCAGCCTTCGCAACATCAGTCTTTCGAAATAAGGCGCGCGATCTCTTCGGCAAACAACTGCTTTGCGCGTTCGGTTGGGGGAAAATCCTCGCCGATCCAGCGCGCTTCCGCCGCGGCGAGCACGGCCGCCACTTTCGGTCCTTCGGCGACGCCTGCAGCTAACGCGTCGTGACCGGAAAATGGCGGGGACGGCGGCACGAAATTCTCCGCGAGCGCTGCATGCCGGCTGAAGTCATCGGCTGTTGAAGACCGCGCACGCGCGAGCAGCAGCGCGTCCTTGAAGCCGTTCGTCCCGAACCGATAAATCAGCGCGCGGATCGCCTGATCGGAAAGGTCGGCCCTGATCGACGGCGCACGCTCGACTGCGCGGCGTCGCCGCTGGCTGTCGGCGCCGGAGAGGCGCAGCCTTGCATCGACGCCCTCGCCCTGCTCGCCCCACAGCGCTGCAAGGCCAATCGGCGCAGGCGCGTCCGGCGCGAAGTCTTTAAGACGCGCGAGCGTTTCGACGTCAGTTGGCGCCGCCCACACTTCGGCGACGACGCCGCTGGCGGTCATCGCCGCAACCGCGCGCGCGGCGGCGGGAAGCGCGAGAATTTTCATCGTCTCGTCGCCGACGCGCTCGGCCGAGAGTTTCCCGATGCCCGTCTTCAGCGCGCCGCAGGCCGAAAGACCGGCGTCGTCGAAGCTGGCGGCGAACCGCGCCGAAAACCGGAAGAACCGCAGGATGCGCAGATAGTCCTCGCGGATGCGATCTTCCGGCGATCCGATGAACCGCACGCGCCGGGACGCAAGATCTTCAGCGCCGCCGACGGGATCGAACATCGCGAAGTCCGGCGTCAGGTATATCGCATTGATGGTGAAGTCGCGCCGGCGCGCGTCGACCGTCCAGTCCGTCGTATAAGCGACTGTCGCGCGCCGTCCGTCGGTCGTCACATCGGCGCGTAGCGTCGTCACTTCAATCGGGAAATGATCGGCGATCGCCGTCACTGTCCCATGGTCGATCCCCGTCGGCGCGGCGCTGAGGCCTGCGGCGTGAAGAGCGTCGATCACAGCCGGCGGCGTCAGCGTCGTCGCGACGTCAATGTCTTTCGGCGTGACCCCCAATAGGCTGTCGCGCACGCAGCCGCCGACGAAGCGCGCGTTGCCGGGGCCTCCGGCCGTCAGGGCGCTGATGATTTTCTGAATAGGCGCGGCGCGCATCCACTGGAAACGCGCCTGCGCCTCCTGTGGCAGGGGAGCAAGCCCCGCCGTCATTCGCGCTCGTTCTCATAAGGCTGCAACGTCTCCGCGAGCGAGCGCAGGATGCCGGCAGTAAGGCCCCAGATGTGAAAGCGGCCATAGGGCGCGGCGAACATCTTGTAGGTGACGCCAAGATGGGTGCGCTCTTCGGTCGTGTGATTGGCGAGATCGGCGAACCAGTCGAGCGGCGCCTCGAACACTTCGGCGACTTCGCGCGGATCGGGCGCAATCGGCGCCGCCGGATCGACGACGCCGACGATCGGCGTCACCGCGAAGCCGAGCCCGCCATGGTGAACGCCGAGCGCGCCGATAATATCGACGGCGGACGGCGGGATGCCGACTTCCTCATGCGTTTCGCGCAATGCGGTCGCGACCCGGTTGGCGTCGCCGGCATCGACGCGCCCGCCCGGAAAGCTGATCTGGCCGGCATGCGAAGCAAGATCGCTCGACCGAACCGTCAACAGCACTGTCGGACCGTCTGGCCGATTGATGATCGGAACAAGAACGGCCGCGTCCTGACGCTTCGTCGTCCAGCGATTTTCAAACCGGACGTCATCGGCGAGATGCGGATTGATGTCCGTGAACAGCGCGCGCACCCGCTGCGCCGAAGCGCGCGAAAGATTGGCGCCGATGCGCTGGCGCCAGTCCGCGGTCACGATCCGTTGCTCCGTACGCAGCATCACTGAAATTCCCGACCTAGTCCGCGATGTCGACATCGCGGGCGAAGCTGAAGAATTCTCCGCCGGACGCGACGCCGAACACGCGCTCGCCGCCGATCTCGCGCGTTTCGCCGAGCGCGACAAGGTCGTAATAGACGGCGCGCGCGATGCGGGCGTCGAGACCGGCGCGCACATGAATATAGGGCGCGCGCGCGTCTCCCTGGCCGCGAAACTCGATTTTGTGACCGGGACCGGCGGCGACTTCGTCGCCGACATTGGTGGTGAAGACGAGGCGGGGACCGATGGCGTCGGCTTCCCGGCTCAGAAGCACGGCGAGGAATGGCGCATCTTCAACACGAATCCCGAGCTTCTCCACCGGTGTCACGAGAAAAAAGCGCGCGCCTTCTTTGCGTAACACGGTCGAAAAAAGCCGCACCAGCGCCGCGCGCCCGATCGGCGTGCCTTCATGGACCCAGACGCCGTCCCGGCGAATGACAAGATCGAGTTCGCCGCAATAGTCCGGAGACCATCGCTCGACCGGGGGCAGCGGCTTCTTGGCGTCGCCCGCAAGTTGCGCCGCATAGCGCATGAGATCCGTCATAAATGCGAAGGCCGGCGCCTCTTCGGCGCCGGCCCCCTTTCGGTCAGGCTTGCGCGGCGATCAGCCGCCGCATGTCATGCAGCGCGCGTAAAGCGCACCGGGGTCATTGAACTCGTTGAAAAATTGCGCCTTCTTCTCAACGGCGCCGATGACTTTGCGGATCACCGACTTGGTCTCGCGCGCATTATCCTGATCGACGCCGGCGAACGCCATCAGCCGCGCCGCCGCCGTGCCGAACCACATTTCGAAAGGCGTGATCGTTTCGCGGATTTCGACGCGGTCGTATTCTTCAAGGTTCGCGCGCTTGGCCGCTGCAGCGACAGCTTCATCGATATCGCCCAGATTATCGACGAGTTTGAGGCCTTGCGCCTGCTCGCCGATCCACACACGTCCCTGCCCGACCGAGTCGACATAAGCCGTATCAAGCTTGCGCCCCTCGGAAACGACGCCGAGGAAATCGCGATAGCCCGCCTCGACGCTTTGCTGGAAAATGTCGGCGACATTCTCTTCAAGCGGACCGACGCCGGCGGCGTAGATCGACGAGAGCGCCGTGGTGCCGACGCCGTCGACATTGATGCCCCAATATTCGGCGGCGCGCTCGAAGGTCGGGAAGAACGCGAAGATGCCGATCGAGCCCGTCACCGTCGTCGGCGAGGCCCAGATTTCATCGCCCGGCGCGGCGATCCAGTAGCCGCCGGACGCTGCGAGCGAGCCCATCGACACGACAACCGGCTTGCCCGCGGCCTTGAGTTCGAGAACGCCGTCGCGAATGATTTCCGAGGCGAAGGCCGAGCCGCCGGGGCTGTCGATGCGAAGCACCACCGCCTTGACGTTCTCGTCTTCCAGCGCCGTTTTGAGATTGGCCGCGACTGTGTCGCCGCCCGCCGCCGTGCCGGGCGTCGCTTCGCCGTCGACAATCGTGCCCGCCGCCGTCACGATCGCGACATTCGGCGCCTTGCCGTCTTTTTCAGAGCCGATATTCGCGAGATAGGTCGACAGCTCGACGCTCGTAAAGCCGACATCGTCGTCGGTTTCGCCGAACGCTTCGACCATCGCCTTCTTCTGCTCGATGCGGTTCGCAAGCTTGTCGACGAGGCCCGATTTCAGCGCCGCCTGCGCAAGATCGCCCGCGCTCTCGCGCAGCACGGAATTAAAGTCGTTTGAAAAGCGATCTATCGAGCCCGCCTCGAGACCGCGCGCTTTTTCGACTGAGGCCTTATAGGCCGTCCACATGCTGCCGAGGAAAGCGAGATTGGCCTCTTTTGCTTCCGGCGACATGTCATCGCGCAGGAAAGGCTCGACCGCCGCCTTGAACGTGCCGACGCGGAAGACGTGCGGCGTCACCAGAATTTTTTCGAGGAAGGATTTTACGTAGCCGTCATAGGCGGCGTAACCGACGAAGACGACCGACCCTTTGTCATGCAGGTAAATCTCGTCGGCGCGCGAGGCGAGGAGATACTGCTCCTGCGAATAGTAATCGCCGACCGAATAGATCTTCTTGCCGGACTTTTTGAACTCCTCAAGCGCGGCGGCGAGATAATGCGCCTTGCTCGCGCTGATTTCCGGAATGTAGAGATAAGTGAGATCGAGGACGATGCCCTTGATGCGGTCGTCGGTCGCCGCGTTGCGGATGGCGCGGGCCACGTCGCCGACTTCGATCTGCGAGGGCTCGTCCGTGCCGTAGGCTTGCTGCAGCGCCGCCTCGAAGGGGTCTGTTGGTTCCGCCTCTTCAACGAGAACCCCGTTCGGATTGATGAGGAGCGCCGCATCGCTCGGCACTTGAGCGACCGGCGTCCCGCCGCCGGCCATGAACGTGCTTGCGTTCGCGAACAAACCGACCAGCAAGAGGACAAGCGCCAAACCGACGACGCCCTGCAACACGAGCAGGATGCCGATGATGAGCTTGCCGAACCCCTTGATGAAACCCCAGACGCTTGAGCGATGCTCTTCTTCCGCCACTGACATACCCTTCGCATAGCGCGACGCCGGAAACGGCCGGCTTGCCGTTAGGAATTTATTCCAGACCCCTCTTAACGCGCCGATAACTCTGTCAGGACAGGGTTATCGCGGAGCGCCAAGCGATCATCGTAGAGACCTTGGCGCTCGCCGCGCAAGGGGCAAGGCCGATGCGACAAGGCGGCCGCAGCGCCCGATAAACGGTTGCCGCAGCTTATCAAAAGCGTGTTATCTGAATGATTTAGCGGTTCCGGCGGCGTTTTCGCCTGCCAGGCTGCCCGGCAAAACGAGGACCGATGAACGACAGCACTCTTCTGCAGGATTTCGACGATGTCTCCGCCCGCCTGCGCGCCGCCAGGACTGAACTCTCTCACGTCGTCTACGGGCAGGGTGAAGTTGTCGACCTGACGCTGGCGACCCTCGCCGCCGGCGGCCACGGCCTTCTTGTCGGCGCGCCCGGGCTCGCCAAGACCCTTCTTGTCTCGTCGATCGGGACCCTTCTCGGCATGGACGCGCGGCGCATTCAGTTCACGCCGGACCTGATGCCGAGCGACATCCTTGGCGCCGAGGTGCTCGAAGAATCCGCCGGAGGCCGACGCGAGTTCCGGTTTATCCCGGGTCCGATTTTTTGCCAGCTCCTGATGGCGGACGAAATCAACCGCGCGAGCCCGCGCACCCAGTCGGCGCTGCTGCAGGCGATGCAGGAGCGCCACGTCACGGTCGCCGGCGCCCGCCACGATACGCCCTCGCCTTTCCATGTGCTGGCGACGCAAAACCCGATCGAGCAGGAAGGGACCTATCCCCTTCCCGAGGCGCAGCTCGACCGCTTACTGATGCAGATCAATGTCGGGTACGCGTACGAAGCGGCCGAGCGGCGGATGGTGGTCTCGACGACCGGTCCGGAAGCAGCGCCGCTGTCCGCCTTAATGGCGCCCGCCGATCTTTTGCGCGCTCACAATGTGGTGCGGCAAATGCCGATCGCCGAACGCTTGCTCGACGCGATCCTTGCAATCGTCAGAAGCGCGCGGCCCGTCGCCGGGGCGGACGAGCGCGTGCGCGCGCTTGTCGGATGGGGGCCGGGTCCGCGCGCCAGCCAGGCGCTGTCGCTCGCCGCGCGCGCTGTCGCGCTTATCGACGGACGCAAGGCGCCGTCACTCGACGACATCCGGCGGCTCGCAAAACCGGTGCTGCGTCACCGCATGGCGCTCAATTTCACCGCGCGCGCGCAAAATCTCGATATCGACGCCTTCATCGACGAGATCGTCGCGAAGGCGATTTAAGTGAAGCGCGCCGACGCGCCAGACAGTCGCGATGCCTTGCGGCGCGAAGCGGGCGCTGTCGCCGCCGGCTTGCCGCCACTACTCATTGAAGCCCAGCGCATTGCGCAGACTGTCGCCGCCGGACTGCATGGGCGGCGGCGGGCGGGTCCCGGCGAGACGTTCTGGCAGCACCGTCCTTACGCCTTCGGCGACAGCGCTTCTGCGATCGACTGGCGCCAGTCGGCGCGCACCACCGGGCGTCTTTACGTGCGCCAGAACGAATGGGAAGCGGCGGCGACAGTCTGGATCTGGCGCGACCCGTCGCGCTCGCTCGATTATTCGTCCGCACCGGGATTACCGCTAAAGCGCCAGCGCGCCGACGTGCTGGCGACAGCCCTCGCGCTTCTCCTAGCGCAGGGCGGCGAGCGCGTCGGGCGCATCGGACCGCAGCCGAGGGTCTTTCACGGCCGCAGCGCCGGCGAGCGCCTGTTCGAGGTCCTGAGCGCCGAGGACTTCGACGACACCGCATCGACGCCGCCTGATGCGCCGATCCGTCCCTTCAGCTCCGTCGTCTATTTCAGCGATTTCCTGTGCGACATCGCGGCGCTAAGCGCCGCGGCGGCGCGCTCAGGCGCTCTCGGCGCCGGCGGGGTGATGCTGCAAATAACCGATCCCGCTGAGGAGCTCTTTCCATTCGCCGGCCGCACAGAATTCGAAGACGCAGAATCGCCTGCGCGCCTCACCGTCGGCGACGCCGCGCGGCTCGGCGATGACTATCGGCGCGCCTTTGCCGATCATCGCGCGCAGCTTTCGGCGCTGTGCCGCAATCTCGGCTGGCCGCTGCTCCTCCATCGCACGGACGCGCCTGCGAGCGCGGCGCTGCTGGCGCTCTACGCGGCGCTGAACCCGAGAGGCGCGTTATGAGGGCTAAAGACTGATGGGCGCGCTGTCCTTCTCCGCGCCCTTGATCCTGACAGCGCTTCTGGCGCTACCGGCGATCTGGTTCCTTCTGCGCGTGACGCCGCCGGCGCCGTCGCGCGTGCGTTTTCCCGCGTTCGATCTTCTGCTGCGCCTCAAAAAATCGCCGGAAACGCCTAGCAAGACGCCGTGGCCGATTCTTCTCTTGCGCCTGGTGATCGCCGCGCTGGCGATCCTTGCGATTTCAGGGCCGGTTCTCAACGCGCCGCCGCCGCCCGCGACGACTTCGCCGCTGGTTGTCGTCGTCGATGACAGCTGGATCGCGGCGCCGGGATGGCGGCGCGTTCGTGAGCAGATGGAATCTATCGCCGAGCAATCCGCCCGCGTGGAACGGCAGGTTTATCTGCTGAGAACGGCGAGCGCCGACGATGCGCCGTTGCAACCCCTGACGCCCACGCAGCTGCGCGCTGGGTCTGCGGCCGATCCGGCGCCTTATCGCCCGGATTACGCGCGCGCGATGAAGCGCCTTGGTGCGCTCGACCTTCGCGGGGAGCGCGCCGAAATCGCGTGGTACGCCGACGGCGTCGCGCATCCCGGCGCCGAAGACTTTCTGAAATCGCTCCGCGCCTTTGGCGACGTGACCCTTCGGACCGATGACACGCTGCGACGCGCCGCTTTGGCGCCGCCGGCGGCAGATACGCGCGGCGTCACCTATGAAGTCCAGTCGCCGGGAGGCGAAGCCTGGCGCGGCGACGTGATCGGTCTTGCGCGTGACGGGCGCGAGCTTGGCCGCGGCGAATTTTCCATCGCTGCCGGCGAAACAGCCGGCAGCGCGCGCATCGATCTGCCGCTCGCGCTGCAGAACGAGCTGGCCCAAGCGAAAATTGACGGCCTTCCCTCCGCCGGCGCAGCGCAGCTGGTCGATGCGCGCAGCCGCCGCGCGCTGGTCGGCTTCATCGCAAGCGGCGAAGAAGGCGCCGACCCGCTGCTGTCCGGTCAACATTACGTCAAGAAAGCGCTTGAGCCCTATGCGCTGTTTGTTACCGACGCGCTTGAGGCCCTGATCGTCTCTGGCGCGTCGGCGATCGTGCTCGACAATGTCGGGCGCATCCGCCCGGGCGATGAACAGCGTTTGCGAGCGTGGATCGAAAAAGGCGGCGTTTTGATCCGCTTTTCGGGACCCGCGCTCGCCGAGGCCGCGGAGGACGGGGACCTGCCGCTCCTTCCGGCGGCCTTGCGCGGGGGCGGGCGCGCCTTCGGCGGCGCGCTCACCTGGGAGACGCCGCAGGCGCTGGCCGCTTTTTCGGAAAATGGCCCCTTTTTCGATCTTGCCGCGCCTTCGGACGTCTTCGTCCGGCGCCAGATTCTCGCCGAGCCCGGCGGGGAAACCGTCGAGCGCACCTGGGCGAGCCTCGCCGACGGCACCCCGCTCGTCACTGGCGAGCGCATCGGCGCGGGCGCGCTGGCGCTGTTTCACGTCACAGCGACGCCCGAATGGTCGGACTTGCCCTTGTCGCCTTCGTTTATCGAAATGCTCCGGAGACTGATCTTTCTGTCGGCGCTTGGACCCGATGTCGATGACGCGCCCGCGGAGCGCGCTTACCTGCCGTTGCGGGTCTTGGACGCCTTCGGCGCGTTACGACAGCCTGCGCGCGACACCGCCGGCGCAACGCTCGCCGAAATCGCCGAGGGGACAGCGCCCGGCCGGCCGCCCGGGTTTTACGGCGCGCCAGAAGCGCCGATCGCGCTCAACGCGGTGCGCGCAGGCGACGACTTTGCGCTGCTCGCGCTTGACGGTCTCGCCCCGCGCGGCTTTGTCGACAACCCACCGCAGCGACTCGCCGGACCATTGACGATAGCGGCATTTCTCCTTTTCGCGCTCGACGCCCTCGCCGCCTTGTTCCTCTCGGGGCGACTGCGCGCTCCTTTCGCCGCGATGATCGCTATTTGCGCGTTCGGCGCGTCGGCGCCGGCCGCGAAAGCGCAGCCGCTCGACGCGCCTGTTCCGGACAAGGCCGTCGCCGCCGCGCTCGCGACGCGCCTCGCTTTTGTGCGGACCGGCGACCCGGAAACCGACCGCGCGGCGGAAGCGGGCCTGTCGGCGCTGACGCGCGAGCTTGTTCGCCGCACCTCGCTCGAGCCGGCCGCGCCGGCCGGCGTCGATCCCGAAGAGGACGATCTTTCCGTATACCAATTTCTTTACTGGCCGATGGCGCTTGGCGCCGAGGCGCCGAGCGAAGCGGCCGTCGCCAGCATTGAAACCTTCATGCGGTTCGGCGGTCTCCTTGTATTCGACACGCGCGACGACGAACGCGCTGTCGGCGGCGCCATGACGCCGGAGCGTGCGGCGCTGCAGTCAATCCTCAGGCGGCTCGATCTTCCCGCGCTTTCGCCCGCGCCGCCCGACCATGTGCTGCTGCGGTCATTCTATCTTCTCCCAGACCTTCCCGGCCGCATGATCGCGGGGCCGGTCTGGGTGCAGGCGGGCGGCGGCCCCAATGATTCGGTGACGCCGATCATCATCGGCGGGCGGGACTGGGCGGGCGCCTGGGCGAGCGATGACGCCGCGCGTCCGCTCTATCCGATGGCCGCAGGCGGCGAACGCGCGCGCGAGATCGCCTACCGGGCGGGCATCAACATGGTGATGGTCGCGCTGACCGGCAATTATAAATCCGACCAGGTGCACACGCCGATCCTGCTCCAGAGGTTGGGGCGCGAATGATCGCCTTCGCGCCGCTCGCACCTTTTCCCGTTATCGTCGCGCTTTGCGTCGTCGGCGCGGCCGTCGCTGCGATTTCCTTGTGGCGGCGCCCGGCGAGCGGGATTTTGCGCGCGCTCGCCATCGCCGCTTTGCTCGCCCTCGTCGCCAATCCGCAAATCCGGCGCGCCGAACGAACGGCCCTAGACGACATCGCCGTTGTCATCTCCGACGTCAGCGGCAGCCAGACGCTCGACGGACGCGCAGCTGCGACGGCCAACGCCGCGAGCGCGCTTGACGTAAGATTGAAGGCGCTGGGCCGCGTCGACGTCATCAGCGTCGAGACCGGGGGAGAAGAGGAAACACGCCTCGGCGAAGCCATTGCGCGCGCCGTCAGCGATAATCCCCGGGCGCGCCTCGCCGGCGTTTTCGTAGTCACCGACGGTCAATCGACCGATGCGCCGGCGGCCGATCGCCTAAGGAACACCGCTCCGATCCACGTTCTGTTGACGGGCCGCCGGGAAGAGACAGATCGCAAGATCACGCTGATCAAGGCGCCGCGCTACGGCATCGTGCGCGAAGGCGCTGACGTCAGCTTCCGTATCGACGACCTTGGACCCGACGGCGCGGCGCTTCCCGCGCGCGGCGAGGCGGTGATCGCCTTGCGCGTCGACGGCGAGGAAGTGTTGCGTCAGCCGGTGGCGGTCGGCGCCGAAGTCGGGTTCACCGCGCCGCTCGACCGGCCGGGACAATCGATCATTGAACTCGAAGTCGAGGAAGCGGCGGGAGAGTTGACCGCCCGCAACAACATTGCGGTCCTGCCGATCACGGTCATCCGCGACCGCCTGCGCGTTCTGCTGATTTCGGGCGAGCCCCATCCCGGGGAGCGCGCATGGCGCAATCTCTTGAAATCCGATCCGGCGATCGACCTTGTGCATTTCACGATCCTGCGGCCGATCGAGAAGGCGCAGTACGACATCGCGCTCGAGAGCGAACTGGCGCTGATCGAATTTCCGCAGGACGAACTTTTCATTGAGAAGCTGACGGAATTCGATCTCGTCATTTTCGACCGTTTCGCCGATCGCGGGGTCCTGAACCCGTTCCACTTCGACAATCTCGCCCGTTATGTCGAAGGCGGCGGCGCGGTCCTCGTCTCGTCTGGCCCTGAATTCGCCGGCCCTTACAGCATCGCCGGTCAGCGGAATTTTTCCTTTGTCCTGCCGGCGGCGCCGCAAGGGGACGCCGCCGAAGGACCGTTCCGCCCGCGCGTCAGCGAAACAGGCGAGCGCCATCCCGTCACCGCACAGCTGCCGGAGCGCGAATTCTGGGGACGCTGGCTGCGCATCACGCCCGCCGCGGTTCGCGCCGGCGCGACGCTGATGACGGACGAAGACGATCGCCCGCTGCTCGTCCTCGACCGTGTCGGAGAAGGCCGCGTCGGCCTTATCCAGTCGGATCATGTGTGGCTTTGGGCGCGCGGATTTGACGGCGGCGGTCCGCATGCGGAGCTTCTGCGGCGGATATCCCATTGGCTGATGAAAGAGCCCGACCTGGAAGAAGAGAGCCTGTCCCTGCGCGAGGAGGACGGTGCGCTGGTCGTCGAACGGCGAACCATCGGCGAGACGGCCGCGCTGGTGCGCCTGATCGCCCCGGACGGATCGGAACGCGATGTCGAACTTGCCCCGGGCGCGCCCGGCGTCTTCTCGTCAAAAATTCCGGCAGCGCCGCGCGGCCTTTACCGGGCGCGGAGCGATGACCTCTTCGCCATCGGGTCGGTCGGGCTCGCGGCGCCGCCGGAATTTGAGAATGTGGTCTCCGACCGGCGCCCGCTTGGGCCCGCTGCGGAAGCCTCCGGCGGGGGCGTCTTCGATCTTCGCCGGGACGGGACCGTCTCAATTCCGGACATCCGGCGCGTCAGCTCCCGCGCCGCCGCCAAATCAGGCGCAGGATGGGCGGGCCTCATCGACCGGCGCGCTTTTGAAACAACCTCGGTTTCGGACCGGCCGGCAGCGCCGCCCGTCGTCTGGCTCGCCGCGATCGCCGCGCTCCTTCTCGCCGCGTGGCTGGTCGAAGGCCGCGGCGGCGGGTTTTTTCGGCGCGCGGCTTAACCCCCTCTCAATTAACGCGCTTTAACGTCACGCCCGGTGCTTGTTGCGTGGGGAAGTGCGGGAGCGTTGCGTGGCGTCCGAGTTGGAAAAACCGTCAGACGACGGAAAAAAAGACAAGCCGAGGCGCGGCGTCTTTTCGGGATTCTTCGGATTCTCGGCCGCTGAGGCCGTCGAAGAATCGCTGCCCGAAATGGATGTCGCCGGGGGGCTTGATCGCGCCCTGCGCCGGGCCGGCGCCCAGTCAAAGCCGGTCGAAGCCCCGTCGCCGCAGACGGACAACAACATTCGCGACGCGCTTATCGCCATAGAATCCGCGCTCTATTCGATCGACCGCGTGCGCGAGATCATCGAGCAGGCCTATGAGGTCGCGCTTTCCGCCCATGAGGCGGAAGAACTGGGCGCGCGCGCTTTGCTCGCTGAAAGCTTCGACGAGCTTCGCATGTCGATCAACGCGACGATCGAAGCTGTCGACGATCGCGCTGCGGCGCTCATCGGAAAAAACCCCCGGCAGATCGACGTCAAGCTGGGCGGCAAGGCGCATTACTCGGTGTCGCCCTTCAGGCTCGATTCGACGCCGAAGGGCCTTAGCATTACGCCGCCGCGCGACGCGTTTGCGACCTTCGAGGAAATCAGCGCCGCGCTCGATGAACTCGACGGCGCGATCAAGAAAGCCGACCGCGCCGCCAGCGCCTATTGCCGCGATGCGCAGTTCCTGATGGCGCGCCTGACCGGCGCGCAGGCGGCCTAAGGAATACCGATCAGCTTGTGCGATTGCAGGCTCAGCCGCCAGCGCGGGTGCTTGAGGCAATAAGCGACCGCCGCCGCGGTCGCGTCAGCGCGCGACGGCCCGTCCATCGGCTGCAGGAAGAAATGCCGGAACCCGAAACTCTCAAATCGTTCCGGCGGCGCGTCGGCCTGGGGAAAAACGAGCTTCAGTTCGTCGCCCGTCCGCTGAGCGATTGCGGACGTCGATTTCGGGCTGACGCAAATCCAGTCGAGGCCCGGCGGCGCCGCGATCGTGCCATTCGTCTCGACGGCGACTTCAAATCCTTCGGCATGCAGCGCGTCAATGAGAGGAACATCAAGCTGCAATAGCGGTTCGCCGCCTGTGCAAACGACGAGCGGCCGGCCGCCGCGATCTTTCCAGCGCGCCGCGACATGCGCGGCGAGCGCCGCAGCGGCGGCGAACTTTCCCCCGCCCTCGCCGTCCGTCCCGACAAAGTCCGTGTCGCAGAAAGTGCAGACGGCCCCGGCGCGATCACGCTCCAGTCCGCTCCAGAGATTGCAGCCGGCGAAGCGCAGGAACACGGCGGCGCGCCCGGCCTGCGCGCCTTCTCCTTGAAGCGTCAGAAAACATTCCTTGACGGCGTAGGTCGTCATGCGCGCGTCCGCGCATAGTCGCGCCATCCTTGCGCGCGGAGGTCGCAGGCCGGGCAGGCGCCGCAGCCATAGCCCCAGTCTTGGCGGCGGCCGCGTTCGCCGACATAGCAGGAGTGGGAATATTCGACGACGAGATCGACGAGCGCGCGCCCGCCGATTTTTTCAGCGAAGCGCCAGCTTTCCGCTTTCGACATCGCCATCAGCGGCGTTTCCAGCGACAAGTCGCAATCCATCCCCGCGCGGATCGCCGCCATCTGCGCGGCGAGCGCGGCCTCGCGGCAGTCCGGATAGCCCGAAAAATCGGTCTCGCACATGCCGCCGACGAGCACGCCGAGCCCGCGCCCGTATGCGACCGCCGCCGCCATGGTGAGGAAGATGAGATTGCGGCCCGGAACAAAAGTCGTCGGCAAGCCGTGATCGCCGGTTGCGATTTCCGTCGGCCTTGTCAGCGCCGTATCGCTGACGGCGCCGAGCGCCCTGATATCGAGCGCATGGTCGCGGCCCAGCCGCTCGCGCCACCCGCCATCGGCGGCCCTGATCGCCGCCAGCACGCCGTGACGCGTTTCGAGCTCGATCGCATGACGCTGGCCATAATCGAACGCCACGGTCTCGACGCGCGCGAAGCGCGCCAATGCGTAAGCAAGCGCGATCGAGGAATCCTGCCCTCCGGAGAAGAGGACGAGCGCGGCGGTCTGATCGAGCTTTCGCATGGCGTTCGGGACGCTAAACTGGCATTTCGATAGGGACCGAACGCCGGAGGCGCAACATGGACGAGGTCGTCTTTCTCTATGTAACGGCGCCCAGCGAGGCTGCGGACAAGATCGCCGAGGCGCTGGTCGCCGAACGGCTGGCGGCCTGTGTGAATACTTATCCGGGCGTTCGCTCCATCTATCGCTGGAAAGACGCCGTCGAGCGGGGCGTTGAGGCGTCGATGATCGTCAAAACGACCGGCGCCAAAGCCGCTACCGCGCGCGCTGCGATCGAACGCCTTCATCCCTATGAGACGCCTGTCATCGCCGCAATCGGGGTCGATGCAGCGAAATCGGGCCCCGCGTTTCTGAATTGGGTTCGCAGCGAGCTCGCGGAAACCCTTTCTTAACTTATTACACGTAAAAGTTGTATCGTCGTCACGACGCAATCGTTCCAGCCGACCCGGTCCTGCTTCCCCTCACCAGTCAGCACCCGGGAGCGCCGTTACGACGACCATTGAGCCCGGCGCCCGCAATTCCCCATCGCGGCCGGTCTCATGGGCGATTGGGAGCCGTCCGCTTTGGGCCTTCGGCCCGGCGCGGCGGCTCCCGGTTTGCCCGCGCGCCGATCCAGTCGGCGATATCGCTTACTGGGGCGGCCCGTCCTTCATCCGCCAGTATCAGATGCCAGCCCTCCGGATATTCGCGCGCGTCGATTTCGCCGGAGAGGCGAGCCGCCGCTTTCTTCATTTTCTTGACCGGGATGATGTCGTCCCTGGCGCCATAGACGACCAGAAAATCGCCGGCGATTTCGTCGCTCGCATCCCAACCCTCGCCCATCATGCGGACGACGCCAAGCACGGCGTCAAGGCGCGTCTCCTTGACGACGTTCGGGTCCTCAAACATCGCCCGCAGAAATGGGATGTTGTCCGAGGCCTGACGGCCGGCGCTTTCGCCAGTCAGCTTTTTTCCCGGCGCGACTGACGCCGCGAGATTGAGGGTCGTGCGATAAAAAAGCGGCATTTGCGCGCCGCCCCAGACGCCGGGCGCTGCGAGGATGACGCCGTCGGCGTCGAGCGCGGCGTCCCGGTGGGCCGCCATGACCACCGCCGCGCCCATCGAATGGCCGATGACGAAAAGAGGGGTGGACGGATGATCGCGCCGCAGCGCCGCAACGAATGAGCGAAGATCCTGCTTTAACGTCGGCGCCCCCGGCCAACGGCCCTGATCGGGCGACCGGCCGAAGCCGCGCTGGTCATAGGCGTAGGTTGTGATGCCGCGCGCCGCCCATTCCGGCGCCGCAAGCGAAAAGGCCCCGGCGTAATCGTTCATGCCATGCACGGCGGCGATGATCGCGACAGGGTCCTCCGCGCGCCACACGGTCAGGCCGAGCCGCGCGCCGTCGGAAGCGATGAAGGCGTCTTCCGTCAGCGTGGGCGCCACGCTCGCCGACGGCGCTTCGGGAAATGAAACGCAGCCCTGCACGATCAGCGCCGCGGCAAGGCTATTCAGCAGCGCGATCGACGCTTTCAAGCGCCGCAAGGCCTGCAAGAAAGGCGCGGCGTTCGGCGTCAGGGAGGCGTCGCAGCAGTTTTTCTTCATAGCGGAGCGCAATGGCGGCGACCCGTTGATAGACGATCTCGCCCGCCGGCGTCAGCCGCAACGACGACACCCGGCGGTCTTCGCTGCGTTCCCGCGAAACGAGACCTTTGTCTTCAAGCGACGCTACCGCGCGGCTGACCGCCATTTTGTCCATCGGCGTCATCTGCGCGACGTCGCGCGCGGCGATCACCGGCGCCTGCGCGACGACGGCGAGGACGCGCCATTCGGGGATCGTCACGCCTTCGTGGGCGTAAGCCTCACCCAGCTCCTCGCTGAGACGACGCGCCAGAGCGACGATGCGATAGGGCGTGAAAGCGGCGAGCGTGAGCGGCGGACGAGCCGGCGGATGGGCGATCATGCCTATTCCTTCAACACCCCGCGGCGGATCTGGTCTTCCTCAATCGACTCAAACAGCGCCTTGAAATTGCCTTCGCCGAAGCCCTCATTTCCCTTGCGCTCAATGATCTCGAAAAAGATCGGGCCGATGGCGTCCTGCGTGAAGATTTGCAGGAGCAGCCCCTGCCCTTGCGTCGGCGCCCCATCGATGAGGATCTTGTTGCGTTGGAGGCGCTCAAGGTTTTCGCCGTGCGGACCGACGCGCGCATCCGTCTTCTCGTAATAGCTGTCAGGCGTCGACTGGAAGGGGACGCCGCGCCGCCGCAGTTCCTCGACCGTCGTATAAATGTCACCGGTCCCGAGCGCGATGTGCTGGATGCCCTCGCCATTATAGCGGGCGATAAACTCTTCGATCTGCGATTTGTCGTCCTGGCTCTCATTGAGAGGGATGCGGATTTTTCCGCAGGGGCTTGTCATCGCCTTCGAGACAAGGCCCGTCAGTTTTCCCTCGATGTCGAAATAGCGGATCTCGCGGAAATTGAAGATGCGCTCGTAATAATCCGCCCACAGCTTCATATTGCCGCGCCGGAGATTGTGCGTCAGGTGATCGAGATAGGTGAGGCCTGCGGAATTCTTTTTCGGATCAGCCCCGGGGATCGGTTCAAAATCGACGTCATAGATCGTGCGCGCCCCATAGCGATCGACGAGATAGACGTTGAGCCCGCCGATCCCTTCAATGCCGGGGATGTTAAGCTCCATCGGACCGGTTTTCGCTTCGATGGGCGTCGCGCCGCGGCGGATCGCTTCGCGGTGGGCGCTCGCCGCGTCCTTGACGCGAAACGCCATCGCATTGGCGCCGGCGCCATGCTGGTTCCTGAAGGCGCCCGGCTGCCCCGCCGTTTCGCGGTTCAGGAGGAAATTGATGTCGCCTTGCGCGTAATGGATGACGTCCTTCGACCTGTGGCGGCCGACCGCGGTAAAGCCCAGCGTTTCAAACAGGCCCGCAAGGGCGTCCGGGTCCGGCCCGGTATATTCGACAAACTCAAAGCCGTCGGTGCCGAGGGGGTTCTCGAAAAGGTCAGCCATGGCGCGCTCCGGAAAGCGCCGTTAGTAACAGATGTTACTAAATTCGCCAACTATTTCGCGCTGGCCCTGTTGGCGGCGATGAAGAGGGCCTTGGAGACGTTTTCCGGCGCGACATCCGGCATGAAGCGTTCCTGGACGTCGGCGGTGATCTCATTGATCCGCCATTCGACCATCACCGCGCCACGATCGACAACCTTGTTGAGCATGTCGTTGTAACGGAAGCGGCCCTTGTAATCGGGATGCCGTTCGAAAACGCGGAGACAATTGGCGAGATCGGTCAGCGCGCGGCCGTCTTGCCACCGAAGGTTCTGCGCGGACCATTCGTCGTCGTTCTGGGTCGCGGGGGCGGGCGCGGTCTCTATCTTCGCGGACTGCATCAAGATCTTTCTGTCTTTGGCGCCGACGCCGCGGGGCGGTTTGGCGTCTCAGGACAATGCGGTCTAAGTTGAATGAAATTGTTAATTTCGGGGCCTTGGTGATGAAGCTTTTCGGATATTGGCGGTCGAGCGCCACCTATCGCGTCAGGATCGCGATGGAACTCAAGGGGCTCGAATTCAGCTATGAGCCGGTCAACCTTTTGAAAGGCGAACAACGCTCGCCGGCGTTCCTTAGGCGCAACCCCCAAGGCCTTGTCCCGGCGCTTGAGACCGAAGAGGGCTCCGTCCTGACGCAGTCGATCGCCATCGTCGAATATCTGGAAGAGCGTTATCCGGAAATTGCGCTCCTGCCCGCTGACGCCGCGGCGCGCGCGCATGCGCGCGCAATCGCCGCGACGATCGCCTGCGAGGCGCAGCCCTTCATGAACCTCCGTATGCAGAACTATTTGAAGGAGGAGCTCGATTTCGACGACGCGTCGATGAAGGCCTGGCTAAACCGCTGGTCTGGCGGCGCGATGGAATCGGTCGAGGCGCTCGTCTCCCGCTATGAGGGCGACTATTGCGTCGGCGACAAACCAAGCATCGCCGACGCGTTTCTCGTGCCGCAAATGTACGGCGCCTTGCGCTTTGGCATCGACCTCTCCCGCACGCCGCGATTGAAAGCGATCCACGACCGATGTTCGGCGCAGGAGGCCTTTAAGCGCGCCCACCCCGAAAACCAGCCGGACGCCGTGAAATCATGAGCCTTGAACCCCTCATCTTCGCCATCGGCGACAAAAAACCGAGGATCGACGCGACCGCTTTTATCGCGCCCGGCGCCGTCATCTGCGGCGATGTCGAAATCGGTCCGAAGGCCTCCGTCTGGTACGGCTGCGTCCTCAGGGGCGACACCAACCGGATCGTCATCGGCGAAGGATCGAACGTCCAGGACGGCACCGTCATCCATGTCGACGGCCCCGAGTTCGGCGGCCTGCCGACGATCGTCGGACGCCATGCGCTGATCGGCCACAAATGCATGCTGCACGGCGCGACGGTTGAAGACGAAGGCTTCGTCGGCATGGGCGCGACGATGCTCGACGGGTCGGTCGTCAGGACCGGCGGCATGCTGGCCGCCGGCGCCTTCCTGTCGCCGAAGAAGATCGTCCCCGCCGGTGAGATGTGGGCCGGCATGCCCGCGAAAAAATTCCGCGATCTTCGCGAGGGCGAGGACAAAATGGCGCTCGGCGGATCGCTTCACTATATCGAAGAAGCGCGCGCGCACGCGGCCGCGCTGATGAAGCGCTGACGCCGTCGATGGAATTGACAAACCCGGACGCGGCGAAGGCCGCACCTGCGCGGGACAAGGCGCGCGAACGCCTTGTCATCGGCGCGTCGTCGCTCGGCACCATGTTCGAGTGGTACGATTTTTTTCTTTATGGCGCGCTCGCGACCTATATCGCCCGGCACTTTTTCTCGGGCGTCAATGAAACGACGGGCTTCATCTTTGCCCTCGCCGCGTTTGCGGCGGGCTTCATCGTAAGGCCGCTCGGCGCTCTCGTTTTCGGACGGATCGGCGACATTGTCGGGCGCAAGAACACATTTCTTGTCACCATGGGCGTCATGGGCCTGTCGACTTTCGTCGTCGGGCTTCTTCCCGGTTATGACGCCATCGGCATCGCCGCCCCGGTCATCCTCATCATCCTGCGCCTCTTGCAGGGCCTTGCGATCGGCGGGGAGTATGGCGGCGCGGCGATCTATGTCGCCGAGCATTCGCCCGATGACAGGCGCGGGCTTCACACAAGCTGGATTCAGACGACCGCCGCTTTCGGGCTCCTCCTGTCGCTGATGATCATCATGGGCGCGCGTGCGCTGATGACGCCAGAGGCCTTTGACAGCTGGGGATGGCGCATTCCGTTTCTGATTTCGATCCTGCTCCTCGCGATATCGATCTGGATCCGGATGCGCCTCAATGAAAGTCCCGTTTTTCAGCGCATGAAGGAAGACGGCGAAACGTCGAAAGCGCCCTTCGCCGAATCTTTCCTGAAATGGCCGAACCTCAAGATCGTGCTGATTGCGCTGTTCGGCTGCGTCGCCGGCCAGGCGGTGACCTTTTACACGGGCACATTCTACGCGCTCTATTATCTCGAGCGCGTCCTCAAAGTGGACGGCCTGACGACCAATGTCTTGATGGCCGTCGCGCTCCTTCTCGGTGCGCCGCTTTATGTCCTGTTCGGCTGGCTCTCCGACCGGATCGGCCGCAAGCGGATCATCATGGCGGGTCTTGCCGCCGCCGTTCTCTTTTATTTTCCGCTGTTCAAGGCGCTGACCGCGGCGGCGAACCCGGCGCTCGCCGAGGCGCAGCGGACAGCGCCCGTGACGGTCTACGCCGAAAAGGCGGCTTGCTCCTTTCAGTTCGACCCCGTCGGACGCGCAAAATTCGACAGCAAGCCCTGCGATGTCGCCAAATCAACGCTCGCGCGCGCCGGCGTCACTTACCGCAACGCGCCGTCATCCGACGGAACCGTTCGCGTCGAGATCGGCGCGCGGACTATCGCGGCGCCCGAGGTCGACGGCCTCGATGAAACCGAAAGACGCGCCGCGGTGGCGGCCTTTCAAAAAGAAGCGGCGGCGGGCCTTGCCGATGTCGGCTATCCTGCGAGCGCAGACCCGGCGCGCGTCAACCGGCCGCTGGTCGTCTTTCTGATTGTCCTTCTGCTGACGATTACGACCATGTGCTACGGCCCGATGGCGGCGCTGCTTGTCGAGCTCTTTCCGCCGCGCATTCGCTACACGTCAATGTCGCTGCCCTATCACATCGGCAACGGCTGGTTCGGCGGGCTGATGCCGACGACCGCGTTCGCCGTCATCGCCGCGACAGGCGATATTTACGCCGGCCTCTGGTACCCGGTGATTATCGCGCTCGGCACGCTCGCTATAGGGCTCTTCCTGCTGCCGGAAACGCGGATGATCAGCCGAACTGGCGCTGGAAAAGCCCGACCGTCGCCACCGCGAGCTTCCAGGTGAAGGCGATCGCCGCGCCGGTCGCGATGAAGCCGATCAGCGCCATCAATCCGTCTCGCTGAGCGAGCGCGAGGCCGAGAATGCCGGCGGCGATCGCCGGCGGCAGATTGCCGAGGAACGGGATCGGCAGGATCAGCACCAGCGCGAGCGCCAAAAGCGCGATGCCGATAATCTGCGCGCCGAAGCCGCCGGTGAGAAATTCGAGCCGGGGATGCGCCAATCGCTCAATGAATTTCAGACGCCGCTCAAGCGCGTCGATGCCGCCGAGCAGTTTCGTGCGCGTGATCTGGAGACGCCGCATCGGCTTCGGGATCCAGGGGCACTTGAAGCCCAAAATCATCTGTATGGAGAAGAAAGCGAGAATGACGCCCGCGACCGTCGGCACGCCCGGCGGCATCGGCAGGCAGACCGGCGCCATGACGACCATGACCGAGAGGCCGAAAGCGCGAGGTCCGAGCGCCGAGACGATCTCCTGCGCGTCGACATACTCATTGTCGCCCTTGCGGATCGCCGCGCGAAGAGGCTCATAGATTGTCGAGGGCATCAACGCTCCGAGGGATCAGCCGCGGCCGACGCCGGCCGCCAGAAGCGCAAAGATAAGGACCCCGAGCCCGATGCGGTAGTAGGCGAAGGGCAACAGTCCGCGCCGGGATATGAAGCCGATCACGGCTTTGACGACGATCAGCGCGGCGACGAAGGCGGCGACGAAGCCGACCGCGACCATCGCCATGCCGTCCGCCGAAATGTCGTCACGGGCCTTGAAAGCGGCGTAGGCGGTGGCGCCGAGCATGGTCGGAATGGCGACGAAAAAGGAAAACTCCGCCGCCGCGATCGGGGAAAGGCCGAGCAGGCGCGCGCCAATGATCGTAGCGCCCGATCGCGACACGCCGGGAATGAAAGCGACGCACTGGACGAGCCCAATTTTCAACGCCGTTATCGGATCGACAGTGTCAGCGTCCGGGAACTTCACCGGCGTCTTGCGGCGTTCAAGGAAAATGATCGCGATCCCGCCGAGGATCAGCATCGCAGCGACAATCGACGGACGGAACAATTGCTCGCGCACGACGTCGCCGGCGACGAGACCGAGCGCCACTGCTGGCGCGAAGGCGGCGAGAATGCCGATCACAAAGCGTCGCGCCGCCGGATCGCTGAATAGGCCGAGCGCCTTTGACAGGAGCCTGCGCCAGTAAACGACGCACACGGCGAGGATGGCGCCGAGCTGGATGCAGATTTCGAAGACGCGGCCGGGCGGCGTGCGCACATTGAAAAAATCGACAAGGACGATGAGATGCCCGGTCGAGGAGACCGGGATAAACTCGGTCAATCCCTCGACAACGCCCAGCAAAATCGCGGCGACGAGGAAACCTTCCGTCGCCGCCTCCGTCGTATCGATCGCGTCAGGCTGCATCGCACTCGCCGCTGGGGAGGCGACCGCCCGTCGCCAGACCCGCGATTATGCTGCTTCCGTTAATAAAACAATTCGGCCGCGCGTCGCCTAAAGCGCGACCCTGAACGGGGCTTCCGTTTGCGCTTTCACCGCGTCGAGGGTGACGCCGTCGGCGAGTTCGACAAGCGTCATTCCCTTGCCGCGCTCGATCGTGAAAACGCCGAGATTGGTGATCGCCATGTCGACGACCTGTTTACCGGTCAGCGGCAGCGAGCATTCCTTCAGGAGCTTCGGCTCGCCCGATTTCGAGGCATGGTCCATGACGACGACGACGCGTTTGACGCCGGCGACGAGGTCCATCGCGCCGCCCATGCCTTTGACCATCTTGCCGGGGATCATCCAATTGGCGAGATCGCCTTTCTCCGACACTTCCATCGCGCCAAGAATGGAAAGGTCTATATGCCCGCCGCGGATCATCGCGAAAGAATCGGCGGAGGAGAAATAGGAAGAACCCTTGATCTCCGTAATCGTCTGCTTGCCGGCGTTGATGAGGTCTGGATCGACTTCGTCGTCATAGGGAAACGGCCCCATGCCGAGCATGCCGTTCTCCGACTGGAGCGTGATATCGACGCCTGCGGGGATGAAGTTCGCGACCAGCGTCGGAATGCCGATGCCAAGATTGACGTAGAACCCGTCTTTCAATTCCTTCGCGGCGCGCGCCGCCATCTGGTTTCTGTCCCAGGGCATCAGGCGTTCTCCCGCTGGCGCACGGTGCGCTGTTCAATGCGCTTTTCATGTCGGCCCTTGATCAGGCGCTGCACGAAGACGCCCGGCGTATGAACGCCGTCTGGGTCAAGCGCGCCGAGCGGCAGGGTTTCCTCAACCTCCGCGACCGTGACCTTTCCCGCGGTCGCCATCATCGGATTGAAATTGCGCGCGGTCTTTCGGTAAACGAGATTGCCCTCCGGATCCGCTTTCCAAGCCTTGACGATCGAAAGGTCGGCGACGAGGCCTGTTTCGAGGATATAAGTCTCGCCGTTGAAGACCTTATGTTCCTTGCCCTCGGCGATGAGAGTGCCGACGCCGGTTTTCGTATAAAAGCCCGGGATGCCCGCGCCGCCGGCGCGGCAGCGTTCGGCGAGGGTTCCTTGCGGATTGAATTCGAGCTCCAGCTCGCCGGAAAGGTACTGCCGCTCGAACTCCTTGTTCTCGCCGACATAGGACGAGATCATCTTTTTCACCTGCCGGCTGTTCAACAGCATGCCGAGGCCGAAACCGTCGACGCCGGCGTTGTTCGAGATGACGGTGAGGTTTTTGACGCCCGAATCGCGCAGCGCGAGAATGAGATTCTCCGGAATCCCGCACAATCCGAACCCGCCGGCCATGATCGTCATGCCGTCGAAAAGAAGCCCGTCAAGCGCGGCGCGCGCGTCCTTGTAGAGTTTGTCCATTCCCTGCCTCCCGGCCGCCGGTTCGCCTAGCGCATCCGCGGCGGGGCGTCCATAAAATCGGGAGCTTTAACTGTGACCGCTTGGGAACTCAGAGGTCCGCCTATGATAGGGTCGGCGGGTCAATAAGTTTCGCAGACTTAGGCCGCGCGCCTGTTTGCGCTGGCCCGAACGGCCGCCGTCACGGGCTCAGCCGGGTCTGCGGGCTTTCCCTTAAGGCGCATGCCTTTAAGGAAAAGGCGCCCTGCTTCGAAGTGGATGGCGGCGACAATTTTCAGCGTCATCAGCGGGTAGCGGAAAAAGGCCGTCAGTAGCGCGTCGTCGGTCATCGCTTCGGCGCGCCCCGCGAAAGACGCGTTGAAAATCGGACCTTCCCGGTCTGTCTGGTGAATGAAGACCGACAGCGTCTTGCCGGGCCGCGACAGGCGAAACGCGTAGTGCTGGTCCATGTCCATGAAGGGCGAAACGTGAAGCTTTTTGTCCGCCGACTGACGAATGATCTCGGCGCCTTCCTCGGCCGGAATGAGGTAGGAATGCCGTCCCCCGAACGTGTTCCGCACCTCGTAGATCACCGCTTCCAGGCGTCCGCGCGCATCATGGCAATAAAAGACCGACAGCGGATTGAAAACGTAGCCGAGAATGCGCGGGTAGCAGAGCAGAAGGATGCGACCGTCGGCGCAGTAATCATGCGACTTCAGCAGCGCGCGCACGCCGCCGGAGACAGTCTCGGCGCCGAAGGCGTGGTCGGCGTCGTAAAAGGAAAATAGATTGAATCCGTTTCGAGAAAACCAGCGTGACCGCGAGTCGACCTCTTCGATTCGATCGATGTCGATCAGCAGCGAAAAGACGCGATAAGCGAACGCATGACCGACCGGTCTGAGGCGCCGGTGCGTGACGGCGCCGTGATAGAGTTGCGCGGCAGGCGCGCTCATTCGGCCGCGAGCGCGAGCGGCGGCGTTTCATGCCGCCAGATGCGTCCTGATTCGTTTTCGACTTCCCATGGACGGCATATGCCGCCGAGATCTTCGGCCACCGCAAGGCCTGATTGTATGCCGTCCTCGTGGAAGCCGCTGCCGAAATGGGCGCCGCAGAACCAGACGCCGCCCTCTCCTTGCAGGGACCATAACGCGCGCTGCGCCTTGCCCGCTTCGATATTGAACATCGGGTGATCATAGTCGAAAGCGGCGACGACCGCATCCTCACGCGCCGGCGACGCCGGGTTGAGCGTCACGAAAATGTCCGTCGCGCAGGAGAGATTTTGAAGTCGGTTCATCCAGTAGCTGACCGATGGCGGGCCTTCCCCGCCCATATAGTTCCAGCTCGACCACACTTTTCGGCGCCTTGGCATCAAGGTCGCGTCGGTGTGAACGACGGCGCGGTTCGGCTGGTAGCGGAACGCTTTCAGCAGCGTTTCCTCGCGCGACGTCGGCCGGTCGATGAGCGCCAGCGCGCGGTCGGCGTGCGTTGCAAGCACGACATGATCGAACCGGTCGACATTGCCTTGCTCATCTGTAACCGCGACGCCGTCCTTGACGCGCTCGACGCGCGCAGCGCCAACGCCAAGGCGCGCATTTCCAGCGAAGGGTTGAGACAGGCGCTCGACATAGACCCGCGATCCGCCGGTGACGGTGCTCCAGCGCGGATTGTTCGACACCTGAAAGAGGCCGTGATTGGCGTAGAAGCGAAACAGCGCCGCCGCCGGATAATCGAGAATGTCGACGGAGGGCGTCGACCAGATCGCCGCCGCCATCGGCGCCAGGAACCTGTCGATGAACGCGTTTGAATAGCCCCGGCGCGCGACAAAGGCGCCGAGCGTCACATCGTCAGCGATCCCTTCATCGAGCGCGGTCTTCGCTTCCTTGTTGAACCGTAAAATGTCGCGGATCATCGCCCAGTGCGACGGCGAAAGGACGCTCGCCGGATTTGCGAACACCGCCGACAATCCCTGCCCGGAATATTCGATGCGCCCGCCATTGATCGACGCGCCGAACGACATGTTCGTTTCTTCGACGACGACGCCGAGATGCTCGAAAAGCGCCGTGAGGTTCGGGTAATTGGGCCGGTTGAAGACGATAAAGCCGGCGTCGACGCTCACGACGCCGTCCCGTACCGGCACATCCACCGTATTGGCATGTCCGCCGAGACGGTGGTCCTTCTCATAGACGATGACCTCATGCCTGCCCGACAACAGCCAGGCGGCTGACAGGCCCGAGACCCCCGACCCGATGACCGCGACGCGCAAACGCCCCTGCGGCGCGGCTTTCCGTCCGCGCGGGTCGCGAAGATCAAACGCCATGGGGGTCCTTCTGGTGGGTGCGAGCCATAGTACGAATGGCGCGGGCGGCTGGATGAGGGCGGAAAATTCTGTAAACTAAAATGGACAGAAGTGATCCAAGCCGTCCAGCGTTCGTATCCCGAACGATACTCGATGAGGCGGTTGGATGTTTGGAGCTTTGGCGCGCCGCGTGAACGCCATGAAACCGACCGCCCTGCCGGCGCCGGCCGATCCTGACCGGCTCAATGAACTGTTGATGCAGGTTGCAGCGAGCGGCGACCGCGACGCTTTCAACGCCCTGTTCGCCTTTTTCGCGCCGCGGATCAAAGGGTACCTGATGCGCATCGGGACAGCCCCGGACCTCGCCGAGGACCTTGCGCAGGAAGCGATGCTGAAGGTCTGGCGAAAAGCGCGGCTCTTCGATCCTTCGAAGGCGTCGGCCGCGACATGGATTTTCACGATCGCGCGCAATCTGCGTATCGACGCGGCGCGGCGGGCGGCCAAGCCCGCCCTCGACGCCGACGACCCGGCATTCAATCCGGAGGAAGAACCGCGCGCCGACGTTCTGATGGAGCGGGCCCACCGCGACGAAAAGATAAGGCTGGCGTTCCAGTCGCTGCCGCCGGCCCAGTATGAGGTCGTGCGCCTTCATTTCATCGAAGACGCCCCGCATTCGGAAATCGCCGAACGGCTGAATTTGCCGCTCGGCACCGTCAAGTCGCGCCTTCGACTGGCGTTTGAGAAGATCAGAAAGGAACTTGGTGACAGCGTTGAGTAACATTCGTCATCACCCGAAAGAACTGACCCTCGCGGCGTTCGCCGCCGGTCAGCTGGACGAGGCGCGCAGCGTGGTCATCGCCGCGCATCTGAAACTGTGCCCGGACTGTCGTCTCGCCGTCGGCGATTTCGAGGCCGTCGGCGGCGCCTGCCTCGAAACCGTGGAGCCCGTCGCGCTCAGCGACAGCGCGCTTGACAGTTTCTGGCTGCGCGCGGGCAAGCAGGAGGCCGCGCGGGCGCCGGCCTCGGTCTTCGCCGCCAATGATTTCTCTCTCGACGCCGCCCATCCGCTCGCGCGCTATCTGAAAGACGGCATCGACGCGATTGAATGGCGCCAGGTGGCGCCCGGCCTGTCGCAGCATGTCATTCCCGCCGTCGGGTATCGCCCCGGGGTGCTCCGCCTCCTGAAGATTTCTCCGGGCGTGCGCATCCCCAAGCACACGCATGGCGACGAGGAGCTGACGTTGATCCTGCGCGGCTCTTATACGGACGAAGTGGGCGACTTTCGCCATGGCGACCTCGCCGACCTGGACGAGGACGTGTTGCACTCGCCAATGGCGACGGGCGAAGAGCCCTGCATCTGCCTCATCGCCACGAGCGCGCCCTTGCGCTTCAAGAGCATCGTCGGTCGGATCGTTCAGCCCTTTATCGGGCTCTGAGGCAGCTCTCACCGGTCGCGCCGGCGACGAACCGTTCGCCGCGCGGGCCGGGCTGAATCGTTAAAATTGCCGTTCGATGAAGCGTTTGCCGAATGCGGCGGAACGGCGCCGCCGGGCATTTTCTTTTCGCGAACCGGGCCTATTTCACGTCCATGCCGGAAACGGCGGCAACGAAAAAATGGAGAGAAAAATGGCCAAACTGACGACGTTCACCTTCGCGATCATTGTTACGCTCGCGGCGATTTTCCCGGCGGCCTACACGATGGGCGCCCTCGCTTAAGCGGTTTATGCGGAAGTCATCAAAGACTGCTTCAAACCGCCCCCGCATACGACCCAGGCTTCGACTGACCAAGTCGGAGCCTGTTTCTTTTTCAGCACCATCTCATTTTCATTCAAGCCGCATACACGCGGCAGCATAGTCTTCGCGCGTGTCGATCCCGCGCGCCGCGCTCGGAACGATCCGTACGGCGATCTTCTCATCCATTTCCAGAATACGAAGCTGCTCCAGCTTTTCTATTTGCTCGAGCCGTCCCGGCGACGCGTTAGCAAAGCGCATCAGCGCGTCGCGCCGGAAAGCGTAGGCGCCAACATGGAGATAGAACGATCCCACGCCCGCGCGCGGATACGGGGCAAGCGCCCGGGTGAAATAGAGGGCGCGGTAAGCGTTGTCGGCACCGGCGATCTGCGCGCCCAGAACCGCCTTGACGGCGGCGGGGTTGGTCGGATCGAGATCGGCCGGAAACGGACAGGCGAGCGTCGAGGCGAAGGCGTCCGTCGCGCGATGGAGGCCGATCAGCGCGTCGATATGGCCTGGATCGATTTCCGGCTCATCGCCCTGAATATTTACGATCATCCCCGCATCCGGCATGGAAGCAGCCGTCTCCGCGATGCGTTCGGTGCCGGACTGATGGTCGGCGCGCGTCATGGCGACCGTGGCGCCGAAGTTTTTTGCCGCGGCGGCGATTTCTGGTGAATCAGTCGCGATCACGACGTCATCGGCGAGCCTGGCGCGGCGCGCCTGGCGCCAGGTCCGCTCGATGACCGTCTGGCCGCCGATGGTCAAAAGCAGCTTTCGCGGCAGGCGCGTCGACTGAAGGCGCGCTGGGATGATGATTATGGTTTTCATGCGGGGCGCAGCGCCCGGAATTGTTCAAGAGCCGCGACGGCGGCGAAGGACGCCAGTACGCCAAGAGCATTGGCGGCGGCGTCGGCGATTTCCGGATCGCGCACGCCGCCGAGCCCTTGCAGCCCCTCAAGCGCCATGCCGTAAACGGCGATGCCGGCGATCACTGGCGCGCGCTTTCCGAGCATCCGGAATTGGCCGAACGCGGCCGAACTCCCCAGCGCGGCGTAAGCGATGAAATGCGCTACCTTGTCGCCCATCTCCGCCGACCGGAAAAGCATTTCTGCGATCCAGCGCGCGAGCGCCATTCCGCCTTCGGTATCGTCGGGGTCCGGCGTCAGCGTCTGCCACGTGACAAAAATGGCGAGCGCTGCAAACGCGATACGCCACCAGCGCGTCATGGTCATGCGGGCGTCTCGCGCGCGAGTTTTTTCTCCCAGGCGATCGCCGATCGCACGATGAAGCCGATATCGTCAAAGCGCGGGCGCCAATCGAGCTCCGTGCGGATCGCCGCGGTGTCGGCGATCAGTTGCGCGGGATCGCCGGCGCGGCGCGGCGCAATGTCATAGGGAAGCGGCGCGCCGGTCTCCGCCTCAAATGCGTCGATAACCTCGCGCACCGAATAGCCGCGGCCATATCCGATATTGAGAGTTTCGGACTTCCCCCCGCGCCGCAGGCGCGCAAGCGCGGCAAGGTGCGCGTCGGCAAGATCGGACACATGCACGTAATCGCGGATCGCCGTGCCGTCGGGTGTCGGATAATCAGCGCCGTAGACCTGCAATTTCTCCTTGCGCACGCCGGCGGCGATCTGCGCGGCGACCTTGATAAGGTGGGTCGGCTTGCCGATTTGCCCGGCGCGGCCCTTAGGGTCCGCGCCAGCGACGTTAAAATAGCGAAGGGTGGCGTAAGAGAAGCCATGCGCGCGCGCTGCGTCTTCCAGAACGCGCTCGCTCATCGCCATCGATGCGCCATAGGGCGAGATCGAGTGGATGGCGGCGTTCTCGTTGATCGGCGATTGGTCGGGGGTGCCGTAAACGGCGGCGGTCGACGAAAAGATGAACCGCTCAACCCCGCAGGCGACGCAGGCTTCTAAGAGCGCGATCGTTTTGGCGGTATTGTTCCAGTAGTAATGCAAGGGCTTCTGAACGGATTCCGGCACCAACGCCGAACCGGCGAAATGGACGACCTCGCGAACGCCGTGCTCGCGAAGGAGGCGCATGACGATGGCGCGGTCCCCGACATCAGCGACCGCGAGCGGCACGCCGTCGGGCACGAGCCGCCGCGCGCCGGTCGTCAGATCGTCGAGGGCAAGCGCATCCTCGCCCGCCTCTTTCAGGGCGAGAAGCATGTGCGCGCCGACATAGCCGGCGGCGCCGGTCACGAGCACCGTCATGTGTTTGTCGCCGTCACTGAACGCGAAAAAGACAGGTTCGCCTCTCCTGTGCCCTGCTATGGGCAATAATCATAAATCGACCCTATCATATAGAGGTTGAGGCCGGCGTTGACCCGATGATCGGAAAACTTTTTCAAGCCAAACAGCCTTCCGCCGCCGCGCCGGCGGAGGAACGGCTTTACGCGATCGGCGACATTCACGGCTGCGCCGGGCTGCTCGACGCGCTGCTCGAAAAGATCGAAACCGACGCCGCCGGCCGGAAGCGCCGCCTCATCTTCCTCGGCGACTATGTCGATCGCGGCGAGAATTCGAAGGGCGTGCTCGACCGGCTCCTGTCCATCCGCGAGCGCGAGCCGGATGCGATTTTCCTGAAAGGAAATCACGAGCAGGCGATCCTCGATTTTCTCGATGCGCCGGATCGAAACGAAGACTGGCTGCATTGGGGCGGCGACAAGACGCTGGAGAGCTATGGCGTCGCCGATATCTGGAGCAACACCCCCGAAGGGCTGGCCTCCGCGCTAGGCGCCCGGATGCCCGAGACGCATCTCCGCTTTCTGCAGTCGCTCGACCTGTGGCGCATCCTTGGCGATTACGCCTTCGTCCATGCCGGTTTTCGTCCAGGCGTCGCGCTCGACGCGCAGAAAGAAGAAGACTGTCTGTGGATTCGCGCCGAGTTTCACAACGCGCCGCCGGAGGGACGCCCGAAAGAAGTCGTTGTCCACGGCCATCATCCCGTGAAGAAGCCGCAAGACCATGGCTGGCGTATAGCGGTCGATACGGGCGCCGTCTGGTCCGACGCGCTGACCGCCGTCGTTCTTGAGGGAACGACGCGGCGGTTCATCAGCACACGGTAAAAACCTTACGCGCTCTTGCGCGCGTCTTTGCCCCCGACGACGCGCAGACCGCCCGCAGCCCGGAGGATGGCGCGCAGCGAATCCGCGCCCGCCCCGCCTTCGGCGCCGGCGAGCGATTTGCCGAACTCGCTCGCGTAATTGCCGGCGGTGACGACGTGAATGTCCGGCGTCGCGAAGAGGATGTTCCCGCCTTGCAGGACATAGTCGCGCCAACGCTCGAGGATCTCGCGCTTGAGGGCCGCCGGCGCGATCAGCCAGTCGGGATTGACGGCGCGCGACTCGGATTCGGACACGAGCGAGGGACCGCCCGCGCAGAGCCGCGAGCCGTCTTCAAACGCTGCGGCGACGACGGCGGCTTCGATAATGTCGGCCTTTGCGCCGCCCCAGGCGTAGAACATCGCCGCGCCGGCGTCCGCCCCGTAGAGATGAACGCTTTGATTGCGCTTGGAACACTCCGCGATTCTTTCGGCGAACGCCGCGCGGATTTCCCCCGCCCGCGCAGAAAAAGCCTGATAGGGCTGAATGGAGCGCAATCCGAGCGCGTTCTCTTCGTCCCACAATTGCGCGAGCCGTTCATACCAGGGGTCGAAATCATATTCGGCGGAATCGGCGTGCGTGATGAACAGGCGTATCGATCCGCCGTCCTTCTCGGTGAGCGCGCCACGGAAAATCTTGAGGTCGCAATCGCGCAATAGCCGCTCGAGCACGGTCAGGGAGTAGACCGCCGAGATCCCGCTCGCGAAGGCGTCCGCGGCGGTATGCGTCAGCGCCATCGGCGCATAGATCGTTTCAAGGCAGAAGACGCCGTCATCCGTCAGCAGAGACTTGACCCGCGCCAGAAACGCGCGCGGCTCATCGACTTCTTCGAAGGTCGAGGCGGCGGTGATGAGATCGAACTTCCGGCCTGCGAAAGCGCGATCAATCTCCGGCCCCGGAAACGCGGTCTTCGCCGACCATGTCCAGGCGCCGACGCTGTCGATGTCGTCCGAAGGATCGACGCCGAAGCGTTCGACCCAGCGCGGGTAGAATGACAGGAGCGTGCCGTCGGAGCAGCCGATGTCGAGGGCGGCGCAATCGCGGCCGGAAATCAGTTCGAGCCCTTCGGTCGCCATTGCGCGCAGCGAGGAACGCGTCACGCGATAGACGCCCGAGGGGACGGCGCGCTTGACCGGTCCTTCGCCGGCGAAGGCGTTCTGCAACAGCCCGCAGGCGTGAACGTCCCGGGACGGATCGCAAAGAACGAATTCGGCCGCTTCGCTTTTCGCGCGGCCAAGAAGGCCCTTGCGCCCGGCGCCATTCATCGCGCCGTCCAGCGCGAAGGCCGGCGACAACGCCGCAGAACCGCACGCGCGGCAATGAGAAATACGCTTCACCCCAAAGGCCCCTGACGCAACGCCTTAACAAAGGGCGATCCTCGCAGCCCAGGGTAAATTCGCCGTAAAGCCGGGCGCCGCGATCAGGTCAGCGCAGCCCAGACAAGGAGACCGCCGGTCGCCAGAAGGCTCAGCAACGTGCCCAGCGTTCCGACAAACCGGCCCGCCGGCCAGACGCCGAGGCCAAGCCCCAGAAGGTGCGATACGCGCGCGGCGAGAAAGACCGCCCCAAGCGCGTGGATAACGCCAGCGCCCTGCCCTTGCGCGGCGAGCGCAAGAAGGCCGAGGAGCGCCAGCGGGGCGTATTCGACATAGTTACCCTGCGTGCGGATGGCGCGGATCATTTCGTCATTGCCGCCGTCGCCGAGATTGATCTTGTGCTTCGTTCGGACCGCGCCGACGCGCATGCTGACATAAATGAGGAAGATCGCATTGAGGCCGATCCAGAGACCGGCGGCGTCGAACGAGGTCATGATTTTCCTTTGAAGGGTCAGGCGGCGAGGCGGTTGATCAGCTTGCGGATGAAGGCCGTTCCTTCCGCGATCTGGCTGACGGCGATGAATTCGTCAGGCTGGTGCGCCTGGTCGATCGAACCGGGCCCGCAGATGACGGTCGAAAATCCCGCTTCCTGAAACTGCCCCGCTTCGGCGCAATAGGAAACGACATCCGTCGAATTGAGCCCGGTGATCGACTTGGCGAGATCGGCGGCGGGATTGTCGGGCGACGGCGCCAAAGGGGGCGCATTTGACATCTGTACGGTTTCAACGCGGCAGGTCGGCGCGCGGCGTCGCATCTGCGCTTCGATTTCGCGCGCGAAGGCGTCGATCTCGGCCCGCACCGCCGCCGCGCTGTCGCCGGGGATGACGCGGCAATCCCAGTCGAACGCGCACTCCCCCGCCATGATGTTGAGCTGCGTGCCGCCGCGCACGACGTTGACGGTCATCGTCGTATAAGGCGGCGAAAAGGGGCTGTGCGGGTCGGCGAGGCCTGCGCGCGCTTCGCGCATCGCCGATATTTTCGCGATCAGCGCCGCCGCCGCCTCGACCGCCGAGACGCCGCGATCGGTCTGACTCGAATGCGTGGTGAAGCCGGTCACGGTCGTCCGGAAGGACGCGATGCCCTTGTGCCCGTCGATCACTTTCATCAGCGTCGGCTCGCCGACGATCACGGCGGCGGGCGCAGGCAAGCGGTCCCTGATCTCCGCAATCATGTGCGGCGCGCCGAGGAGGCCGATTTCCTCGTCATAGGAAAGCGCGAAAATCACCGGGCGTTTCAAGCCAGCGTTCTTCATCTCCGGCAAAAGCGAGAGAGCGATCGCCGAGAACGCTTTCATGTCGCTCGTGCCGCGCCCGTAAAGATTCCCGTTTTTCTCCGTGAGCTTCCATGGATCGGTTGACCATGCCTGTCCCGTTATCGGCACGACGTCCGTGTGACCCGACAGGACGACGCCGCCTTCGACTTTCGGCCCGACGACCGCGTAGAGATTGGCCTTGGTGCGGTCTGCGTTCCAGACGCGATGCGTTTCCGCGCCGTGGTCTTTGAGATAGGCCTCGACATCGTCAATGAGCGCGAGATTCGACCGCGACGAGGTCGTGTCGAACGCGACGAGGCGGGCGAGCCAGTCGATCTGATTTGTTGGGTCCGTCATTGGTCGCTTCTACCGGAGGCCGCTGGCGCGAACAACGCCGCGCCGCCCGCTCAGCGCTCGAGGCGCTGTTCGATCATGGCCCCGATCGCGCGGGCGTCTTCATGCGGACTTCCGGCAAGATGCGCCGCGACGCTCCGCGCGTCGGCGTCGGGGAAGTTCCGGTGCAGCTTGGCGATCGCTTCGACCTTCGTCACGTCGAATTCAAATGCGCAAAGCTGCGGCCGCAGGCGCTCGACATAGTCGTCGGTGACGTTTTTCATCGACCATTCCGGCTTGTCCGAAAGACCGCGAACCCTTGCCTCGGCCGCCGCGGCGAGATCACCGATCAGCTGGTCGAAGAACGCACGGTCGTTTCTGACGCGTGCCCGGCCCCAGACATGGACCGCCGTATAGTCCCAGGTCGCGCCGCGATCTGAGGCGGTGCGCCAGTTCGGCGACACATAGCTGTCCGGGCCGGAAAACGCGACGAGCGCTTCGGCGCCGTCGAGCGCGGCGCATTGCGGGTTGGTCGCCTGAAGATGCGCGCGCAGCCGTTTGATTTCGCCGTTCTCAATCTCGGCCGCGAACGGAATTCTGGTGACGCGGAGGCCAGCGCCCGCCGTGAAAAAATGCGCGAAGGGGCGGCTTCGAACCAGCGCTACGATCTTCGCCGGATCGGTTTCAAGATGCGGCTTTGGCGGATAGGCCATCGCCCCTCACCGCGCGAGCATGAAAGGTTCAAGGCCCGACAAGCGCAGGGCGGGCGCCGCGACGGGTATTTCGCGCGGGGCGACGCCCTTCACCGCGCGGGCGAAAGCCGCGATGTGATCCGGCGTCGTGCCGCAGCAGCCGCCGACAATGTTAAGAAGGCCCGAGCGCGCCCATTCTTCCAGATGTTTCGCCATTGATGACGGCGTTTCGTCATAACCGCCGAAGGCGTTCGGCAGGCCCGCATTGGGATAAGCCGACAGCGCGCAATCGGCGACGCGCGCCAGATCGGCGACGAAGGGGCGCATGAGGTCGGGCCCCAGCGCGCAATTGATGCCGACCGAGATCGGTTTGGCGTGCCGCACCGAATGCCAGAAGGCCTCCGGCGTCTGGCCGGACAACGTGCGGCCCGACTGGTCGGTGATCGTCACCGACAGCATGACGGGGACTTCATACCGCAGATCGTCGAACAGCTCCTTGACGGCGTAGATTGCCGCCTTGGCGTTCAACGTGTCGAAAATCGTCTCTATAAGGATCGTATCGGCGCCGCCTTCAAGAAGGCCTTTGGCCGCGTCGCCATAGGACGCGACGAGCGTGTCGAAATCGACATTGCGCTTGGCGGGATCGTTGACGTCGGGCGATATTGAGGCGGTGCGGTTCGTAGGGCCGATGGCGCCGGCGACCCAGCGCGGGCGATTGGGCTCCGCGATCCGGTCCGCTTCGGCGCGGGCGAGCCGAGCGCCTTCGACATTCATCTCATAGGCGAGCGCCTCCATCCCGTAATCGGACTGAGCGATCGTCGTCGACGAAAAAGTGTTGGTCTCGATCATGTCGGCGCCGGCGGCGAGATAGCCGCGATGCATCTCGATGACGATTTCCGGCCGTGACAGGATGAGCAGGTCGTTATTGCCCCGAACATCCGACGCCCAGCCGGCGAAGCGCGCGCCGCGATAGCCCGCTTCGTCGAGGCCATAGGACTGGATGACCGTACCGGCCGCGCCGTCGAGCACGACAATCCGCTCATCGAGCGCGGCTTTCAGCGCGGCGATCCGCTCGGGACGACCGGGAAAGGGATCTTTGGACGCCATAAGAACTCCGCTGGAGACCTCCATATAAGGATATCTTTATATCTTTTGCAAGCCCCTCCGCGCTGGCGAAAGACCAGAATTTCCGGGATAGACCCCAGCCGATGGACGGGGCGATCGAATTCATCCGGGCGATGGCGGGCGAGCGGGCGATCGAGATCGCCGCTGTGCTGCTGGGGCTCGCCAATATCGCCCTGCTGATCCGCCGCAGCATCTGGAATTACCCGTTCGGCCTCGCGATGGTGACGCTTTATGCGGTCATCTTTTTTGAGACGAAGCTTTACGCCGACGCCGGGCTGCAGGTTTTTTTCTTCGCCATCCAGATTTACGGCTGGATGAACTGGCGGCGCGCGCGCGACAGCGAGGGCCTCGTCATCGTCCGGCGCATCGGGCCGCGCGCGAGCGTCTATGTCGCCTTGGCGCTTGCGGGGACCGGCGCGCTCGGGCTTGCCATGGATCGCCTCACTGACGCGACGCATCCTTTCTGGGATGCAGCGATCGCGGCGCTCAGCGTCGTCGCGCAGGTGATGATGGCGAAGCGCTTTCTTGAAAACTGGCTCGTCTGGATTGTCGTCGACGCGCTCGCTATCGGGCTTTTCTGGTTGAAGGGACTGGAGCCGACTGCAGCGCTCTATGCAGTTTTTCTAGGGATGTGCGTGTTCGGATATTTCGGATGGCGCCGGTCGCTGACTGACGCCGGGCGCGCAGCGTGACCCGCCGCGGCTTTCTTCTTGGCAAATTCCTGCCGCCCCATGCCGGTCACCGGTTTCTCGCGGAGACGGCGCTCGCGATGATGGACGAGACGACGGCGCTTGTCTGTTCGACAAGCGCGGACCCTATTCCGGGCGCTGACCGGTTCGACTGGATGCGCGCCATGCTGCCGCGTGCGCGCGTGCTCCACGTCCACCGCGACCTGCCGCAGCGGCCCGAAGATCACCCCGAATTCTGGCCGATCTGGCGCGAGGCGATTCTGGCGATGCTGCCCGAGCCGCCAACGCACGTCTTCGCCTCAGAACCTTATGTTTTCAGGCTGGCCGAGGAACTTGCCGCAATCCCGGTTCTTGTCGATCCTGATCGCGAAATCGTCCCGGTCTCGGGCGCGGCAATCCTGGAAGCACCGCATCGCAACTGGCATTTCATCCCGCGCGAGGTGCGCCCGTTTTTCCAGCGGCGCCTGACGCTGCTCGGTCCGGAGAGCGTCGGCAAGACGACGCTCGCGGGCGATCTCGCGCGCGCATTCAGAACACGCGCGATGCCGGAATATGGCCGCACCTATGACGTCGCCTACAAGCAGGGGAAGAACTGGACGCCGGGCGATCTCGTCACGCTCGCGCAAACGCATCGCGCGATGCGGGAGGCGATGCGCGGCGCTGCCGGGCCCGTCCTCATCGAAGACACCGACGCGGTGCAGACTGCCGTATGGTCGCAGTTTTTGACGGGAACGGTCGCGCCGGCGCTTGAGGCGATCGAGCGCGAAACGCTCGCCGATCACTATCTGTTGCTCGCGCCCGATATCGACTGGGTGCAGGACGGCGTGCGCTATGCGGGCGATGCGGCGGCGCGCGCATTCTTTTTCGACGAGGCCGAGCGGCGCCTGCGGCGCCACGGCGCCAGCTACGACGTCATCCGCGGCAAGGATTGGGACGCGCGCCGCGCGGCGGCTGCAGATTCGTTGCGGCGGCGATTTCCGGATTTCGCTTAATCGTCCCGGTGGACTTTCTCGGCCCGCTCGTGACGCTCCTGCGCTTCGAGCGACAGCGTCGCGATCGGGCGCGCTTCGAGGCGCCGGATGCCGATCGGCTCGCCCGTCTCCTCGCAATAACCGTATTCGCCGGTCTCGATGCGGCGGAGCGCGGAGTCAATTTTCGAAATCAGCTTGCGCTGGCGGTCGCGCGTTCTGAGCTCGATCGCCTTGTCGGTCTCGCTCGACGCACGGTCGGCGAGATCGGGCAGGTGCAGGCTTTCTTCCTGCAGCTGTTCCAGCGTGTATTTGCTTTCCTTGAGGATGTCGTTTCGCCAGTCCATCAGCTTGCGCCGGAAATACTCCTTCTGGCGCTCGCTCATGAATTCTTCCGTCTCGGACGGCCGGTAGTCTTTCAGATCGATCGCTTTCGTCGGCGTCTTTTTCTTTTTCGCAGCCACGTCCCCTATCCGCCTTTCTACTCCCAACAGGCGTTACGGCCCCCGTTTTGCGCGGCCTCTATAGTCGCGCCCTCCCTCTCGCTCAAGACGCAAAAATCGCGCCCGGAAAATCGGGAAAGCGGACCGAAAATCAAAAAGCTGAGGATTCGGACGAAGGCGCCGCGCTACCTTCGCGCGAAGGGCGATTTAGGGGGCCCTTATCGCCCTAATTTGGCGAGTTCGACGCGCGCGCGAAGTCCGATATCGGCGTAAAGCGCGGCGATGTCGGGATCGGGTTCGTCGAACTTCGCACTTGCAGCATTGGCAAGGCCCTCAAGATCCGAGACAGGGATGCGGCCTGAAAGCAGCCCGTCGCGCAGCCTTTCGAGCAGCATCAAGATGCGTTCGGCCGCGGCGCGGTTGCGCTTGCGGCTGCCCGTTTCGCTTTGAAGCGCGATCAGCGCGCCGAGTGCGGAGGCGGACGCGGGCGGCGCAGCCGCGCCGGCGCCGCCCGCGGCCGCAGCGTCCCCGACGCGAAAATCACCGCCGCCGCGCACGCCTTGCGGCCCGCGCGCCACAACCGGACCGCCAGCGCCCGTGGGGCCTGTCACCCGAACCATCCTTGCACCGATCAATTTCAGCGCGCCGACAATGCGCGCCGACGCATAAAGGTTTCGTTAAGCCGGCAAGATTTTCCCGGCAGGAACAGCAGCGCCGGCCTTGCCCGCTTCCGCGTGCAGACTGGGCGGCGACGCGCTTGTCTCTGAAATCATTCGCGAATCTTGTGTCCGGGCGGCCATGCGCGCGCTGGCACGGCCTTCGCTGTTCACGCTCGCCCATGAGTTTCTGGGCGCGTTGAAAGTTTGAAGTTTCTCATGCCCCTTCCTCTCGCCCGCATCTTCTTTTTCGCCTTCGCTTTCGCCTTCGCGCTGATCGCGACGATCGAGCCGGCGCGGGCGGCCGCGCGCATCAAGGACCTCGCCGATGTCGAGGGCGTGCGCGAAAACATGCTGATCGGCTACGGCCTCGTTGTCGGCCTCGACGGCACGGGCGACCGCATCCGCAATACGCCTTTCACGCGCGAAAGCCTTGTCTCGATGCTGGAGCGCATGGGCGTCAATATCCGGTCGGAACAACTCGACACCGAGAATATCGCCGCCGTCATGGTGACGGCGAACCTGCCGCCTTTCGCGCGCCAGGGCGCGCGCATCGACGTCGCCGTCTCCGCACTCGGCGATGCGGAAAGCCTGCGCGGCGGGGTCTTGCTGGTGACGCCGCTTTACGGCGCCGACGGGGAAGTCTTCGCGGTGGCGCAAGGCCCGCTCGCCGTCTCCGGATTTGCAGCGCGCGGACAGGCGGCCTCCCTGACCCGCGGCGTGCCGACCAACGGCCGCATCGCCAACGGCGCCATTGTCGAGCGCGAGATTGAATTTGGTTTCGCCTCGGCGCCGTCGCTGCGCCTCGCGCTACGCAATCCGGACTTCACCACCGCGCGCCGTATCAGCGCGGCGATCAATGGCGCGCTCGGCGCCGGCACTGCGAGCGTCACTGATCCCGGCACGGTCACGGTCGCGCGGCCGCAAGGCTTCAGCGGCGACATGGTGGGCCTCCTCGCGGAGATCGAAGGACTTTCCGTCGACGCCGACACCCGCGCGCGGGTCGTCATCGATGAGGTTTCCGGCGTCGTCGTCATCGGCGATGACGTGCGCGTCTCGACCGTTGCCATCGCACAGGGAAACCTGACGATCTCCGTCGGCGAGACCCCGCTCGTCAGCCAGCCGGCGCCCTTCTCGCGCGGCGGCGAAACTGTTGTCGTGCCGCGCACCAGCGTCGGCGCTGACGATCAGCCGGACGATCTGCAGATCGTCGAGCGCAATGTGCGTCTCCGCGATCTCGTCGATGGGCTGAACGCGCTTGGCGTTTCTCCGCGCGATCTCATCGCCATCCTGCAGGCGATCAAGGCGGCGGGCGCCTTGCAGGCGGACATCGAGGTGATGTGATGATCGAAGCCGTCGCCGCCCCGTCTGTGTCGCCGCGCGATCTCGCCCGCGCCGAAAGCGCCGCGAAGGAATTCGAAGCAGTGTTCATCGCGCAGATGCTGGAGCCCTTGTTCGCTTCGGTCGAAACGCCGTCGATCGCCGGCGGCGGCAAGAGCGAGGCGTTCTTCAAAGGCCTCCTTCAGGAAAATTACGCAAAGGCGTTCGCGGAACGCGGCGGCTTCGGCCTCGCCGCGCAGGTGAAGGCCGCCCTTATCGACATTCAGGCGCGCGCGACCGCCGCGCCCCTTGCGGAGACGCGCTGATGACCGAGCCGATGATGACCGCCGAAGAACGCGTTCGCGCGCTGATCGACCTGACCGAGTCGCTCAATGATCTCGTCACGCGCGAGAACGACATCTTGTCGACGCGCCGCCCGCGCGATCTTGCTCCGCTGCAGGCGGAGAAAGCGCGGCTCGCGGCGGCCTATGCCGGCGCCATTCGCGATGTCGCGCGGGACCGTACGGCCGTCGCCGGCGCAGGCGGCCCCCTCATCGAACAGCTCCGTGCCCTGACCAAGACGTTCGAGGGCTGCGCGTTGCGCCAGCAGGCGCTCCTTGAAGGCGCTACGAAGGCCGGTGAGGGGCTTGTCCGCGCGGTCGCCGAGGAGGCGGGACGAGCCAACCGCGCCAACGCCGCCGTGGTGCTGGACGAACGCGCTTGAGGCGCCGCGCGCCAATGCCGCTGCTTTCTTCGTTGCGCGGACCGGCGGCTTAGGCGCTCTCGCCGCGGCGTGTCGAAGGCGCCTTACACCGAGCGAGGCTGCGCCCGCGCGCGCCCGGTCCACCCGCAATGATAGAGCGCGCTCGCCTGACCGGGGAAAACCGCCAACTTCGGACACTCTAAACTGTCGGCGCGAAGACCGGCCAGCGCCCGCTTCCGGCGCGGCGCGGCAACGGCGCCACGCTCCGCCGGCTTCCGGCGCGCCGGCGCGGCGCCCCCCTAGCGAGTCGCGCCATCGGCGGTTAGCTTTTCGCCCATGGTTCGGTGGGGATTGCGTCAGGCTGCGGCCGCGACCGTCAGTTTGGCGGCGCTGGTCTTGTCGTCCGCCGCGCGCGCGGAGATCCCGGCGCCGGTCAACGAGGACGACCTTTGGCGCGTCACCAAGACCGAGTGGTCGAGCGCGGACGAGACCGGCTACGCCAAGTTCGTTCAGACCATCGGCCGGTCGACCTGCACGACGCTTGAATCCTGCCTGGCGATTTCCGGCAATCCCTATTTCAGCCCGGACGATCCGGAGTTCTCGGGCGACTGCGCCGACATGGTCTATGTTTTGCGCGCCTATTACGCGTGGAAGAACGGCCTGCCCTTCACCTACCAGAACGCGATGCGCACCTATGACGGCGCGCGCGAGGATCTGCGCTATTCGGCGAACGGCAATCTTGTCGCCGGCCGTCGCGATGCGATCGGATCGGCGCCGATCAAAGCGGGCCAATGGATCGCCCGCATCGGCGGGGAGGTCTCGACCGCGATGTTCCGGACGCATCCGGACAATGGCGACGGCGCCATTCACGACGACTTCTACCCCGTCGCCGTCAATCGCGAAGCGGTGAGGCCGGGTGTCGTCGCCTATGACATCTACGGCCATGTCGGGATCGTCTATGACATCCTCGATGACGGGCGCGTGCTCGTTATCGCTTCCCACCCCGACCGGTCGGTCACGCGCACGACCTACGGCCCGAATTTCCTGCGTTCGAAGCCCGATCTTGGCGCCGGCCTCAAAGGCTGGCGGCCGATAAGGCTGGAAGGCGCGCGCCGGATGGCCGACGGTCATTATGTCGGGGGGCGCATTCGCGCGGCCAAGAACGAGGAAATTCCGCATTATTCAATGGAGCAGTTCCTGGGGAACCGCCCCGCCCCCGACGGCGACTGGCGCTATGGCGACTTTGTCGCCGGCGACCGCACCGTCGATTATTACGATTTCGTGCGCCGCCAGCTCGCCGCGCCCGGTTTCCGCTATAATCCCGTCACCGAACTCCGGAACGGCATGCAGACCATTTGCGGCGCTGCGCGCGACCGCAAAGTCGCGGTCGAGCGGGCAGTGTCAGCGGGCTTTCCGAAGCAGAAACATCCGGAGCGTCTGCCGCCGAACATCTACGGCACCTATGGCCCGTGGGAAGGATATTCAACGCCGTCGCGGGATGCGCGCCTTAAAGTCTCCTTCATCGAACTGAAACGCACGATGAAGGAGTTCTTCGATCTCGTCGCAGGCGGCGATCTGAAGACCGTGCATTACGAGGGCGACGATCTCGCGGGCGATCTGTGGACCGCCTATGTCGAGGAAAAAGAGGCCTGCACCTTCACCTATTGGCGCTCCGACAACAGCCGCGTCCGCCTTAATCTCGGCCATTTGCAGGACAGGCTCTGGGATCTCTCCTTCGACCCCTATCACTGCGCGGAGCGGCGCTGGGGCGCCGGCGGGGCCGAACTTCAGACGTGTACGGACGATGACGACAAGGCGCGGTGGTACGACGCGCAGCGCTGGCTGCGCTATCAGGCCGAGCGCACCTATGACGTCCGAATGGACTTCACGGCGGCGGAGTTGAAATCCCCCGCCGACGCCAAGCCCGAAGACGGCGGTCTCGGCGTCGAGGCGCCCGCGGATGCGGACCTGCGCGGCTATCTCGCCTCGATCAACTCCTTCTCGCTGTCCGATTTGCCGGACGATCCCGAAATCGTCCTTGCCGCTGATACGGCGATCGAGCCCGAGCCGCGCCTGCCGGCCTGGCATTCGAAGATCCTGAACGGCTGGAACGATTAGACCGACTGCATCTGTCAACATTTTTGTTGACAATCCACCCCGCGGTCGATATCGGATATTCAAGCGGAACGGACCGCGCGCCTATGGGAATGGACCCGAAGAAGTGTTTGTTTTCGTGATCCAACCTCGAGGCCGCAATGAATTACTCGGAGCTGCGCCGCTTGCTGGCGAAGAACGGCTGCACTTTTGAGACCCATAAAGGCGGCAGCGGGCATATAACGGTGAGGCGCGGCGACCGGACGTCCCAGCTTCCCGCGCATGGCAAAGGCAAGGAACTGGGCAAGGGCCTCGTTCATAAAATTCTGAAGGACCTCGGACTGAAGTGATTTCCTATCGCGTAAAACTGACGCCGGATGGCGACACGTTCCTAGCGACGGCGCCGGACTTTCCTGAAGTGACGACGTTTGGAGAGTCGCGCGAGGATGCGCTCGGTTACGCCATAGGCGCGATCGAAGAAGCGATTGAGGCGCGCGTTTCCCGGCGGGAAGAAATACCCTCTCCGTCCCGGGGTCGTGCGGGCGATCCGCGTGTGTCATTGCCTGTGCAGGCAGAAGTGAAAGTGCTGCTCTATCAGGCGATGTTGAAGGACGGCGTTCGCAAGGCGGACTTGGCGCGCCGCCTCAACATTCATCGGCAGGAAATCGATCGCTTGCTCGACCTAAATCATGCGACGAACCTTGCAAAGGTCGAGGCGGCGTTCGCGGCGCTCGGAAAATCGCTGAAGATTGAAGTGGCCGAGACGCCGTGACCCATGGGCATTGAAAGCCGGCGCGCCTATATCATCGGGAAGCAGCTGCTTACCGGTGAGGCGTCGCTATGGACAAATTCGTCTTCTTCCTGATCCCCCTTGGTCTCGCCGCGACGCTGATCGTTCTCGGCGTCGGCATCTATTCTCTGGCGAAGGGCGGAACCTTCGCGAAGGAAAACTCCAACAAGCTGATGCGCCTGCGCGTTCTCGCGCAGGGCGTCACCATCGTTCTGATGCTGATCTTCCTCGTCCTGATCGGGCGAGGGCCCCAAGGCTGACGGTCACTGCGCGGTGATGCCGCCGTCGATCTTGAATTCCGACGCCGTCACGAAGCGCGATTCATCGGACGCGAGATAGAGGACCGCATAACCGACATCTTCGGGTTCGCCGAGACGGCCGAGCGGGATTTGCCGCGTGAGCTTGTCCTCGCCCGATTTACCTCCGCCGCCGAGCGCGACGAGCGGATCGATGATCGGCGTCCGGGTGAAAACGGGGTGCACGGAATTGCTGCGAATGTCGTAGCCGGCGCGCGCGCAGTGAAGCGCGATCGATTTCGACAGCATCCAGACGCCCGCCTTCGCGGTGTTGTAGGCCATCATGTCGCCATGCGCGATGATGCCGGCGACCGAGGAAATATTGATGATCGAGGCGGGCTGGGATTCCTTGAGATAGGGCATTGCGGCCTGCGTCCCGATAAAGATCGAATCGACGTCGATCTCCATCGTGCGGCGCCAGCCCTCGACAGATTCCGTTTCTATATTGCCCCAGCCGCCGATGCCGGCGTTGTTGATGAGAACGCTGACGCCGCCCATGAACCGCGCCGCAAGATCGAGCGCGTTCTCCCAGTCCTCGCGCCGCGTCACATCGTGATGGCAGAAGGAGGCAGCGCCCGGATATTTCCGGTCAATCTCGGCGGCGGTCTTTTCAGCGCCGGCCAAGTTGACGTCGGTCACGAAAACCTTCGCCCCTTCCGCCGCCAGCATGCGCGCGAAACACGCGCCAAGCCCCTGTGCGCCCCCGGTGATGAACGCCTTCTTGCCTGCGACGCGGCCCATCATTGGCTCCCTGATGTCGGAACACGACGCTAGTCAGCCGACGGGGCCGCGGCCAGCGTTCGCCGCAGCGATCAGCCTTCTTCTTTGATCTGGCGGATCGCTTCGGCCATGAACTCGTCCATATGGCGGCGGATCTGGTGGTCGGTCTGATCGACGCCGGCCGCCGTGAGGTCAGCCTTGACCTTGCGGAACACGTCCTCGTCGCCGGCCTCTTCGAAATCGGCCTTGATGACCGATTTGGCGTATTCATCGGCCTTTTCGCCCGAAAGACCCATCAGCCCCGCGGCCCAGTGGCCAAGGAGCTTGTTGCGCCGGGCGCCGGCCTTGAATTTCAGGGTCTCGTCATGCGCGAATTTCTTCTCGAAACTATCTTTCCGTTCGTCGAAATTGGCCATGGCCTTTGATTTCCTTACGTTTTTCGAGACGCCTGAGCGCTCTTTTACCTGTCCGCCCCCGCCCTCGCAATGCGGCGCAGGGGATTTGCTGCAGTGCGGCGATAGACGCCGCCCGCAGGATGGATGTAGGGGTTTTCGGGCGGGAGGGAAGCGCGTATAGCGCGCCCCTCCGATCGGCCGGCGGTCTTCGCCACGATCGAAACCCGCCGGGAAGGATCAATGAAAATGGCTCGCCGCAAACAGGTCTATGAGGGCAAGGCCAAGATCCTGTTCGAAGGACCCGAGCCCGGCACCCTGATCCAGTATTTCAAGGACGACGCGACCGCCTTCAACAACCAGAAGCGCGCCGTACTCGAAGGCAAGGGCGTCCTCAACAACCGGATTTCCGAATTTATCATGCAGGGCCTCGAGCGGATCGGCGTCCCGACGCATTTCATCCGCCGCCTCAACATGCGCGAGCAGCTGATCCGTCATGTCGAGATCATTCCGCTTGAGGTCGTGGTGCGGAACGTCGCGGCGGGCTCGCTCGTCAAACGCCTCGGCCTCGAAGAAGGCTCGCAGCTGCCCCGCTCTGTCGTCGAGTTTTATTACAAGAACGACGCGCTCGGCGATCCGATCGTCTCGGAGGAACACATCACCGCGTTCAACTGGGCGACGCCGCAGGAAATCGACGACATGATGGCGCTGGCGCTCCGCGTCAACGATTTCCTGTCGGGGCTTTTCGCCGGGGTCGGCATCAAGCTCGTCGATTTCAAGGTCGAGTTCGGTCGCCAGTATGAAGGCGACATGGTTCGCCTGATCCTCGCCGATGAGATCAGCCCGGACAGCTGCCGCCTTTGGGACATTGAAACGGGCGCGATCATGGACAAGGACCGCTTCCGCAAGGACCTCGGCGGCGTCACCGAAGCCTATCGCGAAGTCGCAAAACGCCTCGGCATCCTCAAGGATAACGGCGCCAACGGCGCTCTAGGCCCGGTGCTCGTCAGCGATAACGAGAAATAGGCCCTGTTGGGTCAGGCCTTATGCGCTGGTCGTTCGCCTGGCTCGTCATCGGCTGTGCAGCGGCCGGATTGATTTCGCCCGCCGCGGCGCAATCTCTCGCCGCCGTGCCGCATCCGGACGTCAAGGCCGGCGAGCGAATTTTCGATTACCGCGCCGGCTACGCGCTGCCGGAGGACGGGCGCGCGGCGCGCTTTGGTCAGCGGCTGCATTTCCAGCAAGCGCTGAACGACCGCTGGAGACTGCGGCTCCTAGTGCAGCAGGGCGAACGCCCGGACGGCGTCGTCGCGACGCAGTTCATCAGTCCGCAGGCGCAATTTCAGTTTGTGAAGAGCGAAGAAACCGGCGGCTGGGACAGTGCGGTGCGGTTCGACGGGTTCATTCCGATCGACGGCCGGCCAGGACGCGTGCGCCTCGGCTTCTTCAATGCGCTTCGGCTTGGCGAAGGCGTTGAGGTGCGCAGCGCCGTGTTCGTCGCGCGCGAAATCGGCGAGCGCGCCGCGAACGGCGCGCAGATCGAAGCGCGCGAAGAGTTATCCTTCACGGCCGCCGCCAAGACCCGCGTCGGCGTCCAGTTGTATCATGGGCTGAATTCGACGGCGCGTTTTGGCGGCTTCGACGAACAGCGGCATCAGATGGGTTTGTTCGCGCGCGGCAAGGTCACGCGCAAGCTCGGCGTCGAAGCTGGCTGGCTGCTCGGCCTGTCGGGCGCCGCCCCAGACGCCGATGTCAGGGTGATTCTGACTTATTCGCTTTGAGCGCCGTCTACTGCTGGCCCCGCGAGCGCCTTGATGAAAATCACGAAGTGATCAAGGCCGTCATGGAAGCGCGCGGCCGGCAGGCGCTCGTTCTTGCCATGATAATTATATTCGTCGCCTTCGGCTGAAAAAATCGGGCCGGCGCCGACGGTCGGCACCCCGGCGCGGCGGAAATGCAGCCCGTCCGTGCCGCCGGCTTCGAGATAGGGCGAAATGACTGCGCCCGGCGCCCGCACTTTCACGACTTCGGCGATGGCGGCGCTGACTTCCGCCGGAATCTCCGAGACGGGGCTTTCAAGCGGTTCGCCGAGCGTCGCGATTTCGAGCTTGTCATTCGCCATGACGCCAGCGAGCGTCGTGCGAACCTCTTCGACCGGGTCGCCGGGAAAAACGCGGCAATTGATCGTCGCCGTCGCCGATTGCGGCAACGCATTTTCAGCGTGCCCGGCGCGCAGCATGGTGGCGACGCAGGTTGTGCGGAGGTCGCGGTCGATCGACGGTTCTTTCGCCATCGCTTTCAAGGCCTTTGCATCGCCCGGCTTTGCGACAAACCGTTCGACGGCTTTCTGGAGATCGGCGCTGAGCGTAGGCGCGATCGCCTTGAATGCCTCGAGCGATACCGCGTTCCAGCGCGGCGGAAATTTGTGCGCTTCGACGCGCTTCAGGGCGTCGGCAAGATCGTAGATCGCGTTGTCGGCGCGCGGCGCAGAGGAATGGCCGCCATCGTTTTTCGCGGTGACCTCAAACGTCACATAGGTTTTCTCGGCCGCCTGCAATCCGTAGGCGCCGGGTGAGGCGCCAGCGGGCAGAAGGCCGCCGCCGGCGTCGGAATTCACCGCGAAAGCCGCGTCTTTCAGCTTGTCGGCAAGCGCACGGGTCGTCAGCATGCCGGTTTCTTCATCGCCCGAAAAGGCGAGAATGAGATCGCGATCGGGCGTGAACCCTTCCCGCTTCAGACGCATGAAGGCCTGCGTCAATGTGAGAACGCCGAATTTGTTATCGACAACGCCGCGGCCGTAGAAGACGCCGTCCTTCTCGGTCAGCACGAAAGGGTCGTAGTCCCAGTCTTCGCGCCGCGCCTCAACGACATCCATATGCGCGAGGAAAAGCACTGGCTTCTTCGCCGATCCCGGCGCGCCGCGATAGCGCGCGACAAAGGCGGCGCTGTCGCCGACGGCCATGATTTCAATGTCGCCGGCGTCAAAGCCCGCTTCAATGAGTTCGCCGGCGAGATAGCCTGCCATCTTCGGCGCGGCGCCGCGTCCGGCGACGGTTGGAAATGCGATCAGCTTTTCAAACATCGCGCGCGCTTCAGCTTCAATCGCGGCGCGATCGGGCGATTGCGCGCCTGCCGCAGAGACGATCGCGGCGGACGCCGCACAAAGCGTCAGGATTTTTTTCAGCATAGTCCCCTCGCTTGATGCCGATCCGGCGGCGCTAATGGCCGCCGCTTTCAGTGACCGTCGGCGCGCCGGCCTTGTGCGGTTCGTGCGGGTGCCAGCCGAGCAGCAGAAACAGCGCGAAGAAGCCTGCGACATAGCCGACAGCAATCCACCATCCGCTGGCAATCCATTTGAAAACAGATTTCGCCTCCGGGTAGAGGTTGGACACCGCGACGCCCGCGCTCGATCCGAACCATACCATTGACCCCCCGAAGCCGACCGCGAAAGCAAGAAGGCCCCAGTCAAAACCGCCCTGCTTCAGCGCAAGGGCCGTCAGAGGAATATTGTCGAACACGGATGAGATGAAACCGAGGCCGAAAGTCGTTTGCCAGCTTGCAGGCGGCAATGCCGCGACCGGCATCAACGACGCGCAGGTCACCAGCGCCAGCAGGAATACCGACCCTTTCACGCTGTCCGCCGCGACCTTGAGGTTTGGTTTGCGGATCAAGGCGCCTGCGAAGATCGCCACCCATACCGCCAGTCCGATAACCGGAATGACACTCAGCACCTGAGGCGCATAAATATTCGCGCCGGCGTTCGCGCCGATGGCGCACACCAGAATTAGGGCGACGACGCCGATGCGGCCCCAGTCGACCTTGTGCTCTCCTTCCGCGTGTTTCTGGATCGGCGAATAGGCTTGCTGCTTCAACGAAAGCGGAATCGCAAAGACGACCCAGGCGACGATGGCGGCGATGTAGGCGTGGACAACGTCTAGCGGCGAGACACCGTCGATCCACATCATCGTCGTCGTCGTGTCGCCGACCACGGAACCCGCCCCGCCAGCATTGGACGCCGCGACAATGGCCGCCAGGTAGCCGATATGCACCTGCTTGAAGACATGCTTGGCGATGACCCCGCCGATCAGCGCCGCCGCGATATTGTCAAGAAAGCCGGAGAACACGAATACGATGCCGAGCAGCGTGAGGGGTCCCAGCCAGTTGTCCGGGAGATAGCGCGGCATCACTTCCGGTGCGCCGCTGTCCTCGAAATGACGCGACAGGACCGCAAAGCCCAGAAGGAGAAGCAACAGGTTCGAGAGGATGATCCGCTCATGCCACATATGGGCCAGGAACCCTTCGATACCCGGTCCCGGCGGAAATCCGGTGAAGATGAACTTGTATAGCACGATGATCGAGAGGCCGGTCACCGCGACCGTGAAGGTGCGATGATGGAAAAACGCGACGCTGAGAAGCGTCGCGCCGAACAGGAAGAAATCGACCGGGACGCCGAGGAGCTTGGGCCCCGTTACAGCGCTTGCGCCTTCAGCCGCAATTGCAGGCGAGGCTAGTACTAACGCGGCGAAAATTCCGGCGCTGAGCCTGACGGCCCATTTCGGGTCGAGCATCCCCTCTTTCCTCCCTGCGGCGTTCCCTCGCGCCGAGATACGCGAGGGAAGCGCAGCGGGCAACCTCAAAGCGGCGCACGCGCCGCCTGAGGCTCGCTCCTCAATCCAGCTTAGCTCGCGGCGGGCGGCAGCACGATCGCTGAATGCGAAGACGGTTCGGGGCCCGCCTTATGAGGCGCGTGCGGATTCCAGCCGAGAATAAGGAGCAGCGCTAAGAATCCGACGACATAGCCGAGCGCGACCCACCATCCGTTGATCAGCCAGCGGAACACCGATTTACCCTCGGGGAAGAGGTTCGTCAGGGCGACCCCCGCCGACGATCCAAACCAGATCATTGACCCGCCGAAGCCGACCGCATAGGCGAGCATGCCCCAGTCATAGCCGCCCTGCTTTATCGCAAGCGCCGTCAACGGGATATTGTCGAACACCGCCGAAACGAAGCCGAGCGTCATCGCCGTCTGCCAGCTTGCGGGCGGCAACGCCTCAACCGGCATCAACGACGCGCAGGTGACGAGCGCAAGCAGAAACAGGGTTCCCTTGAACCCGGACTGAACAACTTTGAGGTCCGGAAAACGCACCGCGCCCGTGACAATGATGGCCGCCCAGACGCCGAGGCCGATGACCGGATAAAGGTCGAGAAGATGCGGCGCCTTGAGGTTTGCAAACACATTCGCGCCAATCGCCGAAACAAGAATGATGCCGACGATGAGGAGGCGAACGAAATCGACCGGATGCGACGCGTCCGCGCGCTTCTGGATCGGGCTATGGCGCTGCTGTACGATCGAGAGCGGGATCGCATAAAAGAAAAAGCCCACAAACGCCGCGATATAGGCGTGCAGCACATCGAGCGGGCTAATGCCGGCGATCCACATCATGGTCGTTGTCGTGTCGCCGACGACGGAGCCAGAGCCGCCCGCGTTTGACGCCGCGACGATGCCGGCGAGATAGCCGATATGGACCTTCTCGTAGATCGCCTTGGCGACCACGCCGCCGATCAGCGCGGCTGCAATGTTATCGAGGAATGACGACAGCACGAAGATGAGGCCGAGAAGAACGACGCCGCCTTTCCAGTCATCGGGGAGGAACGCCGGTATCGCTTCGGGCGCGTTGCTCTGTTCAAACTGGCGCGACAGCACCGCAAAACCGAGCAGCAGCAGGAACAGGTTCGCGAGGATGATCCGCTCATGCCACAGATGGCTAACAAGGCCGCCGACGCCAGGACCAGCGTTAAATCCGGTGACGAACAATTTGTAGGCGATGATCGCCGCAAGACCGGCGAACGCGACAGTGAATGTACGGTGATGAAAGAGCGCGACGCCGAGCAGCGTTGCTGCGAACAGAAAGAATTCGATCGGCACGCCAAACGGCGCCGCGCCGCCGGACGCCGCTACGGCTTGCGGCAATTCTGTCGCCGATGCCGGCGAGACCAAGACCCAAGGCAAAACGCCAGCCGCGACGGCGGGCAATGCCCGCAGCGACTTTCGCATGTCCAACTCTCCTGTGGAAAACGCCCCCGAAGGGCGCCGGAACCTAGGCCTGGATTATTTCATCCGCAATCGGTTTCCTGTTCACCGGATGGCGGTTGCGAAGCGCCAGGCGGGAGCGTAAGCGGGGCGCAAATTTCGGCGAGGCCTCATGAAAGCGAAAGTGACCATCACCTTGAAGTCCGGCGTCCTCGATCCACAGGGCAAGGCGATCGAAGGCGCGCTCGCAGGGCTTGGTTTCGAAGGCGCAAGCGATGTGCGTCAGGGCAAGGTGATCGAGCTGACGCTGGCTGAGGCGAACGAAGCCGCCGCACGCGCGAAAGTCGAAGAGATGTGCAAGAAACTCCTAGCCAATCCGGTGCTGTAGAATTACGCGATTGA
>CAZHUI010000012.1:0-871 GCA_964535605.1 uncultured Caulobacterales bacterium
GGTCTCGAGGTGGCTCATCAGCGTCGGTCCCGTGTACCAGGGCATCTGCGACGGGAGTGTCGTGACATTGACGCCGACGTAGCCCGAAATCGGCAGCGCGACGAAGTCCTCGATGCCGATGGACGTCGCGAACAACCGGTAGTCGGCGACGATGGCCTCGTACTTCTCGCGGTCGTAATCGATCAAGTCCATCTTGTTGACGGCGAGCACGAGGTTCCGGATGCCGATCAGGTGCGCGAGATAGCTGTGCCGGCGGGTCTGCGTCAGCACGCCCTTGCGCGCGTCGATCAGGATCACCGCGAGATCGGCCGTCGAGGCCCCGGTCACCATGTTGCGCGTGTACTGCTCGTGGCCGGGCGTGTCGGCGACGATGAATTTGCGCTTGTCGGTGGAGAAGAAGCGGTAGGCGACGTCGATCGTGATGCCCTGCTCGCGCTCGGCGGCGAGGCCGTCGACGAGAAGGGCGAAGTCGATCTTGTCGCCCTGCGTGCCGACCTTTTTTGAGTCCGCCTCAAGCGCTGCAAGCTGGTCCTCGTAAAGAAGCTTGGTGTCGTAAAGGAGGCGCCCGATCAGCGTCGACTTGCCGTCATCGACGGAGCCGCAGGTGATGAACCGCAGCATCGTCTTTTTTTCGTGGCTCGCGAGATACTCGATGACGTCGGTATCGGCGCCGAGGGTTGCGTGGCTCATTGCGCTGACTTTCCAAATTGCGCGCGAATCCGGACACCGCTCATCCCGGCGAAAGCCGGGATCCAGCGCGCGCCGGAAGGCGCACAGCCAAAAGCTGCGGTGCTTGCGACTAGAACTGGATCCCGGCTTTCGCCGGGATGAGCGGGAAGGGTGGCGGCGCTCTTGCGAAGCATCAGAAGTA
>CAZHUI010000012.1:881-50713 GCA_964535605.1 uncultured Caulobacterales bacterium
CCCTCCTGCTTCTTCTTCTCCATCGATGCGCTCTGGTCGTGGTCAATAACGCGGCCCTGTCTCTCGGAAGATGTAGAGACAAGCATTTCCTGAATGACTTCCGGCAGCGTCGTAGCGTTTGACCGCACCGCGCCCGTCAGCGGGTAGCAGCCGAGCGTTCTGAACCGCACCAGTTCCATCTTCGGCTTTTCGCCCTTGGCGAGCGGCATGCGCTCGTCATCGACCATGAGGAGCGCGCCGTCGCGTTCGACGATCGGGCGTTCCTTGGCGAAATAGAGCGTCGGGATGGGGATGTTCTCGCGATAGATGTATTGCCAGATGTCGAGTTCGGTCCAGTTCGAGATCGGGAAGACGCGGATCGACTCGCCCTTGTGAATCTTCGTATTGTAGATCGACCAAAGCTCCGGGCGCTGATTTTTCGGGTCCCAGCGGTGCTGCGCGGAACGGAAGGAGAAGATGCGTTCTTTCGCGCGGCTCTTTTCCTCGTCGCGGCGCGCGCCGCCGAAGGCGACGTCGAACTTGTATTTGTCGAGGCCCTGTTTCAGCGCCTGCGTCTTCATGATGTCGGTGTGGATGGCCGAGCCGTGCGTGAACGGGCCGACGCCTTGTTTGACGCCTTCCTCGTTGATGTGAACGAGAAGGTTGAAGCCGAGCTCCTTCGCGATCCAGTCGCGATGGCGGTACATGTCCTTGAACTTCCACGTCGTATCGACATGCATCAGCGGGAAGGGCGGGCGCGAGGGGAAGAACGCCTTGGCCGCCAGATGCAGCATGACCGAGGAATCCTTGCCGATCGAATAGAGCATCACCGGGTTCTCGGCCTCGGCCGCGACCTCGCGCATGATGTGGATGGCTTCGGCTTCCAGCCGGTCGAGATGCGACATGGCGAGCGCGCCAAGATCCGCGCCGTCCTTGCGGCCGCCGGCCGGGCGGGGGGCCATGCCGCCGAAATCGGCAGGGGCGAGGAATTTCCGTTCGAGGCCGGGGACGCCGCTCTTGTTTTCGAAGGTCTTGCCGCGCTCCAGCTCGCGCAGCTTTTCAAACGCCGTCTCGAGCGTCTTGACCGTCACCTGCCCGCCAGCCTTGAGGCGCGACAGGCCCTTGCCATCATTGAGGATTTTTCTCGATACGGTCGACAGGGACAGCTTGTTGCGAGCGGCGAGCTGTTCGGCCCGGGACATGAGGTCGGCGATTGTCGGCATTGGGTAATTTCCCATTAATGATGCCAAACCCTAACTTATCCCACGATAAGAGTCAAGAAAATCGTGGGAATTAACCTGCGATTTCATGCCGCAGGGGCCGAGATTAGCAATTTATGTGGGATATTAACCATCATACGTCATCCACGGGCTTGTCCCGTGGATCTAGAGTTACTCACGCCGGTCCGCGTTGCCTGAGATGCACGGGACAAGCCCGTGCATGACTAATTCAAGAGATAGAACCCTACCTGCGCTGCGCCATAGGTCCGGCGGTCATCCTCCAAGAAGCCTTCCGCCGTCACCGGCGTCTCGTCCTTGCCCTGTTCGACGATGGCGACCGCGCCCGGTTCAAGCCAGCCGCCCTTATGGAGCGCTATCAGCGCCGGGCCGCACAGGTCCTTGGCATAAGGCGGATCGAGGAAGGCGAGGGTGAAGGGCGCGCCGACCCCGGCCGGTTTCTCGCCGAGCGCGTCCGCGCCGCGCCGGTGCACGCGCGTTGCGCCCATCAGCCCCAGCGCCTCGACATTGTCGCGAATGGCGCCGCGCGCCGCGGCGTCCGTCTCGACGAACAGGCAAAAGCTCGCGCCGCGCGACATCGCCTCCAGGCCGAGCGCGCCCGAGCCTGCGAACAGATCAATGACGCGCGCGCCCTCGAAGGAGAAGCCGTCGCGATGCGCGAGGATGTTGAACACCGACTCGCGCACGCGATCGGCGGTTGGGCGCGTGTCGCGCCCCTTCGGCGCCACAAGCGCGCGCCCGGAGAATTTTCCGCCGATGACGCGCATCAGGTGGACCGGCGCGCCGCTGAACCCTCTCCCGCTTGCGGGAGAGGGCAGGGTGAGGGGCTGACAACGAGAATCGGCGCTCGACGAGGAGCACGGTCCCTCACCCCCGGCCCCTCTCCCGCTAAAGCGGGGGAGGGGAGAAGAAGAGCGCTTTCACTCATCGCGCTTCGCGCCTTCAAGCGCCTTCCCCGCGCGTGCCTTCTCCGCCCGCTCGCGATCCTTCTCCGCTTTCGAGCGCCCGAACTTCATGCGATTTTCGCCCGCCGACTTGTCTTTTGACGCGGCGGCCTTCTTCTTCCGTACACGGTTCAAACTGACGATGTCGGCCATCGCTCACATCCCCAGCGCCGCGCTCGCCTTTGCGCCGAGCTGTTCTTTCATCTGTTTCGACGGTACCTCCTCAATTTCGCCGACAGGCAAGGCGCCCAGCTGAAACGGCCCGAACGCGGTGCGGATGAGGCGGTTCACGGTGAGCCCGAGATGCTCCATCACCTTGCGGATTTCGCGGTTCTTGCCCTCGGTGATCGACGCCGTAATCCATTGATTGGCGCCCTTCGTCTGGTCGAGCGTCGCCTTGATCGGCTTGTAGGTGACGCCGTCGATGGTGACGCCGGCCGCCAACGCGTCGAGCGCGGCCTGATCCGTCTTGCCATTGGCGCGGATGCGATAGCGCCTCACCCACGCATTGCCGGGAAGTTCGAGTTGACGCGCCAGCGCGCCGTCATTCGTCAGGAGGAGGAGGCCCTCGGTCGTCAGGTCGAGCCGCCCGATCGAAATGACGCGCGGAAGGCGCTCCGCGACCGCATCAAAAACGGTCGGGCGCCCCTGCGGATCCTTGTGCGTCGTCACGAGGCCGGAGGGCTTGTGATACCGCCACAGGCGCGGGGGCTCCTTCGTTTTGACGCGCGTGCCGTCGACGCGCACGTCCATGCCTGGCAGCACCTTGAAGGCCGGCGTCGTCAGCGTCGCGCCGTCGACCGTGACGATGCCCTGTTCGATGAGCTTTTCCGCTTCGCGGCGCGAGGCGATGCCGGCGCGGGCCAGATATTTCGCAATCCGCTCGCCCTCGCGGGGCGCGGCGTCGCCGGCATCGGGACTTTTCTGCGGCGCGTTTTTTTTCCGCGCTGATTTTATTTCCTGGCCGGGCGCCATGGTTAATCCGTCCTTAAACCGTGCGCGCCATATGCTCCGCGCCAACGCATCTTGTCGAGTAGAGGGCATGGATCTCAAAGAAGAGCGCGCGATCGGGGGCGATCCCCAATCGCACTGGTATTATATCTCGAAGGGGCGCGCGATCCGCGCGCTGATCGGCGATCGCCATTTCGCACGCGTGCTCGATGTCGGGGCGGGCTCCGGCGTATTTTCGAGGCAGCTGACGGTGGAGGGCGTCGCGGACCGGGCGGTTTGCGTCGATCCGAATTACACCCAAGCGCAAATGCGGACGGCGTCGACCGGCCGCGTCTCCTTCGTGCGCGGCGTCACCGAAACCGACGCCTCGCTCGTTCTCATGATCGACGTCATCGAGCATGTCGATGACGATGTCGCGCTCGTTTCGAACTATGCGCGCATGGCGCCGGAGGGCGCGCGATTCGTGATCTCGGTGCCGGCCTTCAACTTCCTGTGGTCGTCGCATGACGATTTTCTCGATCACCGGCGGCGCTATACGCTGGATACGCTTCAAAAGACCGTCGTCGCGGCGGGACTTCAGCCCTTGTCGCTCCGCTATTTCTTCGGCGCGCTCTTTCCGGCGGTCGCAGCCTTGCGCCTCGCCGACCGCGCGCTCCGGGGCGACAAGGAAGCCTCGGCGAGCGCGCTCAAGGCGGCGCCGAACTGGCTGAACCGGTCGCTCGTCGCCATCCACGATGTCGAGCGCGCCGCGCTCTTTCCTTTCAACAAGGTCGCCGGCGTTACGGCGTTTTGTCTCGCCGCAAAGCCGGCGCTGGCGGAGCGAACCCGCGCAGCCTAATAAGGCCGCCGATGACCGCCGACCGCGATTCCGAGATGATGGTCCGCGCGCTTGACTGCGCGCGCCGCGCCGCGGCGCAGGGCGAGGCGCCGGTCGGCGCCGTCCTTGTCGGCGCCGGCGGCGAGGTTCTCGCGGAAGCCGGCAATGCGCCGGTTTCCATGGCCGATCCGACCGCCCATGCCGAGATTTTGGCGATGCGCGCGGGCGCGTCAGCGACCGGCAACTACCGCCTGACAGGCGCGACGCTTTACGTGACGCTGGAGCCCTGCGCGATGTGCGCGGGCGCGATCAGCCACGCGCGCATCGCAAGGCTCGTCATCGCCGCCGAAGACGCCAAAGGCGGCGCGGTCTTTCACGGGCCGAAATTTTTCGAGCAGCCGACCTGCCACTGGCGCCCGGAAATCGTCAAAGGTCCTTATGCGGAGGAATCGGCGGGCCTCCTCCGGACGTTTTTTCGCGCGCGGCGCTGATGGCGGACGAAAAATCGCCAGACGCCTCGCCGATCGCGCGCATCTTCAAGAACGCCGGCGCGCTCGTCAGCGCCAAGGGGCTCGCCGGGGTGATGAGTCTCGCCTATCTCGCGATCGCGGCGCGTGCGCTTGGTCCGGGCGACATGGGCGCGCTCGTCCTGGCGCATGCCTATGCGATGACGGTCGCCGGGATCGCGCGGTTCCAGTCCTGGCAGGCCGTGATCCGATTCGGCGCGCCGATGATGGCGTCGGACGACAAGGCCGCGTTCCGCGCGCTCGCGCGGTTCACCATCCGCATCGATCTTTTCAGCGCCCTCATCGGCGCTGCGCTGGCGCTCGCCGCCGCTCCCTTCGCCGCCCGCGCCTTCGGCTGGAGCGATGACGTCCTCTCCCTCGTTTATGTTTACGCGTTCGCCGTGCCGTTCCTGATGGGCGCGACGCCGACCGGCGTCTTGCGCCTGTTCGACAGATTCAAAGTCCTCGGCGCGCAAATGTCGGTGATGCCGGGCGTGCGCCTCATCGGCGCGATTGCGGCATGGGCGCTTGGCGGCGGCGTCGAAGCGTTTCTCATTGTCTGGATCGTCAGCGCCTTCGCCAACGGCGCCAGTTTATGGCTGCTCGGCTGGCGCGAACTAGCCGCGCGCGGGCTCGCGCCGCGCCTGACGGGTCCGGGTGAGCGGGCGCGCGATCCGGCGTGGCTGCCTTTCATGCTGAAAACGAACGCCGCCTCGACGCTCGATCTCATGAATGAGTCCGTGCCGGTCCTCCTCGTCGGCGGCATTGCGGGCAGCGCGGCGGCGGGATTTTTCCAGCTTGCGCAGAATGTCACCAATCTCCTCGCGCATCCGACCAACATGCTGAACCACGCGACGTTTCCGGAGCTTGCGCGCGTCGAAACGGAAAATGGGCGGGCGGCGATGGTGCAGGTCGCGCTGAAATCCGCTTTTCTCGCCGCCGCGGCGGCGGCGCCCCTGATCCTTGCCTTCGTGATTTTCCGAGAGCAAATCGCGACGCTTGTCGGCGGTGAAGCGTTTCGGCCGGCGGCGGCGATTGTCGCGGGCATGGCGCTTTATCAGCTTGTCCGCATTCCGGCGGTCGTGTTCGACAGCGCCGCGGTGGCGCGCGGCAAGGCGGGCTACGCGCTCGCCGCGCAAATTCTGGGCGCGCTGTTTCTGGCCGGCGGGATGGTCTTGCTGCTGCCGGCATTCGGCGTCATCGCCGCGGCCGCCGCCCTCGCCATGGGCCGCGCGGCGATGCTAGGCGTGCTCATTCCGGCCCTCGTTAGTCGAGGGCGAGGATCTTCCTGACGAGATCGAGGTCCTGCGGCTTGTCGACGTCGATGGCCGCTTCTGCGAACGGCAGCGTCACCAGCCGCACATTCACATTCGTCCGGGCACGAATGGTCTTTTCAAGTCCCGCCTTCGTCATCGATCCTGTCAGATAGGAAAGGGCCGTCACGGGCCCGATCGCGCGCGCCATGGCGAGCGGGTTCTTGCGGTTCGCTTCGAGCCCCCGCCAGAAATCCGCAATGCCCTTCGCGCGCGCGCCCGCGAACCAGAAGAGATTGGCGCCCGAAAATTGCACGTCCTTCAGCCTGATGAAGGTGCGCTTCGATCCCGGGAACCGCGCCTCATAGGTTTCCCGTTCGACGCAGGCCGCGGCGGCGTCGTTTTTCGCGGCTTCATCGAGAAAGCGGCGGATCATGTCCGCCGTCAGCAAAGCGTGATCGCAGGTGGTGACGAGAAGGCCGCGTCCGTCGCCCGCGGCTTCCATCGCCGCGAAGGCGGTTGAGGCGGGCGAGCCCGCCGTGTCGCGAAATGAATAGTCCAGTCCGGAAAGGGCCGCGCCGATCGCGGCGCGCACGTCTTCGGGCGCGGCGATCGTCACGGCGTCAATTCGGCCCGACGCATTCAGCGCTTCGAGAACGCGGCGGATGAGCGGCTTGCCGCCGGCGACCAGCAACGCCTTGTGCGGAACATTTTCAACGCCGGCGAGCGGATCGGTTTCGCCGGTGCGCCGTCCAGCGAGGACAAGCGCGTCAATCTTGACGTCGCTGGCGGAGACGGGGGGCGTCAGCATCGGATCAAAGCAGCAGGCGGCGTTCGGCGGTTTCGACGCGCCCGGTCGCGGGGTCAAGCTCGCGCACGTCGACGCCGATGCGCCAGCGACCGTTCTCGCGGGCGATGTCGAACAGATTGTAGCGCGCCGGCCGATAGTCTCCGTGCGCGGACGGGTGCGAGGCCGAGGCGCCGCCGGCGACCGGGCGTCGCCCGTCGGGCGTCTCGACGCTGCCCCACAGCGATTTGTGCATATGGCCGTGCAGGACGAGATCGACGCCCGTCTCCGCGATCAGCGCGCGCAAGGCCGCCGCGTCGTCGAGCGCCTTGCGGGGCGAGACCGCGCCTGCCGTCACCGGATGATGGAGCGCAAGCACGCGCGCGTCGCCGCGATCCTTCGCCGCCAGAAGCTCGGCCTTCAGCCGGCCGAGCTGCGCAGTGCCAAGTCGGCCAGTCGCGAGGCCCGGCGCTGTCGGCGGAGAGGAGTTTGCAAGGATCACGGAGACCCCGCCTTCACGTCGGACAAAGGGAAAATCATCCGGCCCTTTGGCGTCCCGCGCGCGATCCTCGCCCGCCCGTTCGCCGCGCATCAGGAAAGCCAGCCGCCCAAGTCCGCCGTCCCACGGCGCGGCGACATAGGTGTCATGATTGCCCGGCGTAAAGACCGTGCGGGCGGGATCGAAGTCCTTGAGGCCCGCCGCCGCCGCTTCGAATTCAGAAGGCAGCGCAATGTTGACGGCGTCGCCGGTGATGACGGCGAGGTCCGGCGCAGCGTTGCGGCAATCGGAGAGGATGGCATCAAGTGCGCTTTCGACATGCCGGAACCGGCGCTTGCGCCGCCAGGAGAGATAACCGAGCGCCCGCTTTGACAGGAGATCGGTCAAACGCGGCGTTGCCGGAATCGGAAAATGCAGGTCCGTCAGGTGAACAAGGCGCATCAGGAGCGCTTTTCCATGGGCGGCTGTAAGAATCTGAAAGACATCGTGCGGTCGAAAGGCTCTTTTATGACGGTTCTATGTAGCTTAGATTTCAGTTCAATGACGTAGCGGCAGGGGCGGCTGCGGAAAGAGTGACCGGCTGACGATGGCGTCCGGAACCGGACGGCGCGTTGAGCAGTCATTTTCTGCGGCCATGAACGAAAAGAGACCTTCGAAGACATGACGGCGATCGGACTGATCATCAATGAGCGTTCAAGCCGGGTCCAGTCGATCCTGAGCGATCTCGTTCATGTCGCCAAACAATTTCCGGCCGTTCGCGCCCATGTGCTGAACGGCATCGACGGTCTTGACCGCACGCTTGCCGATTTTAATCGCGCGCGCGTCGACACGGTCGTCGTCGCCGGCGGCGACGGCACCATCCAGGCGGCCGTCACCGACGCCATCAACCGCCGCCGATTCGAACACACGCCCGATTATGTCGCGGTGCCTTGCGGCATGACCAATGTCATCGCCGCCGATTGCGGCCTGCAAGGATCGCCGATTGATTCGCTCGACCGCTTTTTGTTCCGCCGCGCGCGCGGCGAGGTGAAGCGCGTGCGCCGTCCGTTGATGGGCATGAAGATCGGCGACCGCGAGCCGGTCTATGGATTCTTTCTCGGCGCCGGCGCGTTTTACACCGCCGTCAAATTCAGCCGCAGCGAAATTCAGGCCAAGGGCGCCAAACGTTCGCTGGCGATGGGATTGACGATCGGCGGCGCGATCTTGAACGCGGCCTTCGGCGAAAAGGAGACGACGCCTCCGCTCGTCGCCGATATCGAGTCGGAGAACGCGCCCTTCGCTGGGCCGCAGCCGCTGACGCTGGCGCTGATGACCACGCTTAAAACGCTCGTGCTCGGCGTTTATCCGTTCTGGGGCGAAGGCGAGGGCGGCCTTGCCGTGACGACCATCGGCTTTCCGGCGGACCGGATGCTCGCCGCCGCGCCGACCGCGCTGCGCGGGAAATCCTCGCCATGGTTCCGCGATGCGGGCTATGAGAGCTGGCGCACCAATACGCTCGAGGCTGATTTCGCCGGGACCGTCGTGTTCGACGGCGAACTCTTCGATGTGACGGCCGGCGAAAGAATGAGCATCGAAACGACGCATGACGCCGGCTTCCTCACCTGACCGCGCCAGCGCCTTTTCAGACTGCATCGCCAGCGTATTGTCGGAACCGGCGCCCGAGCCGGCGAAGCTGATCGCATCGGCGCTGACCGAGCGCTATCAGGGCGCGGCGGTTTTTCTTTACGGATCCGGCATCAGCGTCAGCGCCGGTGAGGACCCGGCGGAAATCCTGTTCGATTATTACGTCATCGCCGCCGACTATGAGAGCGCCATCGACGGCGCGGCGGAACGCTTCGCGGCCAAGGCGCTGCCGCCGAATGTCTATTATATCGAGATCGAGACGCCGCTCGGGCGATTGCGCGCGAAGTATGCGCTCCTATCCGTCGACGCGCTCGAAAAATTCGTCAGCAGACGGACGTTTCACTCCTATTTCTGGGCGCGCTTCGCCCAGCCTATGCGTCTCGTTTCTTGCCCCGACGCGCTGCGCCCGCGCATGATCGAGGCGGTCGCAGTCGCGGCGGAGACCTTTCTCCGGAACGCGCGGGGCCTTGCGCCGGCGGGCGCGGGCTGGCGCGACGTCTGGCTGAAAGGCATGAACGCGTCCTACCGCGCCGAGCTGCGCGCCGAGGGCGGCGGGCGCGCGGAAAAACTGATCGACGCCTATGGCGCGTGGCCGGAACGCCTCGCCGCCTTTACCGCGCCCGAAGGAGCGATAAGGGACAAAGGCGCGCCGCTCGCCTGGCGCCTGCGGGCGGTGCAAGGCGGCTTCCTCTCGGTCGCCCGGCTCCTGAAGGCGACGGCGACGTTCAAGGGCGGTCTCGATTACATTGCCTGGAAGGTGAAGCGCCATGCCGGCGTCGATGTCGGCGTCCGCCCCTGGGAGCGCCGCCATCCCTTTATCGCCGCGCCGATCGTCGCCGCGCGCTATTACCGGATGCGGGCGCAGGCGCGGCGTTAATCCCGGCGTAAGCCAATTGCTGCGATTTTTAGCTTCAGGAAACGCGCGCCCCTTCGCCTCCCCCTTGCGGGGAGGCCGAAACCGCGTAGCGGTTTCGGGAGGGGGAGAGACGCGGGAATCATGTCGATTTGCTTGCAGCAGATAACCGCCCCCTCCCGAAATTTGCGTGGCAAATTTCGACCTCCCCGCAAGGGGGAGGTGAAGGGCGGTTCAACCGGATGTGGTGCGAGACTTCAGCATGACTGATCCCAAATCCGAATCCTTCGCGCTCACCGTCTCGCGCAATTTCACCGGCTGGCTGAAATCGCGCCGCGCATCGCTCGCCTTCACCACCTATCAGGCGGGGAAAATCTTTTTCATCGGCGTCAATGCGGAAGGATCGCTGTCCGTCTTTGAACGGACGATGGAGCGGCCGATGGCGCTCGCCGTCGACGGCGACGATCTCTGGCTTTCGACGCTCTATCAGCTGTGGCGCTTCTCGGCGATCCCGGCCGCCGGCGATTATGGCGGCTATGACCGCCTTTATGCGCCGCGCCAGTCCTGGGTCACCGGCGACATCGACATTCACGACATCAGGATCGATGCGAAGGGCCCGCTTTTCGTCAACACGCTTTTCTCCTGTCTCGCGCGAGCGTCGGCGACGGCGAGTTTCGATCCCGTCTGGCGCCCGCCTTTCGTCTCGCGCCTTGCGGCGGAAGATCGCTGTCACCTCAACGGCCTCGCGATGCGGGACGGGGCGCCGGCTTTCGTCACGGCCGTCGGCCGCAGCGACGTCGCCGACGGCTGGCGCGATCATCGCGCCTCGGGCGGCGTCGTTATCGACGTTGCGTCGGGCGAGATCGCCGGGGCGGGCCTTTCCATGCCGCATGCGCCGCGCTTCCATGACGGCAGGCTCTATCTCCTCAACGCCGGCTCGGGCGAGTTTGGCGCGCTTGATCTGAACGCCGGAAGGTTCGAACCGATCACGTTCTGTCCGGGCTTCCTGCGCGGCCTCGACTTCATCGACGGTTTTGCGATCGTCACGATGTCCCTGCCGCGCGGCGACCGGAGCTTTGCCGGCCTTGCCATCGAGGCGACGCTGGAAAAGACGGGAAGCGCGCCGCGCTGCGGTCTCGCCGTCATCGATTTGAAGACCGGCGATCTCGTCCACTGGCTGCGGCTTGAAGGCGTCGTGCAGGAACTCTTCGACGTCGCCGTCCTCAAAGGCGCGACGCGCCCGGCGGCGATCGGCTTCCGGTCGGAGGAAATCCGCCGCGTGATCGCGGTGGGCGACGAGGCGCGGTGAGCGAGACGCCGCACGCGCTGATGCGCCGCGCCGCCGATCTCTTCGCGGCGGGCGACGGCGACGGCGCGGCGATGCTGCTGCAGGAGGCGGTGCGCCTCGCGCCGAACGATCCCGACGCGCTCTCCAATCTCGGATTTCTCTATCGCTCGACAGGTCATTACCGGAAGGCGCTCGCCTGTTATGAGCGCGCGGCGCGGCTCGACGAGGCTGACCTCATCCGCGTCGAGATCGCCAATTGCCTCGTCAATCTTTGCCGCGTTGACGAAGCGCGCGCGGTGTTCGACCGGCTGCTGGCGACGCCGCAGGGGCGGCGCGCGGCGGCCTCGAGCTATCTGATGGCGATGCTCTATGATCCGGCGGCGGCGCCGGAGGCGGTCGCCGCGGAACACCGGCGCCTGACTGCAAGCTGGCGCTGCGATCCGCGGGGGCCCCGCTCGCGCGCGCCCGGAAAAACGCTGCGCGTCGGCTATCTCACCGCGGATTTTTTCGGCGACCATCCGGTGGCGCAATTCCTTGCGCCGCTGATCGAGCGCCACAGCGCGCGCGGCGATATCATCAGCATCGCTTATGACGCCAGACCGCGGCGCGACGGCACGGCGGCGCGCATGGGCTCGCTCGTCGCGGTGAAGGCGATCGACGCGCTCGACGACGATGGCGCGGCCCGTCTCATTCGCGCCGACGATCTCGATCTACTCATCGATCTTTCAGGTCACACCAGCGGGCGCCGTCTCGCGATCCTCGGGCGAAGGCCGGCGCCGGTCCAGGCATGTTTCATCGGCTACCCCTCGACGACCGGCTATGGCGCCGTCGATTGGCTGATCGGCGACCGGATCCTGTTCCCGGCGGGCGCGGACCATCTCTATACGGAACGCCTCGCGCGCCTGCCGCAGGCGTTTCTCGCCTTTTCCCCGCCGCCGTCGATGCCGACGGCCGCAGACGCGCGCAAGGACGGCCCCGTCGTCTTCGGCTCGCTCAATCATTTCCCGAAACTCAATGACGGCGTTGTGGCGCTGTGGGCGCAGGTGCTGAAAGCGGCGGACGGCGCCATCCTGCTCCTCCAATGCGCGGCCTTCGCCGAACCGGAAACGCGCGCGGCGACAGCGCGGCGCTTTGCGTTGCACGGCGTTGAGGCCTCCCGCATCCGGCTCGAAGGGCCGCAAGCCTTCGGCGAGGCGATGAAGCGCTATCGGGACATCGACATCGCGCTCGACCCCTTTCCCTATAATGGCGGCACGACGACGGCCCATGCGCTCTATATGGGCGTTCCGGTCGTGACGCTCGCCGGGCGCTATTTCTGCGGCCGCATGGGGGCGAGCCTGCTGTCGGCGGCCGGACGACCGGAATGGGTCGCCGCCTCCGAAGCGGATTACGTCCGCATCGCTGCAGAGCTGGCGCATCGCGTCGCGGGCGGCGCGCCAGTGCGCGCGGATCTGCTCGCGTCGAATGCGGCGGCGCTATTTGATATTAGTCAGTGGGCGGACGATGTGGCGCGGCTCTATCGGGAGTTGGCCGAAGGCCCTCACCCGGCCCTTCGGGCCGACCTCTCCCTTCGGGAGAGGTGAAAGAAATGTGGCCGCTTCCTTACCTCTCCCGAAGGGAGAGGTCGCCGCACAGCGGCGGGTGAGGGCCTTCCGGCTTCCTACGTCTTCGCCAAGCCCAACCGTTCGCCCGACCGCAATTTTTCCCACCATGGGCGATTGGCGAGATACCATTCGACCGTGCGGCGCATGCCTTCCTCGACGGTGACGGAAGGTTTCCACCCGAGCTCGCGGCTGATTTTCGTCGCGTCGATCGCGTAGCGCAGGTCATGGCCCGGCCGGTCGGTCACATAGTCGATCAGGTCGGCATGCGGGTGGTTCTTCGGCTTCTTCTCATCCATCAGGGTGCAGATCATCTGGACGAGATCGATGTTCCGCCGTTCGTTCCAGCCGCCGATATTATAGGTCTCGCCGAGCCGGCCCTTCTCAAGGACGGTCAGCAGCGCTTCGGCGTGATCCTCGACATAGAGCCAGTCGCGAATGTTCTCGCCCTTGCCGTAAACAGGAATCGGCCGGCCTTCGAGCGCGGCGATGACTACGACCGGGATCAGCTTTTCCGGAAACTGGTAGGGCCCGTAATTGTTCGAGCAATTGCTGGTGACGACCGGAAGGCCGAACGTCTCGCGCCAGGCGCGGGCGAGGAAATCGGACGCCGCCTTTGACGCCGAATAGGGCGAGTTCGGCGCGTATGGCGTTTCCTCGGTGAAAAGACCGATCGCGCCGAGGGTGCCGTAGACTTCGTCGGTCGAGACATGATGGAAGCGAAAGCGCTCCTTCGCCGACCCCGAAAGCCCGTCATGGTACCGCCGCGCTTCCTGCAGCAGCGCGAAAGTGCCGACGATATTCGTCTCGATGAAGGCGCCTGGCCCGTCGATCGAACGGTCGACATGGCTTTCGGCGGCGAGGTGCATGATCGCATCCGGCTTGTGCGCGTCGAGCGCGGCGCGCATCGCGGCGCCGTCGCCAATGTCGCCCTGAACGAAAGCGTAGCCCGGCCGCGTGTCATAGCCCGCGAGATTGTCGAGGTTCGCCGCATAGGTGAGCTTGTCGACATTGACGACGCTCATTCCCTTGTCGAGCGCGCGGCGCACCACCGCCGAGCCGATAAAGCCCGCCCCGCCTGTCACCAGAATTTTCATTCGACACCCCGACCACGGCTCGTTTTCGCGGCCCTCATAGGCAAATTCAGGGAAGCGCGCCACCCGGCGTGGTTAAGGCCGCGGTGAACTTTTGGATGCAATTCGATTTGAAAATGCGCCTGTCGCCTGCAACCCTCGTTGATATGAGAAAAGCCTTCCTCATCGCATTGCTGATGTTGGGCGCGGCCGAGGCGGCCGATCTTGCTGCGGCCGACGCGCGCACGCTTGAGGCCGCGCTCGCGCGCGCCGAAGCTGGAGACCGCATCCTACTGGCGCCCGGCGATTACGGCGATCTTGCGATCGGGCCGCGCCGCGGAAAAGGAAGCCTCACGATCCTTGCCGCTGACCGGGCGGCGGAGCCGGTCTTCGAGTCGATTTTCGTGCGCGACGCCGAGGATCTGACGCTCGCCGGTCTCACCGTGATCTACGGCGCCGCCGCAGATCCGCTCGCCGAACGCGCCGTGGAAGTCCGGCGATCCTCGGCGATCCGGCTGACAGGGATTCGCGTCGCTTCTGCGGCGAACAATCGGGCGGGCGACGACGCGAGCGGCGTCATTCTGCGCGACAGCCGCGACGTCAGGATCGAGAGATCGCATATCCACGACGTCTTTCGCGGCGTCGTCATTTACGACAGCGACGCGGTGACGGTCAGCGGCGCTACATTTTCGCGGATCGGGTCGGACGGCGTTGCGGCGCGCGGCGCCGTGGACCTCACGATCGAAAACAATTCCTTCTCGGATTTCACGCCGGCCGATCCGGTCAAATGGCATCCGGACGCCGTCCAGCTCTGGTCGCGCGGCGCCGTTCGCGCCAATCAGCGCATCATCATCCGCGGCAATGTCGTCCGCCGCGGCGGGGGCGGGGCGACGCAAGGGATCTTCATCAAGACCCCCGAGATCGCCTCGCGCGACATTCTCATCGAGGGCAATCGCATCGAGCAGTCGATGGGGCAGGGAATTTTCGTGCAGAACGCCGCGGGCGTGACGATCCGCACCAACACGCTGGTCGCAGTTGAACCGGTCCTGCATCCGCCCGCAATCGAGGTACGCGCGCCGTTTGAGAACGCGTTGGTCGAGGATAATGATGCGCCGAAATTTCGCTTGCCAGTAGGGGTGGAAGCGCACATCAACAAAATAGTTCAGCAGGCAGATTAAAATTAACCCGCTCATCCCGGCGAAAGCCGGGATCCAGGACTGCCCGCGCGACGAACCTTTGGTAGGATTGCGACCTTTGCTGGATCCCGGCTTTCGCCGGGATGAACGGAAGAATTACGTTGCCCCTGCCTTCTGCGCATAGCTCCACGCCATCGCGGCGAGCGGGGGCACGCTGTCGCCCATTTTGACGCCTTCGGGCGAGGACGCGTTGCCGGCGAGCGCGCGCGCATAGACGCCCTGCGCAATCGAGGCGAGGCGGAACATGTTGTAGGCGAGGCAGAAGTCGAAATCGGCGAGCGAAGCGCGGCCGGTCTTCTCGCAATAGCGTTTCGCCGCCTCGTCGAGCGTCGGGATGCCGAGCTTTCCAAGGTCAAGGCCGGCGAGGCCGCCGCGGATCGTCGGCGGGAAATGCCAGACCATCAGGAAATAGGTGAAATCGGCGAGCGGATGACCGAGCGTTGACAGTTCCCAGTCGAGAACCGCGCGCGCCTTCGGCAGGGTCTTGTCGAAGATGACATTGTCGAAGCGGAAATCGCCATGCACGATCGACACGGCGTCGTTCGCAGGAATATTCTGCGGCAGCCACGCGATCAACTTCTCCATCGCGGGAATGTCGGCGGTCTTTGCGGCGACATATTGCTTGCCCCAGCGGTCAATCTGGCGCGCGAAATAATTGCCGGGCTTGCCGAAATCCTGAAGGCCGGCTTTGGCGATGTCGATTGAATGGAGCTGCGCCATCACGTCGACGAGTTCCATGAAGAGGGCGCGGCGGTCCGTAGGCGCGACATCGGGCAGGCTTGCATCCCAGAAGATGCGTCCGTCGATGAAGTCCATGATGAAAAAGGCGGTGCCGATGACGCTGTCGTCCTCGCAATTGGCGTAAGTTCGGGGCGCGGGAAAGCCGAGCGGCCCCAGCGCCGACATCACGCGATATTCGCGCTCGACCGCATGCGCGGAGGGGAGAAGCTTGCCGGGGGGCTTGCGCCGCAGCACGTATTTTTTCGCGGGCGTCGACAGAAGGTAAGTGGGGTTTGACTGGCCGCCCTTGAATTTCTCGACGGTGAGCGGGCCTTCAAAGCCGTCGACATGGGCGCGCATGAAGCGCTCAAGCGCGGCCTCGTCGAATTTCAGGCGCTCCGGCGTCGCCGTGACGCCGGTGAATTCGGCACCGCTCATGCCTTACCCCTTCGCGAAATGTTCGAAGACGAGATAGCCGCCGATGATGAGAAATCCCGCGCCGGCGATCAATTTGAGCGGCAGGAACGAGAGCCAGCGTTCCGCCGCCGCGCCGAGAATGACGGCGAGCCCTGTCGCCGCGACGAGCGCGAGCGCCGCCGCCGAAAACACCATGAGGCGCGAGGCGCGGCCATCCGCGGCGAACAGCATGGTCGCGAGCTGCGTCTTGTCGCCGAGCTCGGCGAAGAAGACGGACAGAAAAATCGCCAGAAACGCTTTCATGCCGCGACCGTCTTCAGATTACGATGGAACTCAAGGAAGGCGGCGAGCACCTGCTTCGGCGCTTCCGTATGCGGATAATGGCCGATCGTTTCAAACAATACGGCGTCGGCGTTTGGAACCTGTTCTTTGTAGTAGCGGTAAAGATGGGCGCCTGAAACCGGATCGGCCCCGCCATTGATGAGGCGCAGCGGCGTGCGCGCGGCGATCAAGGCGCCGACCCAGCGCTCGCGATTGGCCCGCCGCTGCGGAATATAGGAGAGGAGCTTGTGCAGGACCCGCTTGCCGCCATTCGCGGAGATCATCGCCCAATGCGCGGCGATCTCTTCGTCCGGCGCTTTGGTGTCGGGCCCGTAGATCTCATCGAAGCTTTTACGCAATCTGCTTTCGGTCAGCATCAGGCCGAGCAGAAAGCCGAGCGGGGTGAGCCCGAGTTTCTGGATGGGGCGCGCCCGGTGCTGCTCCGGAAAAAGGCCGCCATTGAGGAAGGCTATCGACCGGATCTCAAAGCTGAGGCCTCCCTCATTGTGCCGCGCGAGCAATTCCTGTCCGACCGTGTTGCCGTAATCATGCGTGAAGACATGCGCGGCCCCGGCGCCGAGATGGGCGAGCAGGGCTTCCTGAAAGTCCGCCTGCATCGCAATCGCGTAGTCGACGTCGCGCGGTTTGTCGGAGAGGCCGAAGCCGAGCATGTCCATCGCCGCAAGACGGAAATGGCGCCGCAAGTCGTCCCACAGAAACGTCCAGTCCCAGGACGATGTCGGATAGCCGTGAATAAGCAGGAGCCAGGGCTTGTCTTCGTCGCGCTCGCCGCTCGTCCAGTAAGCGAGGCGCCGCCCGCCGGAGACCAGCGTCTTTGCGTCTTTCGTCCATCGTTGAACCGATTTCATGATCGGCGCTCCTAGATCAGCGCTTTCAGCGCGCGCCAGCCGATGTCGCGCCGGCAATAGCCTTCGGGCCAGTCGATGCAGGAAACGCCCTTGTAGGCGCGCTCGACCGCCGCGCGAATAGTGCTTCCCGTCGCCGTGATGTTGATCACCCTGCCGCCCGACGCCGTCGGCGCGCCAGCATCGCCCGCCGTGCCGGCGTGAAAGACCATGACGCCCTCGCAGCGCTGCGCGTCGGCGACGCCATTGATCGCGGACCCCTTCTGATAGGCGCCGGGATAGCCTTTCGCCGCCATGACGACGACGGCGCTCGCGTCGGCCGACCAGTCGAGCGCTCGGGTTTTCAGCGCGCCGGTCGCTGCATCGTAGAGGACGGGCAACAGGTCCGACTTCAACAGGCGCATCAGCGCCTGGCATTCTGGATCGCCGAAGCGGGCATTGAATTCGATAAGTTGGGGCCCCTCGCGCGACACCATCAGGCCGGCGAAGAGGACGCCGCGATAGGGCGCGCCGCGCCGCGCCATTTCGGCGATTACGGGCCCGACGATGCGCGTCATCGTCTGTTCACGGACGGTCTCGGTGAAAATCGGCGCCGGCGCATAGGCGCCCATGCCGCCGGTATTGGGCCCCTTGTCGCCGTCATAGGCGCGCTTGTGGTCCTGCGCGGCGATCAGCGGCAGGCAACGCTCGCCGTCGGCGATGACGAAGAAACTCGCCTCCTCGCCGTCGAGAAACGCCTCGATCACGATCTCGGCGCCCGCGGGGCCGAGCGCGCCGCCCATGATCGCCTCGACCGCGGCGTCGGCCTCCGCGAGCGTCTCGGCGATGACGACGCCCTTGCCGCTCGCAAGGCCGTCCGCCTTGATGACATAGGGCGGGTCGATGCGGCGAAGATGGGCCTTCGCCGCCGCCCTGTCCCTGAACCGTTCGAAGGCGGCGGTCGGAACGCCGGCGGCCTTGGCGATGTCCTTCATGAAGGCTTTTGACGACTCCAGCCGCGCCGCCATCGCGCTCGGACCGAAACACGGGATTGACGCGGCGTCGAGACGGTCGGCAAGGCCTGCAGCGAGAGGGCCTTCGGGGCCGACCACGACGAGATCGACCGCCTTGCTCTTCGCCGCGGCCACAATCCCGTCAATGTCATCGGCTGCAACGGAAAGAGCCTCGCCGTGGCGATTGAGCCCCGGGTTGCCGGGCGCTAGATAGAGCCGCGTCAGGAGCGGGCTTTGCGCGATTTTCCAGCCGAGGGCATGTTCGCGACCGCCGCCGCCGACCAGCAGGACTTTCACGATCTTCAAACTCCCGTATTCCCTCGCGTTTAGGCGTCGCGCCGCTCAGGATCAATGCCGACAGACACGATGACCGACGACGAAACGCCGGGCGCGGACGGCTCGCTCGCAGCGCCGCGCGCGCTGACGCCGGACGAGGTCGCGGGCGTCGAGTTCGAGCGCGCCTGGCGCCTGCCGTTTCCGCCGCGCGCGCCGGGCGTCTTTGAACGCGCAATGCCCTCCTGGCTGCGCCGGGAACTGGCGAAAGCCGATCGCGACCTGACGCGCCTTGCGGCCCGGCTCGCCGAAACACCGCAAGGGCGCCGGCGGACCTCGATCACCGGCGCGGTCCTGCTCAACGCGGCGATGCTGACGCTGCTCGCGATCTATGGCCGCGTCCATATTTTCGTGCCGAACAAGCCCGCCGATTCGATTTCGGTCGTCTTTGTCGATCTGCCGCCAGCGGCGGTGCCGGACCTCCGCGATCCGGAAGTCGCGCCCGAACCGGAACCGGAGCCCGAACCCATCGAGGAACCGGAAATTCTGCCGGAGCCCGAGCCCCAGCCTGCGCCGGAGCCGGAACCGCCGGCGGACCCAGAGCCCGAGCCCGAGCCGGAAGACGAACCCGAGCCCGAACCCCCGCCGCTCGACCTGACGCCGGAACCAGATTTCACGCGGCCTTCCGATATTGAGAATGCGCCGTTCATTCCTGACGCGCCGGCGCCGACTGCAGCGGCCCCCGAACAGGAAGAGCGCCCCGGCGATATCGTCGTCGACGGCGAACAGACGCCGGCGGAGGACAGCGAGCCGCTCGTCTCCGTCGAGCCTGAAGCGCGTGAAGCGCGGGCGGAGGAAGACGCCGGCGACGAGGAGGAAGAAGACGAGGAGCAAGGCGCGGGCGAGCGCGCCGCCGGCGAGCTTGAAACGCGCGAACAGGCGCCTGTCGCCGAGACGCGCCAGCCCGACCCGGCAAGACCAACGGGCGATGACAGTTTCGATGAAGAGCCGGTGTTTTCGGGGCGCCGGTTCAATCTGCCCGCCGTCGATCTGCCGACGGGCGACACGCCGGTGAAACCGGGTTCCTCAGGCGTCATGGCGATTTTCTGTCCTGAGGAATTCGAGAACGAGGACAAGGCGGCCGAATGCGCCGGCCGCACGGAAATCCGGTCGGGCTGGCGGCCGGGCGCCTCCGGTGAGGATTTCTCGAAGGCTGCAGCCATCATCCGCCAGAAGAGACAGGACGGCGATTTTTCCGGGGACGATGTGCGCTTCGGAACCGACCTCGCGCGCGCGGCCAACGAACGCGCGCGTCAGGACGACATCGAGGATTTCCGGCGCGGCCAGTCGGAAGATCTCAACAATACAGGGCTCGCGAGCGATCCTGCCGCGGCGAACCGCCCCGACCTGACGCCGCCCGGCGCCGAGCCGTCCTGGACGCGCCGCGACGATCCGCTGGTGGACAAGGAAGACGTCGAAAAACTTCGGCGAGAGCTTGAAGAAGCCGAACGCCGCAACAATCCTGACGGTCCCTAGGCCGGCGCGGGATGATCGGTCGCAAGATCGTCATCGTATCACCGCACATTGGTCACAAGCCGCGCCGACATCGCCGCGCCGTCGGCGCAAGGTTCAGGGGCGGCGTATGCGTCCTTCAGGCCGCGGCGACAGAAAGCGCGCTTGCGCTCATGAAGGAGGACACAATGCATAGTCTTGGGAAATTGGGGGCCTTTGCCGGCATCATCGTCGCGGCGTCGGCCTGCGCGACGCTCGGCGGCGACAAGACCATTGCGGCGGACGCTGTCATCAGAGGCGAACTCACCTATCGGCAGAAAATCGCGCTTCCAGCGGACGCTGTCGCGGTCGTCGAATTGCGCGAGGCCGGAACAAGCGGCGCGCCGATTGCGTCGCAGAAAATTGCGCTTGGCGGCAAACAGGTCCCGGTCCCGTTTGAGTTGACCGTAAGCCGCGACGCGCTCGCCGCCGCGGCCGCGCCGGAAGTGACGGGCGCCATCATGATCGACGGCGCGCCGACATGGGCGTCAATGTCGAAAGCGGTCAGCGCGTCCTCCGGCGACATCGCGCTTGGCGCGCTCCTGCTCGCCCCGTGGAAGCCGATCGCCTTCGCGACCGACTATCGATGCGGCGGCAAGCCGGTGATGATCGGCGTCGCGAATGAGAAGATGACGATGCGCGTCGATGGCGAAGATTTCGCGCTGGCGCCGGTCGAAACCGCTTCCGGCGCGAAATATGAGGCTGAAGGCGATGCGTCGACATGGTTCTGGTCGAAGGGTGAAGGCGGCACGGCGTCGGTGCGCGGGCAAACGCTCGGCGATTGCGCGAAAGCAGGCAAGGACAAGATGAGCGTTCTGAAAGCGCGCGGCAATGAGCCTGGCTGGTCGCTTGAGATCGCCGGCGATACGCTGAAATTCGTTTCGGATTACGGCGCGACCCGCGTCGAGGCGGCGGCGGCGAAATCCGCCGACGGCGCCGTCACCCAATGGCGCGCGTCCGACAAGGACCTGACGGTCACCTGGGAAAACGTCATCTGCGCCGACGACGCGACCGGCATGCCGCATCCTGCGCGCGTCACCGTCGATCACGCCGGCAAGACGCTGACCGGCTGCGGCGGCGATCCGAAATCATTGCTGACTGGCGGCGAATGGATCGTCGAGGACATCAACAATGGCGGCGTCATCGACAATTCGCGCGCCAGCCTCAACTTCGACGAGGCGGGCCGCGTCGCCGGCATGAGCTCGTGCAACAGCTATGGCGCCGAATACACGCTGACCGGCGAGGGCCTTTCAATCGGCCGCGCCGCGGCGACGCTGCGCGCCTGCGCGCCCGCCCTGATGGATCAGGAGCGGAAATTCTTCGACACGCTGTCGAAAGTGTCCGCCTTCACAATCGACGACACCGGCGCGCTCATCCTGACGGCGCCGGAGGGCGGCAGGATATTGGCGCGGCGGTGATTCAGGTCGCTGCCGCCGCTCTCGGGGCGGAACGCGCCCCGGTCGATTTTCTCGGCGCCCTGAATGGCACGACGGTGACGAGTATCTCGTGTCGACGCAACTGCACCGCCGATGCGTCGTAGGCGGTCTGCATACGCATTAGCGTCTCCATCGGCTGTCCGAACGCCGCTTCGATTCGCATCGCCATCTCTGGCGAAAGGTTCGAGCGCTCGTTCAACAGCGCATCAAGCGCCTGACGCGCTACGCCAAGATGCTCGGCGGCCCGCGTGACCGTCATACCCTCCGGCAGCACCCACTCCTTGATATAGGACCCAGGATGCGACGGTCGCATCTTGATTTTGGTCCTCATAAATTTCTCCATTCGTTCGATCTTAGTGATAATCCTCAAGATTGAGATCGCATAGTTCGTTGGTTTCGGCTTCGTACCTGAAGGTCAGACGCCAATTTGCATATACTGTGATCGCATAGTCGCCCTTTCGATCGCCCTTGAGGGCATGCGGCCGTCCGCGTGGGATCTTCATGAATTCCGCGATGTCTTCCATCGCTCTCAAAGCTGAAACGATCGAGCGCACTTTCGACGCGTACTCCGCGGGCAGCTTACTGTCGTCATTCTTCGTCAAAAGAAGCTTCAGGCCCTTGTGGGCCGCGTTTCTGATTTCCATAAATACTCTTCAATCAAACCAATATCGACGCGACGGAAATGTGCCCGTCATACCGATATAGTAGTATGACAAGCGTCGCTTGTCAACCCCGCCCACCTCCACGATCACGGCCTGAGAATTTCAGGGAGTCTACCCCCGGAGCTTGATGATCTCGGCCGAGCGGCCGAGCGCGCGCATTACGGTTTCGACGATATGCGGGGCGTTGAGGCGCGCCAGATCGTACATCTTCGCCGGGCTGTCATGGTCCTGATAGATGTCGGGCAGCGTCATCGTGCGGACCTTAATGCCGCCGTCGAGGAGGCCGTCATCCGACAGGAAATGCAGGACGAACGCGCCGAAGCCGCCGCGCGATCCTTCCTCGATCGTGACGAGGACTTCGTGGTGGCGCACCAATTGGCGGATGAGGTCGTGATCGAGCGGCTTGGCGAAGCGCGCATCGGCGACCGTCGTTGAGAGACCGAGCGTCTCCAGCGTCTCCGCCGCTTTCAGGGCTTCAGCAAGGCGCGTGCCGAGCGACAGGATCGCGACTTTCGTCCCTTCACGGATGATCCGGCCCTTGCCGATCTCCAGCACTTTGCCGATTTGCGGCAGATCGATCCCGACGCCTTCGCCGCGCGGATAGCGATAGGCGATCGGGCCCTGATCATAGGCGGCGGCCGTCGCGGTCATATGGACGAGTTCAGCCTCGTCCGCCGACGCCATGATGACCATGTTCGGCAGACAGCCGAGATAGGCGACGTCGAACGAGCCCGCATGCGTCGCGCCGTCGGCGCCGACAAGGCCGGCGCGGTCCATCGGGAAGCGCACGGGGAGATTTTGCAGATCGACGTCATGGACGACTGAATCGTAAGCGCGCTGCAGGAAGGTCGAATAGATCGCGCAGAAGGGCTTCATGCCGTCGGCGGCGAGACCCGCCGCGAACGTCACCGCATGCTGTTCGGCGATGCCGACATCGTAGCAGCGGTCGGGAAAGGCCTGCGCGAACATGTCGAGCGAGGTGCCGGACGGCATCGCCGCGGTGATGCCGACGATTCTCGGATCCTTCTCGGCTTCCTTGATGAGGGCCTGCGCAAAGACTTTTTGATAAGAAGGCGCGTTCGACGCGGCCTTGTGCTGCTTGCCGGAGACGACGTCGAATTTGACGACGCCGTGTCCCTTGTCGGCGGCGGCTTCGGCGGGCGCGTAGCCCTTGCCCTTGGTCGTCACGACATGGACGAGCACCGGCCCGTCCTGCATGTCGCGGACATTCTCAAGGATCGGCACCAGATGATCGAGATTATGCCCGTCGATCGGGCCTACATAGTAAAAGCCGAGCTCTTCGAACAGCGTGCCGCCGGTCACCATGCCGCGGCCATATTCCTCGGCGCGCGCGAGTTTTTCGAACAGCGGCGCGGGCAGGCGCTTCAAGACCTGCTTCGAGATGCGGCGCATGTTCTGATAGACCTTGCCGGAGGACGCGCGGGCGAGATACGCGCTCATCGCGCCGACTGGCGGGGCGATCGACATATCGTTGTCGTTGAGGATGACGACGAATTTCGTGCCGATCGAGCCGGCGTTGTTGAGGCCTTCATAGGCCATGCCGGCCGACATCGAGCCGTCGCCGATGACGGCGATCGCGTGATTGTCCTTGCCCAAATGATCGCGCGCGCGCGCAAAACCGAGCGCGGCGGAAATCGACGTCGCGGCGTGCGCCGCGCCGAACGGATCGTATTCGCTCTCGGAGCGCTTGGTGAACCCGGAAAGCCCGCCGCCGGTCCTCAGCGTCCGGATGCGGTCGCGCCGCCCGGTGATGACTTTGTGGGGATAACACTGGTGGCCGACGTCCCAGACGAGCCGGTCGTCCGGCGTGTTGAAGACGTAATGGATAGCGACTGTCAGTTCGACGACGCCGAGGCCCGACCCGAGGTGACCGCCGGTCACTGATACGGCGTCGATCACTTCCGCCCGCAATTCGTCGGCGAGCTGGCGTAGTTGGCCCTTGCTGAGCTTCCTGAGGTCGGCCGGAATCTTCACCTGATCGAGGAGCGGGGTATCGACTGCCATGGGGTATCCCTCTTGATGGATGGCGAGGTCCCTTGGCGCGTGACCCTGCCGCCGCCTTCTTACGCGCTGCGGTGCAGAAAACCACCCCTTTGGGGATCACTTCGGGGCGGAAACGGGGCGTTTCAGCGGCCCCTGCGACGCCGGGGACACGGGGGGTGTGGGCGCGGTTATTCGAAGCTCGCCGGTTCCGTTCTCGGCGCGCCGTCGCCGGCGACGACGATTTTCTCGATCCGCTCCTGCGCGGATTTCAGCTTGGCCTCGCAATGGGCCTTCAGCGCCGCGCCGCGTTCATAGAGCGCGATCGATTCTTCAAGCTCCACCGAGCCCTGTTCGAGCTTCCGGACGATCTCTTCGAGTTCGGCGAGCGCCTTTTCAAACGAGACGCCGTCAAGGTCGGTTTTCTTGGCCATGGCGTTTCCTGCGGCGGGTCGGGCGGATTTTCAAGAGCGGTCAGGCGTGAAGGCGGACGGGAAGACGCTCATAGCCGAGAACGAAATTTGACTGAACAAGTTGCGGCTCGTCGACGACTTCGACCCGTGAAAACCGCTTCAGGATTTCCTCCCAGAGGATCCGCAATTGCATCTCGGCGACGCGGTTGCCCATGCAGCGGTGGATGCCGAAGCCGAAAGCGACGTGCCGGCGCGCATTCTCGCGGTCAATGATGAGCCGGTCGGCGTCGGGAAAAACGCGCTCGTCGCGATTGCCGGAGACGTACCACATCACGACGCGGTCGCCCTTGGCGATGCGCTGGCCGCGGAACTCGACGTCGCGCAGCGCGGTGCGCCGCATATGGGCGAGCGGGGTTTGCCAGCGGATGATCTCGGAGACCATGTTGGGAATGAGAGAGGGATCGCCTTTCAGCTTGCGGAATTCATCCGGGTAAAGATTGAGCGCATGGACGCCGCCCGACATGGAATTGCGCGTGGTGTCGTTGCCGCCGACGATCAGGAGGATCAGGTTGCCTAGAAAATCGATCGGGTTTTCGATCATGCGCGCCGTGCCGGGGTCGTGCGCCATCAGCGAGATGAAATCGAATTTCGGCGCAGCCGCCGCGCGCTCCGACCAGAGGCGCTGGAAATAGGGAAGGCATTCTTCGCCGAGGATGCGTTTTCGTTCGTCGCGCTCCATCGTGTAATTGCCGACAAGCTCAGATGAGGTCGAAACGTCCGACCAGTAGGGAAGGAGGCGCCGGTCCTCCCACGGAAAGTCGAACAGCGTCGCCAGCATCTGCGTCGTCAGTTCGATCGAGACGCGGTCGACCCAGTCGAAATCCTCGCCCACCGGCAGCGCGTCGAGCACGGCGCCGACGCGCCCGCGCATCAGCGCTTCAAGGTCGGAAAGGCGCTGCGGCGCGACCGCGGGCTGCGCGGCCTTGCGCTGGACGTCATGCACCGGCGGATCCTTGGCGATGAACATGGTCGGCGCGAAATCGTCAGGCTGATCGCCGACGACGATGTTCCGGTCCGAGGAAAAATCCGCGTGATTGGTGTCGATGGCGATGATGTCTTTGTGCCTCGTCACCGACCAGAACGGGCCCGACGGGCCCGTCTTCGAATAATGCACGGGCGCCTCGTCGCGCAGCCGCTTGAAAATCGTGTGATGGGCGCCGTTCTGGAAATATTCCGACCGGCTGGGGTCGAGATCGGCGAGGGGGGCCGAGATCGGGCAGGCGCGCGGGCTGGCGATCGCTTCGGAGGCCATGAGGCTTGTCCACCGGTGACGAGCGGTCACCGTAGCACGGGCGCCGCTACCCTGCATGCGCCGTTGGCGCCTATTCGGCCGCGGCGGCCCTGCGCGCGCCGCTTCCGGCGTTTTCCGGCGCGCCGGGCGGCTCATAAATGCGCCAGGACCAGAAGCTGTTGCTGCCTTCGCGGCTGGTGCGCCGCCAGCCCATCGATCGCAGGCGCTTGTCGAGCATCCAGTTGAAATAGCCATGCGCGCAGAGGAGCACGTCGCCGCTCGCCGTCTGTTGCGTCAGCCGTTCGATCGCCTGATCGACGCGGACCCACGCCTCGCGGTGCGTTTCAACGCCGCCCGGCGCATAGCCGAAAACCCAGAAGAACCGGCTGATGACGCCCCACTGGCCGGGCGATAATTTCAGGAAAGGCACAGGCGGCGGCGGCAGCGGCGCCTCGACATAGAGGGGATCTGCCGGCACCTCGCGCCCGCCGCGCGTCGCCTGTCTTGCGGTCTCGATGGCGCGCGGCAGGGTCGATGACAGCACCGTCGTCGCTTTTGAGGCGATATCGATGAGGCTCTGCGGCGGGCGTTCATCCGGGTGGAGGCCGCTCGCGTCATAGCGTGCCCACCAGTCGCCATAGTCGGCGGCGGTGATCCTGACGTCGCGCGACAGGTTCGGGCGGCCGTGCCGCGCGGTGATGAGGCGCCCCGTCATTTCAGGTCGGTAACCTTTCGGGCGGCCTTATCGCTCGGTTCTCAACCGTCCATCAAGACCGCAACATGCGCGCCGGCCGAGCGGGCGAGCGCGCCAAGGTCGTAGCCGCCTTCAAGGAGGGAAACGACGCGTCCGCCGCAGCAGGCGCGGGCGACGCCCCGAAGTTCGCGCGTCAGCCACTCGAAGTCCGCTTCCGAAAGCGACAGGCCGCCAAGCGGGTCTGCGCGGTGGGCGTCGAACCCGGCGGAGATCACGAGGAAGTCGGGACGGAAATCCGAAAGCGCCGGCAGCAGCTTGTCGCCCCAGACGCGCCGGAAATCGTCGCCGGCAGCGCCTGTCGCGAGAGGCGCGTTGGCGACATTGTCGAAGGCGCCGCGATCGCTTGCGCGTCCCGTTCCAGGATATTGCGGCCATTCATGGCTCGACGCGTAGAACGCGTTCTCGTCGTTCCAGAAGATCGCCTCGGTGCCGTTACCGTGATGGACGTCGAAATCGACGACGGCGACGCGTTGGGCGCCATGCGCGGCGCGCGCGTGGAGCGCGGCGACCGCCGCCGAATTGAAGAGGCAAAATCCCATAGCGCGATCGGCGGGCGCATGGTGGCCGGGCGGGCGCGCCGCGACGAAGGCGTTCGCCGCTTCGCCGGCATAGATTGCGTCGACCGCAGCGACGCCGGCGCCTGCCGCGCGCAAGGCGGCGTCAAGCGAATGGGGACCCATCGTCGTATCGGGATCAAGGCGCACCATGCCGTCGTCCGGCGCCGCGGCGAAGATCGCGTCGATATAGGCGCCCTTGTGCGCGGCCTCGATCGCCTCGCGCGTTGCCCGCGGCGCCGTTCGCCGGACGAGCGCGGCAAACTTTTCCTGCGCGAGCGTCGCGCGCACCGCCTCGTAGCGCTCCGCCCGCTCCGGATGTCCGGCCGGCGTTTCATGATCGCCGAAGGCGTCGTGTTCGTAGAGCAGCGTCGTCATGCGGGTGCTTGAGCGTTGCGATTTTCTTCAATCCGCGCCCCGTCGCCTGATAGAGGGCGGCGAGGAGCAGCGAGAAGACGGGACCGAGATAACAAAAGACCGCCCACGGCGCATAGTCCGTTGTCGCAACGCCGAGCGTCGTCGCCATGAACAGCGCCGACACGGTCCATGGCATCAAGGGCTCCGTCACGGTCGCGGAATCCTCGATCGTGCGCGACAGGACTTCCGGCGCGAGCCCGCGCTCGGCATAGGCGTCGCGGAAAAGCCCGCCGACGATAAGCGCGGTGACGCCGCCATGGCTGGTGAGACCGACCATCGCCGCGCCGGCGGCAAGCGTTGCGGCAACAAGACCGAACGCCGACCGCGCTGAGCGCAACAATGCGCGCAGCAAGGCGTCAAGCGCGCCGGAGACTTCCATCGCCGCGGCGAGCGTGAAAGCCGCGATGATGAACAGCAGCGTCGGCGCCATCGACAGGAGCCCGCCGCGATTGAGAAGGCGCTCCAGGCTCTCGCCCGGCGCAGCCGCGCTCGCCGCCTCGACATCAAAGCCCGACACGAAGGTCGTGACCGCCGCCGAAACCGGAAATCCCTGCACGATGACGCCGACGATCAGCGCCAGCAGCGACGAGGCCAGAATGACGAGGGCCGGCGGGCGCCGAAACACAATGCCGGCGACAGCGACGGCGAGCGGCAAGGCCGCCAACGCGTTGAGCGTGAAGATCGCGTTCAAGGCGTTACGGGTTTCGACAACGCTGGCGGCGTCCGAAGGCTGCGGCGCTGGTCCCGCGCCCAGCACCGCATAGACTGCGAGCGCGATCAAGGCGGGCGGAATGCTGGTCGCCAGCATAGAGCGGACATGCGCGTAAAGCTCCGCGCCGGCGCCAAGCGCGGCGATGTTCGTCATGTCTGAGATCGGCGACAGCTTGTCGCCGAAATAGGCGCCGGAAACGACAGCGCCTGCGACGGGCGCCAGCGGCAGGCCCATGGCCTCAGCCGCGCCCATCATGGCGACGCCGACCGTCCCCGCCGATCCCCAGGAGGTGCCGGAGATGATCGACATCAGCGCTGTCGCGACGAAAGCGGTCAGCGCCATGAATTGCGGATTGATGAGTTCGACGCCGATCGCGACCATCAGCGGGATCGTGCCTGAATAAATCCACGATCCGAGCAGCGCGCCGATACTGAGGAGAATGAGGATCGCCGGCAACGCGTCGGCGATGCGCCGTCCGGTCGCGCGCTGCAGATCGTCCCAGCCGGCGCCGCGCGTCTTTGCGACAAAACCGGCGACCATCGCTGCGAAAACAATCGACGCGAGAAGGATGTCGCTTGAAAAGCCCAGCGTTGAAACGCCGGTGACGATCGCGCCGAAAAGCGCCGCGACGGGCGCCAGCGCGAGCGCCAGCGGAAGCGGCTTTTCGGTCAAGCGAGCGCCCCTTCGAGATCGGCCCAGAGCGCATCGACGCCTTCGAGGCCGACGGAAAGGCGCATCAATCCGCGCGGAATGCGCGCCGGCGCAGCGCCCGGATCGGATTTGTGGCCGACCATGACAAGGCTTTCGACCCCGCCCCAGCTCACCGCCTTGCCGAAGCGGTTGAGCCTGTTGACGCGCGCGAGCAGCGCGCCGAAGGAATCGACGTCGAGTTCGACCGAGAAAAGTCCCGAATGCCCCCGCATTTGCGCCGCGAAGAGCGGCGCGTCGTCGCGGCAAAAAGCCGGGTGGAAAACGCGCTTGACGCGCGGATGCGCGCCAAGCCTTGCGGCAAGCAACAGCGCGTCGTCGTGGTGTTGGCGCAGGCGTGCGGGCAGGGTCATCAGGCCCCGGAGCAACAGGAACGCGACGTCGGGCGCCATCGCCGCGCCAAGGAGCATGTAGCCCTTGTAGAAAATGCGCTCGATGAGGTTCGCTCGTCCGGCGACGGCGCCGCCGACAAGATCGCTGTGCCCGCCCAGATATTTTGAGCAGGAGTGAATGACGAGATCGGCGCCGAGGGTTAGCGGCTTTTGAAGCAGCGGCGTCGCGACAGTATTGTCTATGACGAGAAGCGCGCCGGCGCTGTGGGCGAGATCGGCGATCGCCGCGATCGGCGCGAGGCGGAACAGCGTCGAACCCGGGCTTTCGAGATAGACGATGCGCGTGTCGGGGCGAAGCGCTTGCGTTACTGAAGCGGCGTCCGGCGAAAAACACCGCGAATGGGAAACACCGAAATCGCGAAGGCGCTCAGCGAATTCGATCGTCGGCCCGTAAATGTCATTGACGAACAGGATGTGATCGCCGCTTTTGAGGAGCGCCACCAGCGTCGCCGAAATCGCGCCCATGCCCGACGCGAACGCCTTCGCCGCCTCCGCGCGCTCGAGTCGCGCCAAGGACTGCTCGAACTCCCTGACCGTCGGATTGGCGCCGCGCGCATAGATGAAGTCCTCGTTCTCGCGCGCAAGACCGGCCAGCAGATCCTCGATGCGCGCCTTCCGGTAGAGCGAGGCGCGCGCGACAGGGGGCAGCACAGGGCCTTCCCCGGCGCCGTTCTCCGCGCGCAGGCAAATGAGGTCGTCGACGGGATCGATGTCCGGCATCGACCGATGCTAGCCGGGTTCGGACCGGCTGCGCTACGGCTCGCACGGCCCGCGAAGCATGGTAGAAGCGGCGCCAAGCGCGAGGAGATCCCGATGCCGCAATTTGAAATGATGATCGTCGACGCCGAAGACGTCGCCGGCCGGAAGATTGAAACCCATGTCGCCGGCACGCCCTTTCGCGAAGGCGGCGGCGACGAGACCTATCGCTGCGGCATCTGCAAAACGAAGCTGATGGTCAACGTCGCCCACCACGACGCCCACGGCGCAATTATCAAGTGCGGGAAGTGCGGGCGGATCAATATGGAAACGCATCATCATCATTGAGGGAGAGCTGGTCTTTTATTGGTTCCCCGGCGCTCATCCTTCGTGACGCCTCCGCTTCGCTACGGCTCCTCAGGATGAAGGTTTTTGATGTTTCACAAGGATTTCTTCATACTGAGGAGCGGCCCTCTTGGGCCGCGTCACGAAGGATGGGTTATAAGAACTGTCTAGCCCCCGATCATCGTCGTCTCCAGCGTCTCGGCGACGCCCGGCGGCGGCGTTGCGCTATTTGGTCTCCAGGAGCTTTTGCAGCGCCCAGGCCCATTCCTGCCGCGGGATGTCGCGCAACGCAGACCGAAGAAACTCTTTCTGTTCCGCAGAATAGGTCGAGAAAGGCACATTCGTCAGCTCTTCAGGCGCGGCCGTGTTTGGCAGGTTTATGATGTTCTGACGGGTCGTCCCTTTAAAATACTGCGTGTCGAGCTCTTCTCCGTCCGCCGCGAACAGAAACAGGCGCCCGACAACATAATAATAGGTCCTTTTCCGGAACGGGAGATTAGACGTTAACATCCCGTATTTACTTGGATAAACTCCGACTGAAGTCGCTTGCGCCTCAGGGCTGCCGAAGACGATAATTGCGTCGACCCCGGCCAATTGCGCCGCTGAGACGAGCGCCTGACGGCCAGCTTCTTCATCCCCCGTTTCTATCGCCCCGAATAGACCTGATCGCTGCTCCGGCGCGATGGCAACGACCTCGTAGGCGGCCGCTTCCGACAACGCTTCCACAAGCTGACCTTGCCAATCAGCGTCAAGATTCCATGCCGCGACATCGTGTCTTTCTTCGCGATTTCCGAAGACGGTCAGGCCGACAGCGCGGTCTATCAGCGTATCTCCAGCCATGGAGACAACGCCTACCCGCTTGACCTCCGCCAGCTTCAAAGCGTCGATTTTTTTCGCGCTTGCGGTCGAGCCAATTCCGAAGGCGAGAACCACGGTGAAGAACAAGGAGGCGAAATTCTTCGACAAAGCGCTCATCCGGACTTTCCTTCCTGCTACAATTAACTTCGTGACCAAAGACAGCGTATCAAACGAACTTCGGAGTTGATTTCATCAGGTCCCAATCATTGTCGTTGCGAGTGTCTCGGCGACGCCGGGCGGGGGCGTCGCGCTTGCCGGGACAAAGAAATCCGGGAAGAGTTTCCTTGAAGGATCGACGCGGTATTTCGCGAAGTCCCTGACTCCGTGCTCATGAAGCAGCGTGTCATCGATCAGGAACCTGCCGGTGAATTCCCGCGCCGGCTTGGTGAAAATGAGATGCGCGGCGTCCGACAGGATGTCGACGGTGCGCGAGCCCTTGACCATCGCGTCGCCGCCGAGCGCGAATTCGACGGCTGCGGTCGCGATCGCCGTGCGCGGCCACAGCGCGTTGAAGGCGATCCCGTCCGCCTTGAACTCCTCCGCCATGCCAAGGACGACCATCGACATGCCGTATTTCGCCATCGTGTAGGCGACATGGCCGCCGAACCATCGGGGGCTCATGTCGAGCGGCGGGGAGAGCATCAGCACATGCGGGTTGGCGCTCCTTTTCAGATGCGGGATGCAGGTCTTCGAGACGAGGAAGGTTCCGCGCGCATTGATCGAATGCATCAGGTCCCAGCGCTTCATTTCTGTCGCTTCCGTGCCGGTCAATGAGATCGCCGAGGCGTTGTTGACGCAGATGTCGATGCCGCCGAAACGCTCCGCCGTCTGCGCGACCGCGGCCTGCACCTGATCCTCGAAGCGGATGTCGCAGAGGAGAGGGAGCGCCTTGCCGCCCGCCTTCTCGATCTCCTCTGCCGCCGTGTAGATCGTGCCCGGCAAATGCTTGTGCGGCTCGGCGGTCTTCGCGGCGATGGCGATGTTGGCGCCGTCCTTCGCGGCGCGCAGCGCGATGGCGAGCCCGATGCCGCGCGAGGCGCCGGTGATGAAAAGGGTTTTGTTTTTGAGAGTTGTCATGCAGCGCTCCGTCCGTTTGCGACACCTTAGCGCCGCACCGCGCCGATGGCACGCGCCTTACTCAGCGGCCTTGCAGGCGGTCCATCTGACGGTCAGCACATCGATCACCGGCGGAACATTGAACCGCATCGGCAGGCCGACCATGCCCGTCCCGGAGGTGACGAACAGCAGCCCACGCTCCGTTTCCGCAAAACCATAGCGCGACGGGCTGCAGGAGAACTGCATCAGCGCGCAGGTGACAAACGGAATATTGATCTGGCCGCCATGGGTGTGGCCGGCGATGAGAAGATCGACCGACTGGCGCGGCAAAAGCCGCTGGATGGTGCGCGGATTGTGCGTCAGCACGAGGCGCGGAACGCCGCCGCGCTTTTCGAGCAGCGTGTAATCCTGTTTCTCCGCCCACAGATCGCTGAGGCCGGCGATTTCTAAGGCGGCGCCGTTTGTTTCGACCGGCGCGACGGCGTCGCTCAGCGTGACGACGCCCGCGCCTTTCAGCGCCTCGGTCAGCGGCGAACTGACGTCAGGGCCGGGCAGGCCGACATCGTGATTGCCCATCACGGCGTAGACCGGCGCCTCGATGTCCCCGAGCGCCTCGAAGCTGTCCGCAAAACGCTCCGGCGCCAGCCAATAGGTGAAATCGCCGGCGATCATGACAAGATCGGGACGGAGCGCATTCACCCGCCGCGCAATGCGCGAGACCGGCATCGCATTGGCGAAGAGACCAATATGCGTGTCGGAGAAGACGGCGACGCGCGCGGAACCCGAGGCCGCCATGCAGCGGGTCAGCGTCACTTCGTGTTCGCGCGCAACGAGAATGCGCGGCTCAATGAAGCGCGCATAGGCGAGAACGGTCAGCGGCAAAAGGATGAGCGCGGCGAGACCGCGCGCCGCGCCGCGCCGCTTCGCGATTATCGAGACAAGCAACGCCGCCGCCGGAAAATAAAGCCAGCCCGCCCAGAAAAGCGCGAGCTTCCAGTATTCGGCGGGACCGAAGTCGATCACAGGTCCAGTACGCCCTGATCGGCGCGCCCACTCTCACCATGCACGCACAGGATGAGGAGATTGATGCTGCAATGAAGGCGGTTCGTCACGCACGCTGCCTGTCTTGCCGTCAGCGTTCCATGCTGGCGTTCGCCAATGGGTTCAATGCGCAGGCCGGGAGTTTGCGCGGAGCCACGCTGCAAAGCCCTCTTCGCTCAACTCGCTGGAGGCCAGCGCCAAAACTTTCATCACGGCTTCCATTTCCGATGCGACGAGGTCGACGCCGTTCAGCGCGAGAAATGTCGCACCCGCCATAAATCCAGCGCGTTTGTTGCCGTCGATGAACGGATGGTTCTTCACAATGCCGAACGCATAAGCGGCGGCAAGATCGAAGATGTCGGGCTCGCCATAGGCCGCGAGGTTTTCCGGCCGCGCGAGCGCGCTATCAAGGAGCCCTTGATCGCGAACGCCCGTGCTGCCGCCATGTTCTGCAAGTTGTTCGGCGTGAATCGCCGTCAGCGCTTCCCGGCGCAGCCAGGTCCAGTCGGCCATTGCAACCGCCGCCTATTTCGCCAGTTCGCGAAGCGTATTGCGATAACGGCGTGCAATCTTGCGCGCGACTTCCAGCTGGCGGCCGATCTCCGGATCGTAAGCGCGAAGCTCGATGCCGTCCGGCGTTTCCAGAAGATGGAGGTCATCGCCTTCGCCGACGCGCATTTTGGCAAGCGTTTCTTTAGGCAGAACAACGCCAAAGGAATTGCCGATCTGGCGGACCTTCAGGACGTCCGGGCGCTTCGGCGCGCTGAATGGGGCCGCGTCCTCGGAAAATCCCTTGTCTTTCGCGCTCATAGCGGACCTCTTGAAGTTATAACGCCCGTTATAATTATAACGCCCGTTATAACCTGTCAAGCCGCCTAGCCCGTCAGGGCCGCCGGGTCCAGCCTTGCGACCGTCGCCGCTCCCGCCGTCACGGAGGCGGTGAGGCCCGTCGCTTCCGTCAGGAAATTGTCCGCGAAGAAGCGCGCGATCGCGATGCGGCCTTCGAGATAGGCGCGGTCAGCGCCGGGCTCGTTGGCGGCGAGCGCCGCGGCGAGGGCGCCTTTGGCGAGGTAATAGCCGCCGGCGACATTGCCGAATTGCCTGAGATAGGGAACCGCGCCCGCGAGCACCGCGTCCTGATCGGCTTTCGCCGCGTCGAGCAGCCAGTCGGTCGCGGCGCGCAGCGCCTCGCATGCTTCCAGCAGCCGTGCGCCGATGATTTTCAGTTCCTCGCGCTTGCCGGCTTTCGCGATCGTCGCAACCTCGCGCGCGTCCTGGATGAAGGCCTTCGCCGCGGCGCCGCCGTCGCCCTGCAATTTGCGCCCGACAAGATCCATCGCCTGAATGCCGTTGGTGCCCTCATAGATCGCCGCGATGCGCGCGTCGCGCATGTGCTGCGCGGCGCCGGTCTCCTCGACATAGCCCATGCCGCCATGCACCTGCACGCCGAGCGAAGCGACGTCATTGGCGCGGTCCGTCGACCAGCCTTTCGAAATCGGCGTCAGCAGTTCTTCTAGCGACTTCGCTTTCTTTCGCTGCGCCTCGTCGGGCGCATGGCGCGCCATGTCATAGGCGACGGCGTTGGCGTAGCAGATCGCGCGGCTCGCCTCGACCAGCGCCTTCATCGAATAGAGCATGCGGCGAACGTCGGCATGCTCGTAGATCGGAACCATGCCGCCGGACTTGACGCCCGCGGCCTTGCCCTGTTTGCGGTCCTGCGCGTAGTGAAGCGCGCGCTGGAACGCGGCCTCCGCAACGCCGACGCCCTGCACGCCGACATCGAGGCGCGCGGCGTTCATCATCACGAACATGTTTTTGAGGCCCTTGTGCGGCTCGCCGAGCAGCGTGCCGACGCATTCGCCCCGCTCGCCATAGACCATCACGCAGGTCGGCGAGCCGTGAAGGCCCATCTTCTCTTCGAGCTTGATGCATTTGACGTCGTTGCGGGCCCCAATCGAGCCGTCGGCGTTCACATGATGCTTCGGCACGATGAACATCGAAATGCCGGCCGAGCCCGGCGGCGCGTCGGGAAGGCGCGCCAGGACGAGATGCACGATGTTGTCGCTGAGGTCGTGGTCGCCATAGGTGATGAAAATCTTCTGGCCGGTGATCCGATAGGTTCCGTCGCCCGCCGGCGCCGCCTTGGTGCGCAACTCCGACAGATCGGATCCGGCATGAGGTTCAGTGAGGTTCATCGTTCCGGTCCATGCGCCGGAAACGAGCTTCGGCAGATAGGTCTTTTTCTGGTCGTCCGTACCCGCATGAAGGATCGCCTTGACCGCGCCCGTCGTCAGCGTCGTGCCGATGGCGAAGGACATGCAGGCGCCGTTGAGCGCATCGACAAGCGCGACGGCGAGCGTTTGCGGCAGGCCTTGGCCGCCCCATGCTTCCGGGAAGGCGAGGCCGCTCCAGCCGCCTTCGACATAAGCCTTGTAGGCGTCGCGAAATCCGGGGCTCGTCCTGACGACGCCGTTTTCGAGGCGCGAGGGATTGCGGTCGCTCTCCCAGTTCAGAGGCGCGACGGCGCCGTCGCAGAATTTGGCGGCCTCGCCGATGATCGCCTCGGCCATGTCCGGCGTCAGCTCGGGATAGGCGCCCGAACGCAAGAGCGCCGGAAAGCCGGCCATATGGTCGAGAGCGAAGCGAAGGTCGCGGACGGGTGTCGCATAGGTCATCGGCTGGCCTCCAGAAGGATTCGTCGGGGATGTTCTCTCGCAATCCTTTCCAGCCTGCTAGCGGGCAGGGCAGGGAGGGACTACCTGTCGCGGCGTGCTGACGCCTGACCTGTCCCAAATCGATAGCGCCGCCGCGATCCTTCGCGCGGGCGGGCTTGTCGCGATGCCGACGGAGACCGTTTACGGCCTCGCCGCCGACGCGACGAACGATCTGGCGGTCGCCCGGATCTATGACGCGAAGGGCCGGCCGTCCTTCAATCCCTTGATCGTCCATGTCGCCGATGTTGCGATGGCGCGGCGCTACGCGGAATTTTCAACGCTTGCAGAACGCCTCGCGACGGCGTTCTGGCAGGGCCCGCTGACCCTTGTTCTGCCGCGCCGTGCGGACAGCGGCCTCTCCCACCTCGTCACCGCGGGGCTCGACACGATCGCGCTGCGGGCGCCGGCCCACCCCGTCGCCCGCGCCCTCCTCGCCGCAGCAGCGCGCCCGCTTGCCGCGCCGAGCGCCAATCTTTCGGGAACGGTCAGTCCGACAACGGCGGCGCATGTGCGCGACGGGCTCGGCGGCAGGGTCGACATCATTCTCGACGGCGGCGCTTGCGCGGTCGGAATTGAATCGACGATTGTGAAGATCGACGGCGACCGCGCAATATTGTTGCGGCCGGGCGGCGTTGCGCGCGAGGAGATCGAGCGCGTGACCGGGGCGCCGCTCGCCGCGCCGTCCGCCGCCATCGAGGCGCCCGGCATGCTCGCGAGCCATTACGCGCCGCGCGCGCGCCTTCGCCTCAACGTTTCGCGCCCTGACGCAGACGAGGCGTTTCTCGCCTTCGGCGCGTCCTGTCCCGCGCGCGCCAATGCGCTCAATCTCAGTCCCGCCGGCGATGTCGTCGAGGCCGCCGGCAATCTCTTCGCGCATCTGCGCGCGCTTGATGGGCTGTGTGCGGAGAAAAAACTTGGCGGAATCGCCGCCGCGCCTGTCCCCATGACGGGCCTTGGCGAAGCGATCAATGACCGCCTCGCCCGCGCAGCGGCGCGCTAGGAAGGCTTTCGGAACCGCAGCGCGAACTGATCCGTTTTGCCGCGAATGGCGGGATCGAAAACGGTGACGGTGCGCGGGTCTTCGGGATTGGCGAGGAAGTCGCTCTCCGCTTCTAGCTTGAACCCCGCGGCCTCCGCCATCGCGACGACAATGGCGCGATCGACGCGGTGAAGGTCGTTGCCGGCCGATTCCGGCGCGCCGGCCTGCGCCGAATGATCGACCGCGGCGAAGACGCCGCCCGGTTTCAGGATACGGAAAATCTCCGCATAGGCGCGCGCCGGATCGCCGAGGCTGACGCCCTCGCTCGGCGTGTAGTAAAGCTCATGGGGGCCCTGCACCCAGGTCGCGACATCGACGCTGGCGTCGGGCGCGTCGAGCGCGTCGAAATTCGTCAGCGACTGACGCACATTCGAAAGCCGTCCGCCGGCAAGGCGCGCGTCGATCTGCTCGCCGACAAACGCGCGGAAGCCTTCCGGATTCTGCATGACGACCGAGCCGTCCGCGCCGACGAGATGGGACAGCAGCTCCGTATACCAACCGGCGCCGGCCTCGATCTCAAAAACGGTCATGCCGGGCGCGACCTGAAAAAACTCGAGCGCCGCAGCCGGCTTGCGCCGCTCGTCCTCCGCGCGATCAGCCTCAGGGCGGCGCGAATCGGCGACGGCCGCGGCGGCTGCCGCCGCGTTATCGATCGCCGCGGGCGCAAGGATGTCAGGGGCGGATTGCGCGCCCCGCTCGCTGTCGCCGGGCGCTGCGGCGGGCGCGGCGTCTTTTTTAGCGCAGGAAGCAAGGGCGACAACGCAAACGGACGCCAGGAAGATTGATCGTGCGGTCATGAAATATCCTTCGGTTCCGGGCGCTTTTACATCGCCCGCCGCAGCCATGAAAAGGGGCGGGCGCCCCGCTTGACCTCGCTTCGCCGCCGCGCGCACTCTTTCGGGCGGAGCGCCCGACACGATGCAAACCCTTTCCGCTGACGCCGCTGAAGCGATCGCCGCCATTGTCGGCGCCAAAGGCGTCATTCCACCGTCGGACTGGACCGCGTTCAACGTCGAATGGCGCGGCCGCTGGCGGGGCGAGCCGTCGCTGGTGGTCGCGCCGGGGACCGTCGAAGAATGCGCGGCCCTGATGCGCGCCTGCGCCGACCGCCGCATCGCCGTCACGCCGCAAGGCGGGAACACCGGCCTTGTCGGCGGCCAGATCGCGACCGGCGGGGAAATCCTCGTCACGATGCGACGCCTACGGAGAATTCGCGATGTCTCCGCGCTCGACAATACGCTTGTCGCCGACGCTGGCGTCACGCTCGCCGAAGCGCAAGACGCGGCGGCGGCGATCGACCGGTTGTTTCCCCTGTCCATCGGGTCGGAAGGAAGCTGCCAGATCGGCGGGGTCATTTCGACGAACGCCGGCGGCGTCAACGTCATCCGATACGGCAATACGCGCGATCTCGTCCTGGGCATCGAGGCGGTGCTGCCGTCCGGCGAAATCTGGAACGGCCTGAAGCGCCTCCGGAAAGACAATACCGGCTATGACCTGAAACAGCTTTTCATCGGCGGGGAAGGGACGCTCGGCCTCATCACCGGCGCGGCGCTGAAACTATTCCCGGCGCCGCGCGAGCGCCTGACCGTGTTTGTGGGGCTCGCCTCGCCCGATGCGGCGCTTCGGCTCCTCGCGCGCGCGCAAGGCGAGTCTGGCGGCGCAGTCACAAGTTTCGAACTGATGTCGCGGGCGATCCTCGCCCTTGTCCTCAAGAATATTCCCGGCGCGCGCGATCCCCTGCCGCACCCGCATCCATGGTATGCGCTGGTCGAATTTTCCGCCGGCCGCGAGGGCGTGCTTCGTCCGATGGCGGAGGATCTTCTGGGGGCGGCGCTGGAGGCGGGCGAACTCGCCGATGCCGTCATCGCCGAAAACGAGGCGCAGGCGAAAGCCTTCTGGCGCATGCGCCATTCGATGTCGGAGGCGATGAAGCCCGAAGGCGGGCAGGCGAAATATGATGTTTCAGCGCCCGTCGCCTCGGTCCCGGCGTTTCTCGCCGCGGCGGACGCGGCGGTCGAACGGGTTTGTCCCGGCGCGCGCATCGTCGCCTTCGGCCATATGGGCGACGGCAATATTCATTATGACGTGTTGCAGCCCGCCGGCATGGCGCGCGCCGATTTTGACGCGCGGGAAGACGCGATTGAACAGGCGGTCTATGACGCGATCGACCGGTTTGAGGGATCGATATCGGCGGAGCACGGGGTCGGCCTTGCACGCCGCGCCGACATTGCGCGGCGAAAGCAGCCTGCCGAAATCGCGATGATGCGCGCGGTCAAAGCCGCGCTCGATCCTTTGGGCATCATGAATCCGGGGAAGATGGTCTAACGAGGAGGGGAACCCATGAAAGCGACGATAAAAATGGCGTTGGCCGCCGCTCTGATCGGCGCTGCAGGATGCACGCCCGGATCGATCTTCCTTCACGACGAACCGGTCGACGGACCCTACCGCCTTCGCGCCTTCGCGGACGCCGCCGAAATGCACATCTGTTATGCGCAGCGCTATGGCGCGTGCGATCTGCGGGTGCCGGGCCGGGTCTTTGCGATCGCCTTTGACGAGGATTTCATTGCGGCGGCCGTGCGCCCGCTCGGCATTGAGGAGAAAAAGGTCTTCTATTACGTCGTGCGCGATTTTGACGGGCCTCGCGGCGACGTGAGACGCGCTGTCCGCGGTCCCTATGACAATGACGACTTCGTCCGGCAGATGCGCGAACACGGCGTGCCGGCGCCCAATCTGGTCGTGCCGCGGCGTTGATTTTTCGGCGCCGCCGCGCCATGCGAAGCCATGCTGATTCTTCTGTCCCCCGCCAAGAACATGAATTTCGATCCGGCGCCGCCGGGTCTTGCGCCCTCGCGCCCGGACTTTCTGAAAGAGGCGCGCGAACTCGCCGAAGCGGCGCGCGCGCTTTCGCCAGTAAAGCTCGGCAAGCTGATGGATATCTCGCCGAAGCTCGCCGGCCTCAACCATGAGCGCTTTCAGACATTTCGCGGCGACGGAAAATCGAACACTCAAAAGCCGGCGGCGCTCGCCTTCAACGGCGACGTCTATCTCGGCCTTGACGCGAAGACGATGAGCGCGGCGGATTTCGCCTTCGCGCAGGACCATGTTCGCATTCTGTCAGGGCTCTATGGGCTCCTGCGGCCGCTCGACGCGATCGAGCCCTATCGCCTCGAAATGTGCTCGGACCTCAAAAATCCGCGCGGCAAGAACCTCTACGCGTTCTGGGGCGATACGATTGCGAAGGCGATCAACAAGATCGTCGCCGCGCAGGACGACAAGGCGATCGTCAATCTCGCATCCAACGAATATTTTTCCGCCGCCGCGGCGGACGCCTTGAAGTTTCCGGTCGTCACCGCGTCGTTCAAGGAAGAGAAGGACGGCAAGCTCCGCTCGCTGCAATTCTTCGCCAAGCGCGCGCGCGGGTTGATGGCGCGCTGGGCGATCGACAATCGCGCGGCGCGCGCGGAGGACCTGAAGGACTTTTCCGTCGACGGCTACAAGTTCCGGCCGAAGGAATCAGGCGAACGCGACTGGCTGTTCGCGCGGCCGCAGCCGCCGCTGAAGATGGCGAAATAGCGGAATCGCCCGCGGTGAACGTAGCCGCGGCTAGGCCTTCGCCAGCACGACATTGAACCTGAACGGCTGCGTGTCGTCCGCGCGGCGGGCGATCAGCGCCGAGCGCTGCGGCTCCGGAATGTTCTGCAGCAGCCTGTCGATGTCGTTCAGCGGTTCGTTCTCGAAATACATCTGCGTCGTGATCTCACGATAGCCGCGTCGCGACACTTTGAAATGAATATGCGGCGGACGCGCCCAGTCTTTCTCGGCGGGATAGGCGCCGGGGCGAATGGTTTTGAAGCCATAGCGTCCCGCGTCGTCCGTTGCGAGGATCGCCCAGCCTTGAAAATCAGGATCGAGCGGCGCGGGGTTCGGGTCGCGTTCATGCGCGTAACGGCCCGCCGCATTCGCCTGCCAGATATCGACGACAGCGCCGGCGATCGGCGCGCCGTATTCATCGAAGACATGTCCTTCAACGAGAACGACTTCGCCCTTGGCGGCGCCGCCTCGGCCCGCAACGCGGGTCAGGTCCGCATCCTTGTCGGATTGCTCTTTGGTCGGATAAAATGGCCCTTCGGTCTGGCGCGCGGTGACCGGCTGGCCGCCGGCGGCTTCAGCGGCGGTGATCGCGGCGCCGGCCATCGCCGTCGCGCCGATCAGTTTGCGCCGTGAAATGACAGTGTCGGTCATTGAAGCGTTTCTCCCTTGAAGCGGCGAGGATATAGCACAGTCGCAACAGGCTGCGCTCTGCTGGCCTTAAAACATCTCACGCTGCCCGATTTCCGCCGCTAGCGCCTCGCCTTCATTGCGGGCGTTATTCACCGCCTTTGAAACGGGGTGATAGGTCCACCAGCCCTGAGGCGCGGGCGCGATCATCGCCTGCGCGGTTGCAGCATCCGTTTCATCGGCTTCGAGCCATACCGCGTAATTCGCCGGCGGAATGACGACCGGTTCGCGGTTATGAAGCGCCGAGACATCCGGCCCCGCTTCGATGGTCAGGATTGCCGCAGTGTCGATCTCGCCGCCGTCGGGATCGAGCGCGGTTTCCCAAAGTCCCGCAAAGGCGAACAGGGCGCCTGCCGACGGCCGGATGAGATAGGGCTGGCGCGCGCCTTTTTCGGTGCGCCATTCATAGAAGCCGTCGGCGGGGATGAGGCAGCGCCGCCGCTTGAACGCCGACCGGAAGGTCGGCTTTTCCGCGGCGGTCTCGCCGCGCGCGTTGATCAACGGTTTAGTTCCGACCTTGTCGAAATAGTCCTTCTTCGCCCAGGAGGGGATGAACCCCCAGCGCGCCAGCGCGAATTCGCGCGCGCGCCGTTCATTGACGCGGATGACCGCGACCGGCTGCGTTGGCGCGATGTTCCAGCGCGGCGGAAAATTCGCGCGGATATCGACGCCGAAGGCTTCGCGCGCCGCCTCGGGCGGGGAGGTGAAGAGGTATCGTCCGCACATCAGGCTTCGAGTATAGAGCCGCGCATGGATGTACGCGACAGGATGATACACGGGATCGGGGTCGGCGTAGGCGCGGTGGTTTTCCGCGGGGCCGAAGTGCTGCTCATCAAACGCGGCAAGGCGCCCTTCATCGGCCAGTGGTCAATCCCCGGCGGCAGCCTTCATGAAGGCGAAAGACTGGAAGACGCCGTTATCCGGGAAGTGCGCGAGGAGACGGGCGTCGAAATCCGGCTGCTCGGCCTTGTCGGTGTCTTTGAGGCGTTGCCGAAAACCCGCGAAGGGGAAGGGTTTCTCCGTCACATGCTGATGATCGACTATGCAGCCGAATGGGTGTCGGGCGCGCCGGTCGCGGGCGACGACGCTGCGGCGGCGGAGTTTGCGCCTTATGAACAGGCGCTCGCCCGCGTATCCTGGGACCTGACGCGCACCGCCATTGCCGGCGCCTTGAAACTCCGCAATACCGTCACCGCAAGGCCATATTGACCGGATATCGCGCGGCCCGATGAAGAAGCTTGTCCTCCTGGTGTTGATCGCCGCCGCGCCCGCGCTCGCGCAGGAAGGCGACTATGGCGCGCGCCAGCGCGGCCTTGTCAGCCTCGCGCAGATTTTTGGCGAGTTGCACCACATCCGGCGCACCTGCGATCCGGACCGCGAAGCCGACATCTGGCGCAACCGCATGAAGCGCCTCATCGATCTTGAAGAGCCGTCCTTTGACGTGCGCGAACAGATGGTCGCCGCTTTCAACGACGGCTATGTCTCGGCGCAGTCGCGCTTTCCCTATTGCGACCGGGGCGCCGAAGATTTCGCGGCCGCGCGCGCCTATGCCGGCGAGGCGCTCGTCTCGAACCTCACGGCGCCGCTTTTCGCCGCCGAGCGCGGCGAAGACGCAGCCGACGTGACGGTCTTTCGCGGAAACGAATAGGCTTACGGGGCGGGCGCGGCCGTCGCCGCCAGGCGCGGCCCTGCGCGCAGCGCACGGAAAACGGCGACCTGCGAGCGGACGGTCGCGGTTCGCGCGGCGGCCAGCCGGTCGGCGGCTTCAATATCGCGGCGGTCGGCGTCGAGAACGCTCAGAAAATCCGTCGCGCCGTTTTCATAGCGCAGCCGGGCGAGCTTCGCGGCGTTTTCGCTCGCGCGTTCGGCCTCGGCGAGTTCGACAAGCTGCTCTTGCGCGCGCGCCTGTGTCGCGAAGGCGCTTTCCGTTTCGGCGAGCGCCGCGAGGATCGCCGCTTCATAGTCGTTGAAGGCGGCCTCAGCGCCCGCGCGCGCGGACTTCACCCGCTGGCGCGCGCGCAGCAGATTGGTCAAGGACCAGCTGACGGACGGGCCTGCGGAGAAATTGAGCGCGTTGCCTGAAAACTGGTTCTGAAAGCCGAGCGCCTGATAGCCGCCCTGACCGATGAGATCGACGCGCGGAAACGCCTCGGCGATGTTGAGCCCGATCGTTTCGGTCGCCGCCGCGAGCGCGCGCTCGCGCGCGGCGATATCGGGGCGCCGTCGCAAGAGCGAGGCAGGATCGCCAATTGCGATCTCGCCGGCGAGCTGGGGCAGGGGCGCCGCATCGGCGACCTCAGCCGTAATTTCTTGCGGCGTTTTTCCGGTGAGGACGCCGAGCGCATAGGTCGCGCCGGCGATCTGCGCTTCGAGACCCGGGATCGTCGCGCGCACGTTCGACAGCTGCGCCTTGGCGAGTTCGACATCGAGATCCGTGCCGCGCCCGGCGTCGCGGATCGCTTCCGTCAGCTTCAGGACCGCCGACTGATTTTCGACATTGCGCTGCGCGACCGCGAGCTGGTCCTGACGGCCGCGAAGATCGACATAGGCATCGACGATATCGGCGACGATCACCGCCTGCAGATCGGCGAGCATTGCTTCGCTTTGCCCGAGATCCGCTTTCGCGCGATTGATCGTGCGCGTGACGCGGCCGAACAGATCAACCTCCCAAGACGCGGAAATGCTGAGGTCAGAAATGTCATTGGTTGGAAAGGGCTCGCCCGATCCGATGCCGATATTGGCGCCGGTGATGACCGAACTCTGCCGGTTCTGAAGGTAAGACGCCGTCGCTTCGTCGAAGGGCAGACGATTGAGGCGCGCAAGGCCCCATTGCGCGCGCGACGCGTTGACATTCGCCAGCGCCGCGCCGAGCGACCGGTTCTCCTGAAGGCCCGTCGCGACGAGCGCCGATAATTTCTCGTCCCCGAAAAGCGTCCACCAGGCCGTGAGCGGCTCCGCCGTCTCATAGCCTTCGGCGTTGACAAACGCGCCGCCGCCAAGCGCCGCGCGGTCCGGCGCGTCATAGTCGGGTCCGATGACGGTGCAGCCGGCGAGCATCAGGACTGAGAGAAGCGATAGCGGCGATCTGAGGGTTTGGGTCATCGCTGTCACTCCGCCGGCGCGGACGCGCTTTCGCCCGTCTTCTTTCCCCGCCCGCGCGCAAGGCTTCTGACCAGCACGAAAAACACCGGCGTCAGGAGGAGGCCGAAAAAGGTGACGCCGAGCATGCCGGAGAAAACGGCGACGCCGAGCGCATTGCGCATTTCCGCGCCAGCGCCCGACGCGATGACGAGCGGCACCACGCCGAGAATGAAGGCGAACGACGTCATCAGGATCGGGCGAAGGCGCAGGCGCGCGGCTTCGACGGCGGCGTCGACGAGGGACTTGCCCGCGTCTTCCTGCTGCTTGGCGAATTCGACGATCAGAATGGCGTTTTTGGCGGCGAGGCCGATCAGCACGACGAAACCGATCTGCGTCAGGATATTGTTCGACTGGCCGGCGATGTTGACGCCGGTGATCGCCGACAGCAGCGTCATCGGCACGATGAGGATGACCGCGATCGGCAAGGTGATGCTTTCAAACTGCGCGGCGAGCACCAGAAAAACAAACAGGACGGCGAGCGCGAAAACGAGCCCAGCCGTATTTCCGGCGCGCTGCTGCTGATAAGCAAGCTCCGTCCACTCGAACGAGACGCCCTGCGGGAGCACTTGCGCGGCGAGCGCCTCCATGCGCGCGATCGCCTGCGCGGAGGAAACGCCAGGCGCGGCTTCGCCCTGCAATTCCGCCGCCGGGTAAAGATTGTAACGCGGCACGCGGCTCGATCCGGCCGTCAGGCGCGCGCGCGCGACCGCTTCGACCGGCGCCATCTCGCCGCGATCGTTGCGCGCATAATAGAGCGAGATGTCATCAACGTCGCGCCGATAGGTCGCGTCCGCCTGCGCTGTCACGCGGAAGGTCCGGCCGAGATAGTTGAAGTCGTTGATGAAGGCCGAACCAAGATAGGTCTCGAGCGCTTCGAAGACGCTCGACGACGACAGGCCCATCAATTCGGCCTTCTCGCGGTCGATATCGAGATAGACCTGCGGCGTCGACACTTCGAAGAAGGAGAAGACGTTCCTCAGCTGGGGATCCTGGTTGGCCGCCAGCATCAGCTGGAAAGTCGCCTGCTGCAGCGCCGGAAGCCCGACGCCGCCGCGGTCCTGCACCATCATTTTGAAGCCGGCGCCGGTGCCGATGCCGCGCACCGAGGGCGGCGCGATGATGAGCACGAACGCTTCATCGATGTTCTGCGCCAGGGCGCCCTGCAACGCCTGCTGCACCTGCCGGTAATTCGGGCGATGGCCGAATTCCGCCATCGTGAAAAAGACCGCGCCGGAATTCGAGGCGTTGGTGAAGGTCGCGCCGTTGAAACCGGCGAAAGCGGCCGCGTGTTCGATGCCTTCGACTTCAAGCCCGATCTCGACGGCGCGCCGCACGACTTCGTCCGTACGCTCTAGCGAGGCGCCCTGCGGCAGGTTGACGACGCCGATGAAGTAACCCTGATCCTGATCGGGGATGAAACCGCCCGGCGTCATCGAAAACTGAACGCCTGCAAAAATCAGGAGGCCGGCGTAAGCGGCTAGCGCAAGCCCCGTCCGGCGGACGAGGCGGCCGACGACGCCGGCATAGCGTCCCGTCAGCCTGTCAAAGCCGGCGTTGAACGATCTGAAAAACGCGGCGAGGGGACCCGAAGCGCCGGCGTGCTGCGGACGCATCAAGATGCCGGCGAGCGCCGGGCTCAATGTCAGCGACACGATCATGGAGATGACGGTCGCCGTGGCGATCGTCAGCGCGAACTGCTGATAGAACGCGCCGGAAAGCCCCGGGATGAACGCGGTCGGAATAAAGACCGCGCACAAAACGAGCGCGATCGCGACCAGCGCGCCGCCGACCTCGTCCATCGTGCGTCGCGCGGCCTCGCGCGGGGAAAGGCCCGCATGGAGATTTCGCTCGACATTCTCGACGACGACGATCGCGTCATCGACGACGATGCCGATCGCCAGCACGAGCCCGAACAGGGAAAGATTGTTCAGCGAAAAGCCGAAGGCGCCCATAACCGCGAAGGTGCCGATCAGCGACACCGGAATGGCGATGATCGGAATGATCGAGGCGCGGAAGGACTGCAGGAATATGAAGACGACGATGACGACCAGCAGCGTCGCTTCAAAAATGGTCTTGTAAACCTCCTTCACCGACTCGGCGATGAACTCGGTCGGATTATAGACGACGCGATATTCGACGCCGGGCGGGAAGCGTTCGGAGAGCTCCTCCAGCGTCGCCAGCACGTTCTCGGCGGTCGTCAGCGCGTTCGATCCCGGCCGCTGAAAGACGCCCATGGCGGCGGCCGGCTGATTGTCGAGATAGGCGTTGGTCGAATAATCCTGCGCGCCAAGCTCGACCCTTGCGACGTCGCGCACGCGAACGAGGGCGGAGCCCGCGCTGTCGGACTTGACGACGATGTCGCCGAACTCCTCCGGCGCGGTCAGGCGCCCGCGCGTCTGCACGGACAGTTCGAAGGCCTCGGCGTTCGGCGCCGGCGCCTGATTGAGAACGCCGGAGGCGACCTGCACGTTCTGCGCGCGCAGCGCGCGCACGATGTCGCCGGCCGTCAGGTCGAGTGCGGCGGCGCGCTCCGGATCGATCCAGACGCGCATTGCGTAATCGCGCGCGCCGAAGACGATGATGTTGCCGACGCCGTCGACGCGCGCCAGCTCATCCCTGATCTGCAGCGTCGCGTAGTTCGAAATATAGAGCTGATCGTAAGTGTTGTCGGGCGACAAAAGATGGATGACCATCAGGAAGTCGGGCGACGATTTCTGCGTGACGATGCCGAGGCGGCGCACTTCTTCCGGGAGGCGCGGCTCGGCGCGCGCGACCCGGTTCTGGACGAGCACCTGCGCGTTATCGACGTCGGTGCCCTGTTCGAAGGTGATGGTCAGCGTCATGCGGCCGTCGGCCGTCGACTGCGACTGCATGTAGATCATGCCGTCGACGCCGTTGATCTCCTGCTCAAGCGGGGTCGCCACCGTCTGCGCGACGATCTCGGCGGAGGCGCCCGGATAGGCCGCCGTCACCTGCACCGTCGGCGGCGCGATCTCGGGATATTGCGCGACGGGCAGGGCAGAATAAGCGATCGCGCCGACCAGCACGATGATGATCGACAGGACGGACGCGAAGATCGGCCTGTCGATGAAGAAATGGGAAAGTTTCATCGCCGCCTCATTCGGCGCCGGCTTGCGGATCGGCGGCGGCTTCCTTGCGCTCTCCGGCAGCCGGCGGCGGCGTCATCGGCTGCACCGGCGCGTCCGGGCGCAGCATCGCAAAGCCTGACGTGATGACAAGGTCGTCGGCGCCGAGCCCCGCTTCGACGATGCGCAACTGGCCGTCGATGACGCGGCCGAGCGTGACAGGCCGCATCTGCGCCTTGTTCTCCGGACCGACGACCCAGACGAACTGGCGCGACTGGTCGAACTGCACCGCGGCGTCGGGGATCAGCGTCGCCTCATACGGGTCGCGGCCGTAAAGCCGAAGCCGCCCGAACATGCCGGGCGTCAGGAAGCCGTCCTTGTTCTCGACGACGGCCTGCGCCTCGATCGTTCCCGTCGTTTCGCTCAGCGAATTGTCGATGAAGTTGACGAGACCTTCGATCTCGTACTCCTCCTGATCGTCGAGCTTGATGCGCACCGGATTGGCTTCGTCGCGCGAGCTGGCGCGCGCGCCGCGCTGCGCAAGGCGGGAGTAATTGAGATAGTCGCTTTCGCTCCCCGTGAAGACGAAGTGGATGGGATCGATCGACACGACCGTCGTCAGCATAGAAGATTGCGCGGTGACGAGGTTTCCCTTGTTGACAAGGTCGCGCCCGGCGCGCCCCGCGATCGGCGATTTGATCTGCGTGAATTCCAGTTCCAGTTCCGCCGACGTGACGGCGGCGTTGGCGGCGGCGACATCGGCGTCCGCGGACTGCTTGGCCTGCAGGCGCCGGTCATATTCTTCCTGGCTTCCGGCCTTCGCGTCGAGGAGGCGCTTGGCGCGCGCCAGCTCGTTGACCGCGAGTCGCTGCGCTGTGCGCGCCGCCTCCGCGCGGGCCTTTGCGCCGTCGAGCGAGGCTTTGAACGGCCGCGGGTCGATGGTGAATAAAAGCTCGCCTTCCTCGACGATGTCGCCGTCATAGAAGTGTACGGCTTCAAGATAGCCGGAAACGCGCGGCCGGATCTCGACGCGATCGACCGCCTCGAAGCGGCCGACATATTCGTCCCAGAGCTGAATTTCCTTGAGGACGGGCGCCTGAACCGCGACCGGCGGCGCGCCGGCGGCGCCCGCCGGCGCCGCGCCGCGCCCGCACGCAAGAAGCCCCAACAGGGCGCCCGCCAGGATGGCCGATCGGATCATCGCTTCTTCTCCGCGGCGCCTGCGCCGGTTTCGATCATGGCGATATTGTGGCGCAAGATCGATTTCGCAATTGCGAACGCGCGAAATTGTAAGGGAAAAGCCCGAAATTATCAGGGCGGGATGCGGGTAAGAAATCCTTGAAGGCAAAGCGGTCGCCAGGAGGCGCTAATATTCTGAATTGTATAGACTATTCCTAGCCACTGCGCCTGAAGGCAGGCGGCCGAACCTCACCACAACTAAAGACACCGCGAATTTTACTCGCCAGCCGGCAGGCGAAAAGCAACTGAAGGCCGGAACTTCGCCGCATCGCCCGGCGAACAAAAACCGCCGTCCGAAATTTGAACTGGCGCACCGGAGCGGGTGAAACCGGGAACTGGACGGCGGTGCGGCGGCGTGACGGTTCGGATGGGCGACGTCTCGGCAGGCTGCTGCTTATCGAGGTCTGATCTTGGCGCCAAATGCGGCCCGCCGTGGCGGAAAAGGGCTGTCGGACTATATGCCCCGGATTATGTGGGAATCCGGGGGTTTCCGTCACGCGAAAATCGCGTCGGGAAAGGAAGTGGTTTTGGCATGCTCCGGGTCGTCGCTGTAAAGCGTTTGCTGGCGGCCGTTGTCGCGCTGCGTGACGTGATGTAGCGCGCCGGGAACGACAAAACGGGCGAGGCGAACCATCCCGTGACACTACCCGCCGACGCGGGATACGGCAAATAGGTGCACTGTCACCGTAATTCCTGTAAAGTGCGCTGTCATCGTAATTCCCCGTAATTCCACCGTAATTCAGGAATTGCGCGTTTGCAGCGACTCCGCATGTAGGCGACGTTTCAAGATGTCATCCGACCACTTTTTTGATGCGGCAGCCTCAATTAAATCATTTACTTTTAAGTCTATTAACGTGTCCGGCTTTCGTTGTCGAAAAAGAAACAGCAGTATTTCAATAATATTCAGACGTCGGCAAGTGAAATGGCGAGTAATTTCCATACTTGAAAAATCAGTATCAAACTTTTTAGAAAAATCCAAAATAAAGTACAGCCCGAGGGTTCCGTGAACTCCGATGTCCGCAGACAAATAGCTTTCTGGGGTCACCGTAGAGTCGAGCTTCTGGTAGTTCCTAACAAATTCGCAAACCTCATTCTCCAATGAGCTCATTTTAGCCTGCCACGTCATTGGCGATTATTGCGCAGCCAATACCTGCGCCAACACCAATTGCTCCAAGGCCCAAACCTACAAATGGGGCGGTAATCCCCCCGTTTTTAGCGGGGTTGGTCGATAGACTTCACGCGGCGCATTTC
>CAZHUI010000013.1:0-2248 GCA_964535605.1 uncultured Caulobacterales bacterium
CTCAAGACCGCGAAAAATCCATCCCAACGCGGTCCAAGATTCGGGGGCGCCTCAGGCTAGAGTGTGCTTCTGGAACATATTGGCCAGCTAAACGAAGCATCTGCTTCGTGCCAATCGCTGGCGTTTTCCCTCCGCCACCCTTTCGTCACTTCCCCCCGGTTGACGCCTTCCTTCAACCGGCGACAGGCTCCCCGCCATGACGCGCGCAGAAAAACCTCTTGAGCCCGGTCTTTATGTGGCGGCGACGCCGATCGGCAATCTGGGGGATATCACCTACCGCGTCGTCGCGGCGCTTCGCGGCGCGGACAAGATCCTGTGCGAAGACACGCGCCAGACGGGCAAGCTGCTCGCGGCTTACGGCGTTGCGACGCCGATGAGCCCCTATCACGACCACAATGCCGACCGCGTCCGGCCGGGGATCGTCGCGGCGCTGAAGGACGGCGCGCGCTTCGTGCTCGTCTCCGACGCCGGAACGCCGCTCATTTCCGACCCTGGGACGAAACTCGTCCGCGACGCGCGCGCGGCGGGCGTTGCCGTCTATCCCCTGCCCGGCCCGTCCGCCGTCATCGCGGCGCTGTCGGCGGCGGGCATGATGACGGACCGGTTCTTGTTCGCTGGATTTCCGCCCGCCAAAGCCGAGGCGCGGCGCGTCTTTTTTTCCGAGCTTGCCGGCGTGCGATCAACGCTCGTTTTCTACGAGAGCCCGCAAAGGCTCGGCGCAAGCCTTGCTGCGATGGCGGAAACGTTCGGCGCGCGCCGCGCTGTCGTCGCGCGCGAACTGACGAAGATTTATGAAGAGTTCGTCGAGGACGATCTTGCCGCGCTCGCCGCGCGCTATGCGGACGCGGCGCCGAAAGGCGAGATCGTCGTCATCGTTGATCCGCCTGCGGAGGAAAGCGCGGCGCCGCCTGAAGATATAGACGCGTTCCTCGCCGCGGCGCTGAAAACGCAGCCGCTGAAAGAGGCGGCCGCGGCCGCCGCCGACGCCTTCAACATGCCGCGCAAGGAAGCGTACGCGCGCGCGCTGGCGCTGAAAGATGCCTGACCCGTCCGGCAAACGCGCGCGCGCCGAACGCTCCGGACGGCGCGCCGAGACGCTCGCCGCGTGGGCCTATCGCTTCAGGGGCTTTGAGATCATTGACCGGCGCTTCAAGGCGGCAGGGGGCGAGATCGACCTTGTCGCGCGCAAGGGCGCGCTGCTTGTTTTCATCGAGGTGAAGCGCCGCGCCGCGATCGACGCCGCCCTGTTCGCCGTCACCCCCAGGAACCGCCGGCGCATGGAGCAGGCCGTCCGGAGCTGGCTCGCCCGCCATCCGAAATTTGCAGGGGCCGACATCCGCTACGATATCGCCGCCGTCGCCGGCTGGCGGGTCAAGATCGCCGAGAGCGCCTGGCGGGACGGGCAGTAAGGGTTGCGGCGGCTGCGCCTTGATCCTGCCCCCAACGCACCCCACCAAGGGGACGCCAACGTCAGGAACCGTTCCGATGCTGAAACAGACCGCCCCCCGCCTCATCGTCGCCCTCGTCCTTGCGCTCGCTTCGGCCTGCGCGTCGAGCCGCAATCTTGATGAGAGCGTCACCGACATCGGCGCTGATTCCGAGCTGAAGGCCGTGCTCTTCGCCGACCGCACGCATGATTATGGCGACGTCGATCTCACCATTTTCGAGGGGCGCCTTCTTCTCACCGGCACGATGCGGTCGGAAGAGGGCCGGCAGCGCCTGATTGAAAATGCGTGGAAGGCGGGCGGCGTCGATCAGGTGATCGACGAGATCGTCGTCGGCGGCAAAACCTCTTTCGGGCAAGGGCTGGAGGACGCGCGCATCGAGACGGCGTTGCGCTCGAAGCTCGTTTTCGACGGCGGCGTCAGAAGCTCGAATTTCAAGATCGCGGTCTCCGGCGGCGTCGTCTATCTTCTCGGCGCGACATTGACCGAACGCTCGCTGAACGAGGCGCTTGACCTCGCGCGCTCGACAGGCGGGGTCGAAAAGGTCGTCAGTCACGTCCTCATAAGACCGCTCTAGCGACCCGTATACGGCGCGAGGGCGCCCGCTGCTTGATCTCGCGGCGCGCCGCGCCTATCGGCGAGCCATGAAAATCGCCATCCAGATGGACCCGATCGGCGCGGTCAACGTCAACGCCGACACGACCTTCGACCTCGCGCTGGAAGCGCACAGTCGCGGTCACGCGATCTGGGAATACCAGCCGCAAAGCCTCGCGCTGAAAGACGGACGCGTCAGCGCCGGCGCG
>CAZHUI010000013.1:2348-19811 GCA_964535605.1 uncultured Caulobacterales bacterium
GCGCCGGCGCGGCTCGACCTCCACGCCATGGACATCGTCCTTGTACGGCAGGATCCCCCGTTCGACATGGCCTATATCACCGCCGCGCAGATGCTCGAACGGTTGCAGCCCGGCGTTCTCGTCGTCAACGATCCGCGCGCCATTCGCGACGCGCCGGAAAAACTGTTCGTCACGCAGTACCCCGACCTGACGCCGCCGACGCTGATCACGCGCGATCTCGGCGAAATCCGCGCCTTCCGCGCCGAGCATGGCGACATCATCCTGAAGCCGCTTTACGGCAATGGCGGCGCCGGCGTTTTCCGCCTGACGGCGGATGACGCGAATTTCAATGCGCTGACCGAGCTTTTCATGCAGGCCTATGCCGAGCCCGCGATCGCGCAGAAATATATTCCCGCCGTGCGCGCCGGCGACAAGCGCATCATCCTGCTCGACGGCGAGGCGGTCGGCGCGATCAACCGCGTTCCGGCCGCGGGCGAAACGCGCTCGAACCTCCATGTCGGCGGGCGCGCCGAAGCGGTCGAAATGTCGGAGCGCGATCAGGAAATTTGCGACCGCATCGGTCCGGCGCTGAAAGACCGCGGTCTTGTCCTTGTCGGCATCGACGTCATCGGCGACTATTTGACCGAGATCAACGTCACCTCGCCGACTGGCGTTCAGGAAGTCCGCCGTTTCGGCGGGCCGGACATTTCCGCTCTGTTCTGGGACTGGGCCGAGGGGCGGGTCGAGCCCTAGCAAAACCGGCTGAGCAGCGCGGCGAGCCGGTCGATGTCCGCCTCCTCCGTATAAAGATGAACGGAAAAGCGGAACCCGCCCATGCGCTCGTCATGGGCGAGGCCTTCCTCCTTCAGCGCCGACCGCGCGGCGCCGATATCGCGCGGACGGATGATGACGGCCGCGCCGCGCTCGCCGCCCTTCGCATGCGACAGGACCCTCTCGGACGGAAGCCGCGCGAGGAGACGGTCGAGAAGACGCTGCGAGCGCGCGTCAATGGCGGCGGGATCGGCGGCGGCGATCGCCGCCGCGCCGGCGCGCGCGACGACATAAGGCGCAACCGAGGGCGTGCCGCCCCAGAAGCGCGCGGCAAGCGGGGCATACGCGAAATTGCGGATGTCGAATTCGAAGGGATTCTCATGGCTGAACCAGCCGACATCGGCCGGCGCGTAGTCGTTAACGCCGTCGGGATTGGCCCAGAGAAACGCCGCGCCGGGCCCGCCGCACAGATATTTGATCGACGTCCCGATCATGAAGTCGGAACCCCATTGCATGGCGCCGACCGGCAGGGCGCCGGCCGACTGCGCGACATCGACAATGACGGCGGCGCCCTTCGCTTTCGCGCGCCGCACGATTTCCGCGACCGGCGCGCGCACGCCGCGGTTTGAAAAGACGTGCGTGACATGAACGAGGCGCACATCGTCGGCGAAAGCGGGCGACCAGGCGTCCGGATCGGCGAGATGGGGTCCGCCTTTGAGGAGAACGGGGTCAAGGCCGAGGCGGCGCCCCTGATCGAGCACGAAGCCGGCGGTTGGAAAATCATCCTCGGTCAGCACGATCTTTCTCCGCCCCGCGCGCGGCGGGAGCGAGAACAGGATTTTCGTGAGCGCGGAGGAAATATTCGTCTGCGGACAAATATCTTCGGGCCGCGCGCCGAGGACCGGCGCCAGCGCTTTTTTCCACGCCTCAATCGCTTCAAGCCAGAGCGGCCAGAGATCGCTGCGCCCGCCCGCCCAGGGGTTGAAAAAGGCGCGCGTCAGGCCCGCTTCCGCCGTCGACGGCAGGAGGCCGACCGAATGCGACAGAAAATAGGGGTGGGGCGGTTTGACGAAATCCGGCGGCGTCATGGCGCGGGTTTCGCGCGGGCGCGAAGGAGATGCCGGATCTTCTGGACGAGAATGACGGCGGCGAGCGCAAAAGTGACGCTGTTCGCCGCGATGACCGGCAGGCTGCCGATGGCGACGCCATAGGCGAACCAGAAGCCGACGCCCGCGGTGAACATCAGATACATGGCGAGCGAAATCGCCGCCGTATCATTGGTGCGGATGACGCGGATCGCCTGCGGCAGGAACGAGGCTGTCGTCAGGATCGCCGCCAAAGTCCCCAACAGGTCCTGCATCCCCTCCGCCCTTTCGCATCTGCGCCCTCATACGCCCGCCACCGCCGCGATCAATCGAATTTGCGGGCGCCCGCAAGGGTGTTGAAGTCCGCCGGGCGCCTCTGCCACCATCCCCTCTAAAGTCAACGAGAACAGGGCGGCGGCTTCATGCGCGGCTATTTCGGCATCGGCTCGGAGCGTATTTCAAAGGCGATGAATCTCGGCGCCGTCTTGCGCACGGGCCACGCCTTCGGCGCAAGCTTTGCGTTCACCGTCGGCTCGGCGCTCGACCGGCGCGAGGCGGAATTGTCCGACACGTCGAAGAGCGAGGGTCACCTGCCGCTTTATCGCTGGGCGACGATTGACGAGATGGTCCTGCCGAAGGACTGCGTCCTTGTCGGCGTCGAGCTTGACGAGCATGCGATCGATCTGCCGGCCTTCCGGCATCCGCTCAAGGCCGCCTATATCCTCGGTCCGGAAAAGGGCGATCTGTCCGACGCGGCGAAGGCGCGCTGCGCGCATCTCGTCAAAATACCGATGCGCTTTTGCGTCAATCTTTCCGTCGCCGCCGCGCTGGTCATGTATGACCGTCTGCTGACGCTCGGCGGATATGAGCGGGGCGGCGCTGACGAAAAAGCCGCCGGACGCGCCCGGCGGCTCTCCAAATCCTGATGGCGGCGGACCCGCCGGGCGATCAGCGGCGGCCTTTGGCCTTCTTTCGCGTCGCTTTCTTTTTCGCTTTGGCGGGCTTTTTCGCCGGCGTCTCGCTGAGCGAGTCGAGCGCGTCGGCATAGGCGACAAGGGCCTTCATGAAGGCCGCCTGATGCGCTTTCGGGAGGATCGACAGCGCGCCGGCGTCCGCCTTGGCGACGCCGGAAGCCGCGCCCGCGAGCGCGCGCCGGCCGGACGCGGTGATCGAGACCGCATTGGCGCGCGCATCTTCCTTCGTGCGCGAGCGCGAGAGAAGGCCTTTTTTCAGCATGCGCGCGATCATGTCGGCGAGCGTCGAGCGGTCGATGCCGGTCGCGTTGACGAGGTCGGTCTGGCTGAGGCCGTCATTCTTCGACACGACATGGAGAACTTCGAACTGCCGCGGCGTCGGGCCGTCGGCGCCGACCGCCGTCGAATGGAGGTCATGCGCATATTGCTGCGCGCGGCGCAAAAGGTGCCCCGGGGATTTCTTGAGATCATAGGCCATTGGGTGAAGTCTCCCTGTGGAAGCGCGCCCATTTGAAGCGGGCGCTGATTATGGTCGTGTCGCGCCGGCGGCCGCGGCGGCCGCCTGATGCGAGGATGGGCCCGTTTTGACTGGATCAGGCCTCCGGTCAAGGATTATCGTGAGCGCGTCCGCGAATTTCAACGGCGCCCGGCGTCACAAATGCAAAAAAGCGCTTCCTACGGACGATTCGCGGACAGGATCGTCAGGAAACCGATTGTGAGGATGCGGACGATGCGCGAAAACAAGACGCTCGATCAGCGCTTCCTGAAGGCCGTGCCGGCGGGCGACGACCGGACGCGCGACGTCTGCGGCCATTGCGGCTTTGTCGATTACAAGAACCCGAAAATCGTCGCCGGGTCGGTCGTCTCTTCCGGCGGCGACATTCTCCTGTGCCGCCGCGCCATTGAGCCGCGCCGCGGCTACTGGACATTGCCGGCGGGCTATCTTGAGCTTGGCGAAAGCGTTGAGGACGGCGCGCGGCGCGAAGCGTGGGAGGAAGCGCGGGCGCGGATCACGATCGACGCCGTGCTCGCCGTTTACAGCGTGCCGCGCATCTCGCAGGTGCAAATCATGTTCAGGGCGCGGCTCGACCCGCCGGAATTTGCGGCCGGTCCTGAAAGCCTCGAGGTTGCGCTTTTCGCGTGGGAGAAAATCCCGTGGGCCGACCTCGCATTCCCGACCGTCGGCTGGGCGCTGCGCCAATGGAAAGAGGTCGAAGGGGTGGACCGGTTCCCGGCCTATTCAAATCCGGTCGACGGACTTTGAAGGGTTCGGGCCGCCTGACCGGCCTGCCGGTCTAATCGCCCGCGCCCAATCCCTCCTTCGCGTGTTTGGCAAGAAACGGCGCCTGCGCGAGCGCGAAAACGAGATTGACGGCGGTGAAACCCCAGATCTTCAAATTCACCCAGGCCGCTTCGCCCGCGCAGGCCGCGCCGATCGAGGTGAGGTCGCAGTCGCGCGCCAGCCACCGCCAGGCGATCTCATTGGCCAGCGCCAGCGCCGCGAAAAACGCCGCATAACGCTGCGTCAATGTCCGCCAGGCGCCGTCGGGAAGATGGAGCGCGCCGTCGAACAGCGTTTTCAGAAAATTGCGCCCGCTCATCAGGCCGCCGACAAGCGTCACGGCGAACAGCGCGTAAACGATCGTCGGCTTCATGTAGAAAAACGTCTTGTTGTGAAAGAGGAGCGTCAGTCCGCCGAGCACGCCGACCGCGAGCCCTGAAACGAGCAGCATCGGCGCGATCCGCCGCTCCTTCCAGACGCTGTAGCCAAAAGCGACGGCGAAGGCCGGCAGGAACAATTGCACCGCGAGGAAAAGTTCTTCGCCTTCCGCAATCGTCCGCCCGAACGCCGGCGCGATCCGCGCGCCGAAGAAATAGGCGACGAAGAAAACGACGAGCGGCCCGAAATCGACAAGAAACTTGGCGCGGCCGGAAAGGCGATGGGGAGCGGACATTGGGTACGAGGGATAGCTGCCTGACGGTCCCCTACAGCCTACCCCCGCCAACCTACAACCTCCCCGACCCCGCGAGCGCCCGGGCGAAGTTTTTCGCCTCGAAGGGCTGCAGGTCGCCGACGCCTTCGCCGACGCCGATGAAATGAATGGGCAACGGATGGCGCTCAGCGAGGGCGACGAGGACGCCGCCGCGCGCGGTCCCGTCGAGCTTCGTCATCACGAGGCCGGTGACGCCCGCGATCTCGCGGAAGACGTCCGCCTGCGAAAGCGCGTTCTGGCCGACGGTCGCATCGAGAACGAGAAGGACGTCATGCGGCGCGGTCTCGTCGATCTTGCGGATCACGCGGACGATCTTGGCAAGCTCGTCCATCAGCTCTTTCCGGTTTTGCAGCCGCCCGGCGGTGTCGATGAGGAGAACCCCGGCGCCCGACGCTTTCGCCGCCGTCAGCGCCTCAAAGGCAAGCGCGGCGGCGTCCGCGCCCGTTTCCTTCGCGAAAAACGACGCGCCCGTCCGGTCCGCCCAGATTTTGAGCTGCTCGACCGCGGCGGCGCGAAAAGTGTCGCCCGCGGCGAGCGCGACGCGCAGGCCCTCGCTGGAAAATCTTGCGGCGAGTTTGCCGATTGTCGTCGTCTTGCCGCCGCCATTGACCCCGACGACGAGGACGACATGCGGCGCTCTTGAAGGATCGATCGCGAGCGGCTTTTCATGCGCCGAAAGGACGCCGGCAAGATGGTCGGCGAGCGCTTCCTTCACCTCGCTGTCCGTTATTTCGCGATCGAAGCGGTCCTTTGAAATCGCCGCTGTCGCGCGGGCCGCGCCGGAAACGCCGAGGTCGGCGGCGATCAGAAGCTCTTCGAGGTCGCGCAGGGTTTCGGCGTCGAGCTTCTTCTTCGTGAAGATCGCGGAAACGCCGTCGGACAGCTTCTGCGAGGAGCGCGAAAGACCCGAGGCGAGGCGCTGAAAAAAGTTGGGCTTGTCCGGCGTCCCGGCGCCGGAACCGTCCGTAGGCGGGATAATTTCCGGCGCGCCGTTGCCGGCGCCGGCGCGCTCCTCAGCGTGCTTTTTTCCGAACAGGCCTCCCAGAAAATTTGTCACGTTCGTCATTTTTCTCTTGCCAGAATCCGCGGCTCAGCAACTTGTTTCACGACGGCTGAAGTAAGTCAGCCTTTTTCATGGAGACGACAATGGCGATGGCCAAAAGGAAAGCCGCGAAACCGGCTAAGCGCGCGGCGAAGAAGACGGCCAAAAAGGCCGTGAAAAAGGCCGCGAAGCCGGCCGCGAAGAAGAAGCGCGCCAAGAAGGCGAAAGCGAAAGCGGCTTAAGGCTCTGCCGATTTCACCTATGTAAGCCGCGTCTGGGACATGCTCCCGGCGCGGCTTTTTCTTTGCCCCGCCATCTCGCCGATCAGCGTTTCCCCCTCGCGCGCGACAAGGCGGACGGTCGCGATATCGCCCGACTGCGCGTCCGCGTTCCGCAAACGGACGCTGGTGAAATTGCCGAGCCTTGCGCGCCCTCCGCTTTCGACGACGGCCTCCTCCTCGCGCCCGATGAGCGTGTCGAGAAAAGCCGCGGTCGCAGCCGCGCCTTTCTCCCGAAGGCGGCGCGCGCGGTCGGCGATGACGGTCCCCGGCACGGGCGGCATTTTCGCGGCGGGCGCGCCGTCGCGCGGGGAGAACGGGAAAGCGTGAACGAAATTGACGCCGGCCTCGTCGATCAGGGCGAGCGTTTCCTCGAAATGGGCGTCGGTTTCCGTCGGAAAACCGGCGATGAAATCGGCGCCGATCGCGATTTCGGGCCGGCGCGCGCGCAAGGCTTTCGTCAGGGCGATCGCGTCGGCGCGGGCGTGGCGGCGCTTCATGCGCTTCAAGACGAGATCGGCGCCCGCCTGCAGCGACAGATGGAGATAGGGAGCGACGCGCGGGTCTTCTGTGAGCGCGGCAAAGAGCGCGTCGTCGATCTCCGCGCAATCGACCGAGGAAAGGCGCAGGCGATAGAGGTCCGGCACGCGGTCAAGGACGGCGCGCACGAGATCACCGAGCCGCGGCGTTCCGGGAAGGTCTGCGCCCCATGACGTCATGTCGACGCCGGTGAGCACGATCTCCTTGTGACCGGCCGCCGCGAGACGCCGCGCGCCGTCGACGACGTCCGCGACCGGCGAAGAGCGCGACGGGCCCCGGCCATAGGGAATGATGCAGAAGGTGCAGCGGTGATCGCAGCCGTTCTGCACCTGCAAAAACGCGCGCGCGCGGTCGCCATAGCCGTCGATAAAATGCGCCGCCGTCTCGCGCACTTCCATGATGTCGTTGACGGCGACGCGCGGGCTCGTCCCCGCCGCGAGGCGCGCCCAGGTCCGGCTTTTGAGTTTTTCATCATTGCCGATGACGGCGCTGACTTCCGGCATCGCCGCAAAAGCCTCGGCGTCGATCTGCGCCGCGCAGCCGGTGACGATGACGCGCGCCTCGGGGTTTTCGCGCCGGGCACGCCGGATTTTCTGGCGGGTCTCGCGCACCGCCTCGTTCGTCACCGCGCAGGAATTGACGACGACGGCGTCCGTCAGACCGGCCGCGTCAGCGAGACGGCGCATCGCCTCGCCTTCAGCGAGGTTGAGGCGGCAGCCGAGGGAGAGGACGCGGGTCATGCAAATTGCCGGATGCTGGCGGACATCGATCCGCGTCCTCTACAACCAACAAATAGCAGCCGACAGACCCAAATGTCGGCCGGACTTGCTGCGAAGAGGGCGCGAAAAATTGCGCGAGCGGCGCCGTCGATCCCTTACGCCCGGGCCTCGGCCCTGACCCCTGCAAACGCCAAACGGATCGGCCAACATACCGGCCATGAAACAGGCCAAATCGCCGGCCGTAAATTAACTCGATATCGACTGAAAAGCATGGTATTATTCGATTTATGACGAAGAAGCGCGCGGAAAAAGAACCGGCCAAGATAGCGGCCAAGGATGAGGGCGAAAGCATCGCGCTCATGGAGCCCATGCTGATCTCTGAGAGCAGCGGCAAGAGAGGCGCGCTGGCCGATCTTGCCGTCGATGTGGCCCAGAAATCCGCCAGCCTGCGGGCAAGCCTGCCGGCGGGCGTCGCGCGCGCGCTGGCAAATCTCGTACGCGCGATGAACTGCTATTACAGCAACCTGATCGAAGGGCATGACACGCACCCGATCGACATTGAGCGCGCGCTGAAAGCGGATTTCAGCAATGACCCCCGAAAGCGCGACCTGCAGCTGGAAGCCAAAGCGCATGTCGCGACGCAAGAATGGATCGATGCAGGCGGTCTCGACGGGCGGGCGACCACAGGCGAGGGTTTGCGCGAAACGCACAGGCGGTTTTGCGAGCTGCTGCCTGAGACTCTCTTGTGGACGAAAGGAGCAAGCGACGAGGAGCGCATCAAGGTGATCCCCGGCGCGTTTCGCGAACATTACGTCAAAGTGGGCGCTCATGTCCCGGTTAGCCCCGGCGCGGCGCCGCGATTCATGACGCGCTTTGAAGAGGCTTATCGCAAACTCGGCAAACTGGACGCCATCATCGCCGCGGCGACGGCGCATCATCGCTTTGTCTGGATTCACCCTTTCATCGACGGCAATGGCCGCGTCGCGCGCTTGATGTCCTATGCGATGCTGCGCGAGACGCTTGATACGGGCGGGATCTGGTCGGTCGCGCGCGGTCTCGCGCGAAGCGTCGATACTTACAAATCCCACCTCGCCGCTTGCGATCAACCGCGCCGAAACGATCTCGACGGCCGTGGGACATTGAGCGAAGAGGCGCTCGCGGCGTTCGCTGCATATTTCCTCACCGCCTGCCTTGATCAGATTTCTTTCATGGAACGCCTCGCGCAGCCCGACGCGTTGCGCGGACGCATGCTGATATGGGCGGAAGAAGAAGCGAGAGCGGATCGATTGCCGCCAAAGTCCGGCCAGCTTCTCGAAGCGATTCTTTATCGTGGCGAACTGCCGAAGGGCGACGTTGAGACCCTGCTCGGCGTGAGCGAGAGAACGGCGCGGCGGCTTTACACGGCATTGACGGAACGCGGCGTTCTCCTCAGCGAGAGCAAGCACGCGCCGCTGCGCCTCGCCTTTCCCGCAACCCTCGCCGCACGCTGGATGCCGGGCTTGTTCCCCGACAAGACAGACAGGGACTAGTTCTCCATCGCCAGCAGGATCGCGAAGCCGACGACCAGGAAGAGGGCGAAGGGAAAGAACGCGCCCAGCATCGGCGGCACGGCCCCGAGCTTGCCGATCGCCAGCATCAGGTTCTCGGCGACGAAATAGAGAAAGCCGAGCACGGCCCCGGCCGAAGCGCGGACAAGCTGGTTTCCCTGACGGCTGACGCCGAAGCCGGCGATCGCGCCGAGCAGCGGCATGATCAGCGTCGCCATCGGTTTGGATAACCGGCTGAGGAGCGAGGTTGTGGCGGCGCTGGCGTCGGCCCCGTCGCTGTTGAGCTGGCTGATCTGGCGGACAAGCGTCGCCATGCCGGCGCGATCGGGATTGAGCGACAGCGCGAACAGGGTCTCCGGATCGAGCGTCGTCGCCCACGGCATCGACGCGACCGTCGCGCTCGCGCGTTCAAGGCCCGGCGTGCGCGCGTCGAGAAGGCGCCAGCCGCCGTCGCCGAAAAGCGCCGCGCGCGCCTCGATGACGGCGCGCGCAAGGCCTGAGGCGTCGAGTTCGTAGACCGTGACATTCGACAGCCTAACGCCTTCATTGGTGCGCGCCGCGCTCGCCGCCGCGACGATCTCGCCGTCGAGGAGGAGTTTCAGGTTCGTGCGCGTCGAGGCGTCATGTTTGAGGCCGACCTCGAACTTGTTCGCCTCCCAATATTCAAGCTCGGCGGTGCGCCCGACGACGACGCTTTCGTGAAAGACGAAATGTGCGATCGCGATGACAAGGCAGGCCGCGCCGATCGGGCGAAGCACGCGGTGGATCGACATGCCGGCCGCCCGCATGACGACGATCTCGCTCGACAGGTTGAGCGAGGAGAGCGTGACGACGATCGCGAGGAGCGCGGCGAACGGCGCAAACTGGCTGGCGATCTGCGGCGCCCGGAGGCTGATGTAACGCGCGATCGATTCCGGCCCCGCGCCCGCCGCCGCCGAAATCGCCTCCGACCGGTTCAGAAGGTCGAGCATCTGCAGGATGATGACGAAAAAGAGGAGGAGCCCGACAAAGCGGACGACGAACAGCCGGCCGACATAGCGGGTGAAAGCCCCGTCAAGGCCCATCATTGCGCCGCGCCCCGTCTCAGCGCGGCGCCGGCGAGCGGACCGGGCGCGGGCAGACGGACCGGGTCTTCATCGCCGCGCGCCATCACCTTGGCGGAGCGCGCGCGGTCGATCGAGCCGCGATAAAGCCAGACGCTGACGCCGATAAAAACCACGAGCAGTCCCCACATCGAAATATAGGGCGAAAGCTGGCCGAGGCTCGCGGTGACAAGGCCCCATTCTTCCAGAGTCTCATGATAGACGATGAGGATCGCGACGCCGAGGATGGGTTTGAGGTTCGACGGCTGGCGCCGGCCGGAAACGCCCATCGCGACAGCGAGGATGGGCAGCACCAGGAATGTCAGCGGATGCAGGATCGACCAGTGCAGCTGGGCGCGATGCGCGAACCATTGCGCCGTGCCGCGTTCCTTCGGATCCCGCACGCGGCGCAGGATTTCCGTAAAGGTCGCCTCATCCGCCTCCGCCCCGCCGCCGCGCGCGCGAAACCTTGCGATCGCCGGCAGCGCGATTTCAAGATCGAAGCTTTCAAAGTCGAGGCTCTGCGTGCGCTCGCCCGCCGCGTCGATAAAAAGCTGACGGCCTTTCGCCATGCGCAGGAGAAGGCTTGAAATGTCCGGCGTCGTCGAAATGCCGCCCGACTGCGCGGTGATGATGGTGCGCCGACCGTCGTCTTCCTTGAGTTCGAGAAAAATGTCCTGCGCCTGCCGGGTCGCGGCGTTGACGCTGCCGAGGCGGATCGTCGCCTCGTCCGTGATGTCGATGAACTCACCTTGCGGGATCTTGATGCCGAGCGCGCCCGAGGTCACGTCAAAGCGGATCTTGTCGTACTCATAGCGCGCATAGGGCTTCAGATAGCCGACCAGCAGAAAGTCGAAGGCGGCGAGGACGACGAGCAGCGCGAAGACCGGGCGGAGCAATCGCCCGATCGAGGCGCCCGACGAATTCATCGCGTCTAGCTCGCTCGACATCGACAGGTTCCGGAAGGCGAGCATCACCCCGAGAAAGGCGCCGAGCGGCAAGGCGAGACTGAGATAATGGGGAACGAGGTTCGCGAGCATCCGCCAGACGACGTCGACCGGCCCCTGTTCGGCGAGCACGAAGTCAAACAGCCGCAACATCTGCTCGATCATCAGGAGCATCGCCGCGACGCACAGGGCGAGCGCGAGCGGGGTCAAGACCGTGCGAAGGATATAGCGGTCCAGAAGACCCATGGTTGGCGATCGGGGGCGCGAAGGTTGACGCGAAGCTTGACCGGCCGGGGCCGGCGTTGCGGTGACGGGACTGTTCCTAGCGAATTCTGCGCCCTTGCAAAAGGAAAAGGGCGAAAGCGGCGCGCCGTCAGCGCTTTTCGCCTTTTCCCGCGCGCGGGACCGCGTGATGCGCGGTCAGCGCGAACAGCGCCAGGTTGAAAAGCTGCGACAGTCCCGCCTCGGCGATCAGCATCCCGGCGATCGCCGCCTCCGGCGCCCCGATTTCAGGGGCGAGCGAGAGGGCCGCCGTCAGAAAAACGATGTCCTGGTTGGGCACGAAGGGTATCCGGCTCAAGACGAGCTGGAGGGCGATGAACATCAACCAGGCGGAGAGCGGCGGGCCGGGGATCGCGCTCGCATAAAGCGCCGCGTGCAATAGCATGATGACGACGATGCGGACGGCGTTGATGGCGATGATCTTGCGCGTCATGCCGCGCGGCAGCTGGATCAGCTGGCGGCGAAACATCACGACCGCGACGGCAAGGCTTGCCGCCGAAATGAAGGCGAGACCGAACAGCGCCGCGCCGCCGGGGATCGCATCAAGCTCGCGCTCGAGATCGCCGAGGAAGAAAAGCGCGGTCACGACCAGCGCCGTCGCCGCATTCGAGACAAGCGCGGAAACGAGATTGTTGTCCTTGACGCCGACAACGATGTCGCGATCGGAAAGCTTCAGCGTGCGGCGCGCCCACAAGGTGAAGAACGCCTCGCCCGAATAGCCCATCACGGCGAAGTTATAGACCCGCTTGCGCAGGAACGCCGTCCAGTGGCGCCAGAGCGGGGTTTTCCAGACAAGCTCATAAGCGGGAATTTCAGAGAGCGGCTGCAGGAAATAGCGGGCGGCGAAAATCGCGTAGAACCACGGCGATTCCGGGAGCGCGGAAAAAACGTCGCCCCAGCCGACTTCCGACAATTGCACGATCAGATAGATGACGACCGCAATGAAAAGCGCGGCCTGCGCCGCGCGCAGCGCACGCTGGACGCCCGGCAGCGCCGCGAGGGCGCGCGCCTTTTCAATCAGCGTGTCAGCGTTCAAGATCGGTCCCCGATGCGGCGGCGCGTTGTAGGTTGCGAAGGGTCCGCCGGGAATAGGCCGCGCGCGGGGCGCGTCTTTCTTACTCATTTCCCGAATCGCGTTTGCGCTTTACCTCGGGCGCCATGCCCCAGCCATTCGCCGTTGTTCTTCCCTTTTTCAACGAAGAGCGGTTTCTCGCCGCGACGCTTGCGAGCCTTGCCGCGCAAACGCGCGCGCCCGATCGCGTTATTCTTGTCGATAACGCGTCGACGGACGGGTCCCCGGCGATCGCCCATGCGTTCGCGGCGGCGAACCCGGCGTTTCCCGTCGAGGTGAGACGCGAGCAGCGCGCCGGCAAAGCCTCGGCGCTCGCCTGCGGCCTCGCCGATCTGCGCGAGGGCCTCGTCGCGACCTGCGACGCCGACACGTTCTACCCGCCCGACTATCTCGCGCGCGCCGAAAGACTTTTTGAAAAGGACGCGTCCGTCGCTGCGGTCCTCGCCTTCGGCGTTCCGTCCGGCGATCCCGCGGCGACGCGCGCGCTGCGCCTCAAGGGCGCGGCGATCGCGGCGCTGGCGCCGCGCCAGACGCATGGCGGCGGCTATGGTCAGTCGTTCCGCGCGGCCGCGCTCGCGCGCGCCGGCGGATTTGCGCCGGAGCGCTGGCCCTATTGCCTGATGGATCACGAGATCATGCACCGGATCGTCAAGGACGGCGGACGGCTCGGCTATTCCGCCGATCACTGGTGCGTTCCCTCGCCGCGCCGGAGCGACCGCAGCCATGTGCGCTGGACGCTCGCCGAAAGGCTTTTCTATCACGTCGTTCCCTTGTCGCGCCGCGACTGGTTCTTCTACGATTTTCTCGGCCCCCGGTTCGAACGCCGCAAGCTCGGCGAACTGGCCCTGCGCGATCAGCCGTGGAACCGCATCAGCGAGGGATGAGCCTTAAGCCGCGAGACGTTCGCGCGACGATTGCGCGAGCGCTCCGTAGACGGAGAAAAGCTGCGCAAAATGATCGGCCGGGGCGCCGACACGGTGACCACCCGCGCGCGCAGCAAGGCCAAGCTCGCGCCGGTCGCGCGCGACGATGCGGGCCATGGCCTTCGCAAGCGCTTCAGCCTCGCCCGCCGGATAGGATTCGCCGTAAGCGGGATGGACGAATTCCGACGCGCCGCCCTGATCGGGCGCGACGATCGGAACGCCCGACGCGAGCGCTTCGGCGACGACAAGCCCGAAAGTTTCCGCCGCGCCGCCGTGAACGAAATAATCGGCGCTCGCGAGCTTGGCCGCGATGAGATCGCGGTCGGTGACGGGCCCGGCGACCGCGACGCCTTTGATGCGCTGCGCCTGCGCCTTTACCGAGCGCCACATCGGGCCGTCGCCGATGAGATAAAGCCCCGCCGGGCGTTCGCGCGCGAACGCTGCAAAAGCGCGCATCATCATCGGCAGGCGCTTTTCGGGATGATGCCGGCTGACGGCGACGAAAAGCGGCGCGGCGGGATCCTTGACGCCGCATTCGGCGAGCATGGTGAGGCGCAGCGCTTCGCTGCGCCGCTCCGGCCCGAAGAGCGTGCGATCAACGCCGAGCGGACAGGCGACAGGCCGCGCGACGCCGCGCCGTTCGAGACGGCGCGCGAACACGGCGCTCGGCGCGACCGTCACGTCGAAGCCGGCGGAAAGCTGCGCCATGTAGCGCCAGAAACCGGCGAACAGCTGATCGACGCGCTCGGTTTTCAGCGCCGGGCTGAGGAAGGACTGCGGATAAACCGCGACCGGGTCTTGATGCAGGAACAGGGCGCGCGCCGCGTGTCCCGCCCAGCTGCGCGCAATCCATGCGCCGCGCCAGGTCGACGAGCCTTCGATCACGTCCGGCGCGATTTCGTCGAGAAGATCGTGCACCGGCTTCTTGCGCGCGAAGAGATGATAGCGGTGATCGAACGGCAGCACAGGCGAGCGGACCCAGATGATCTCGCCGCCGAGGCGCTTTTCGCGCCGGTCCGCGGGTCCGGGCGCGATGATGACGGTGTCGACGCCCGCTTTCGCCGAGGCTTCAAGTTTCTGGTGGACATAGGTCCTGACGCCGCCGCCGAAATCGCTGAAGAACTCGGAGACGTCGGCGATGCGCATTCTGGGACCCGGGGACGAAGCGTAGGTCCGTTAGGCTGGAATTGTGACAGCCGTGTCAAAAAGTTTGCAGACGGACGGTCACGCTTGGCTGCCGATCATTACGTCGCGGTAGTCGGCGATGAGGCCGTCGAGGATCGCATCCCAGTCGAAAGCGCGCGCCGTGCGCAGCGCAGCCGAGCCCATGCGCGCACGCAGCGCGCTGTTTTCCGCGAGCGTCGTCAGCGCGTCGGCAAAGAGGCGCGCGGATTGCGCGTCATCGACCAGAAAGCCCGTCTCGCCATGCGCGATCAGCGAGCGGCTGCCCGAAGCGGCCGCCGCGACCGCCGGCAGGGCGGAGGCCATCGCCTCAAGCGTCACATTGCCGAATGTCTCCGTCACGCTCGGGTTCAAGAAGATGTCAGCGCTCGCGTAAGCGCGCGCCAGCGCCTCGCCCTCCTGATAGCCGGCGAAGACGGCGCCGGGGAGCGCGGCGGCGAAATGGTCGCGCGCCGGACCGTCGCCGACAATCAGGGCGCGGATTTTCGCGTTGCGGGCGTTCGCGGCGTTTATCGCGGCGGCGAAAACATCAATCCCCTTCTCGAGGACGAGGCGGCCGACAAAGGCGACGACGACATCGTCATCGGCGAAGCCGAGGCCGCGCCGGAAGGCGGGATCGCGCCGTCTGGGATTGAAAAGCGCGTGATCGACGCCGCGCGCCCACAGGCGAATGTCGCGGCCGATGCCGTCGCGCTTCAGCTCATCGACCATCGACGCCGACGGCGCATAGACGCGCGCGCAGCGCGCGTAAAAATAGCGCAAATAGTGCGTCACATGCCGTTCCAGCGACGGCACGCCGTAATAGCGCGGATAGGTGTCAAAGCGCGTGTGAAACGAGGCGACCGCCGGTATGCCGTTCGCGCGCGCGTAATTGAGCGCCGCGAGCCCCAGCCAGTCAGGCGCGGCGACATGCAAGATAGTCGGGCGGAAGGCGTCGAGCCGCCGGCGCGCCGCGCGCGGCAGGCCGAGGCCGAGGCGATATTCGCTGCGCGAACCCGGCAGCGCGACCGACGGGATCGAGACCAGCTCGCCCGAATGCCGGAACGCCGGGGTCTTCGCCGTCGGCGCAAAGACGAGCGCGCGGTCGCCGCGCCGCTCGATATGGCCGACAAGCCGGTTCAGCGCCTTCACCGGGCCGTCGACGACATAATTGTAATTGCCCGAAAAAAGCGCGACGCGCAGCGCCGCCGCCGGTTTCGGGGCGGATTGAGCGACGAGCCGCAGGGCCGCGTTAGACCGCATCGGGGGGACGTAGCGATGTATTGTGACAAGATTGTTGCGGGCGCAGAAAATGCGGCTCTCTTGCGATCAAACCAGCAGGGTAAGCGTCACCGGAACATGGTCAGAAGGGCGCTCCCAGCCGCGGCAGCGGTCGTGGATGCGATAGGCGCCAGCGCCGCCGGAAAGCGCCGCCTTTTCAAGCGCCGGGCTGACCCAGATATGGTCGAGCCGGCGCCCGCGATTGGAGGCCCGCCAGTCGACCGCGCGATAGGACCACCATGTGTATAGCTTTTCCGGCTCCGGAATGAGCGCGCGCGCGACATCGGTCCAGCCGCCCGCCGTGACCGCCTTGTCGAGAAGATCGACCTCGACCGGCGTGTGCGAGACGACGCCGAGGAGCTGCTTGTGCGACCAGACGTCATGCTCGCGCGGGGCGACGTTGAGATCGCCGACCAGCACTTCCTTCTTTTTGGATTTTCCGCGCCCGCCGAAGCGGAACTCGAGGTCTTTCAGAAACTGAAGCTTGTGGGCGAATTTGTCGTTTTCGTCCGGGTCCGGAATATCCCCGCCCGCCGGGATGTAGAAATTATGGACGCGAACGCCGAGAGCGGTCGCCGCGATATGGCGCGCGTCGTCCTTGTCGCAGAAGCGCTCGGCCTCGATTTCCTTCAGCGGCGTCTTCGACAGGATGGCGACGCCGTGATAGCCGGCCTGCCCGGAGACCGCCTGATGCGCATAGCCCGCCGCTGTGAAGGCTTTGGCCGGGAACTGGTCGTTCCGGCATTTGATTTCCTGCAGGCACAGAACATCGGGCGCTTCCTCGTCTAGGAAGCGCGTCACCTGATCGAGGCGAAGGCGCACGGAGTTGATGTTCCAGGTGGCGATTTTCATGCACAGGCCGCTCATTGAAAGCGCGCGACCATAGCGACTGACGGCGCCGGCGAGAACCCGGTTGCACGCGCGGGCCAATCGCGCGATCCGTCCGCGCGATGCCCGATCTTTCCGCAATGCTTCCCGACGGCGTCGGTCCGCTCGCCGCCTTGCTCGTTATCGCCGCGAGTTTCTTCACCTCGGCTTTGACCGCGGCGTTCGGGCTTGGCGGGGGGTTGGCGCTCCTTGGCGTCATGGGCGCCCTTTTCCCGCCGGCGGCCGTCATTCCGGTGCATGGCCTCGCCCAGCTCGGCTCCAATGCCGGGCGCTTCTATCTCCAGCGCGCCTCGGTCGTCTGGGAAATCGCGCTGTGGTTCGCGCTCGGATCGCTCATCGGCGCCGTGATCGGCGCGCGTCTCTTCGTTGAAATACCGGAGCGCGCGCTGCAGGCGTTGATCGGGGCGTTTGTTCTGCTGACCGTGTGGGGCCCGAAGCCGAAAGGCTTTTCACCGGGCGTCAGAACCTACGCGATCACCGGCGCGGCGAGCGCGGTCCTTTCCATGTTCGTCGGCGCGACGGGGCCGATCGCGGCGGCGATGGTCGGCGCGGTCAGGCTCGACAAGCTGAAAACCACCGCGACCCACGCTGCAGCCATGAGCGCGCAGCATCTGTTGAAAGCCGTCGCCTTCGGCTTTGTCGGTTTCGCTTACGCCGATTGGGCGATCCTGATCGTCGCGATCGTCATTGCCGGATTTGCGGGCACGACGATCGGCACGAAGGCCCTGCACGCAATGCCTGAAGAGCGCTTCCGCAAGGGCTTCACGATGATATTGACGTTCTTTGGCGTCTATCTGATCGCGCAGGCGGTGGTCGGCGGTTAGGGGCAAGTGGCAAGTGGTTATTTGGTAATGATAAGAGCACGTTAATAATAACAACCACCAACAACAAAATTGCA
>CAZHUI010000013.1:19821-48623 GCA_964535605.1 uncultured Caulobacterales bacterium
GTTTGGGGGAATGTTGAATTTGTTTTTTGTCTTGTTATAATATAACTTTTTGCTGAACACCAGCCACTAACCACTTGCCACTTGCCACTTGCCACCAACCACCAGCCGCTCAAAACACATTCAACGAACTTCCCGTCACGCCGACCGGCCAGCGCCCGAACTCGAACAGGCGGAATTTCGCCGTGAACGGATGATCGTTGGCGTCGAAATCCCGGTCGGCCGACGCGATCAGCACGAGGAGCGCCTGATGGGCGGCCTGCACCGCCGAGCCGACGGCGAGTTGTTGCTGCGCCTCGTCTTCGATGTCCCAGATGAAGCTTGCCTGCTCCATCGCTTCGCGCGCCGGTTCGGAGATGCGCTCGGCGATCATCGTCATGGCGATCTTGAGCGCGTCTTCCGACAAGACGTCGAGCGCGCGCGTCGTCAGATCGGCGCGCAGGAGCTCTTCGGCCTCCCAGGCGGGGCTGTTCCAGTCATTGTGTTCGGCCGCCGCCGCCGCATCTTCCCAGTCGACGAGGATCGCGACATCGGCGTCGGGAAAGCCGAGGCCTTCGGCGTAGCTGCGCGCCGCGGCGCGCGCGCCAGGCGTCATCGGCTCGCCGAGATTGGCGAACCACGGTACGCCGGCGAGCGTGCGGGCGAAGCGGCGCACCCGCGAGAGCGCGGGCAATTCCCGCTCGAGGTCTTCAAGATCGGCGTCATCCATGGTGGCTATGTAAGAAGGCGGGACCGGATAAAAAAGCGCCCGGTGCTGGAACACAGCACCGGGCGCCAAGCTGCGCTGTTGCGCCTACGCCGGGAGGGGATATTCCGGCGGCGGGGGCGACGACCGGACCTGCTAGCGGGGGGGCAACGCCGATCCGGTAGAGTGTCGTCCACGCACTGTTACTGTAACGCCGCATCCGCGGACTTTTCAATAGGAATTTCAAAAAAAAGCTTGCCTGTGACCCCTTGACCTACGCGTTCGTGATCGAATCCGATCCGTTTCGGGGCGCCTTTCTAGTTTCTAATGAAGGCGCCGCCGGCGTCGGGCGCGCGGAAAAGACGGTTGTCGAGTTTTTCCCCAAGCTTCGGATCGATCAGTTCGACGAGCGTGACGCCGCCTTGCGCATCCGTCACCGCCCATTGTCTGACGCCGAGATCGGGCGCCGACAGATAAAGCGTCAGCGCGCCTTCGGTTTCTTCATCGGTCGACGTCCAGGTGACGGCGACCGCATCTTCATAACGCTCGACGCCGGCGAGCTCTGCGTCGCCAATGTCGATGGTCTTCGCGAGCAGGAATTTCAGCGGCGTCTTGCCGAGCGGATAGCTGTCCGTTGTTTCAAGATCGGCGTTTTCAACATAAACGATGCCGCCGGTGCCGACGATGGTGATCGGCGAGGGGTCGTCATAATCAAAGCGCACCTGACCGGGACGGCGAAGTTTTACGTCGCCCGTGGCGACAGCGCCCGAGGGCGCCGTCTGGCGAAACTTCGCCGACAAGGTCGTCATCGTTTCAATGGATTTCAGCGCGGCGTCTGCGACGGCCTCGTCGGAGAGATCGGCGAAAGCGAGTTTCGTCGCCGGCGTTGAAACTGGAAAATCCAATGCCGCCGGTTCGGCCTGCGCGATGATGACGGGCTTTGCCGGCGCCGCAGCGACAACCGGCGCGGCGAGCGCAAAGCTTGCCTCGGCGCAAAAAAGCGCGACGGATGAAAACAGCGATGCGATCATCAAACCCTCCAGCCGATCAAGGCCGCCTTACCCTCTTCAGCCGCATGGCGAAAGCGAGGGGGCGGGCAGGCGAAATTGCGGCGGCGGTCACGGTTGCGCTGGGACGCGGCCTCCGGGGCCGCTAACCCATCCTGACGGTCAATCGCACGCCTTCGGTCTCCTGAAGGCTGCTCACGATCGAGAACAGGTTGTCGGCGCGCGGATTGCCGCCGGCGCTGAGCATGCGCATGAGGCTTTTCGGCGTCTTGTCGGTGAGCCGGGCAAGCTCCTCAAAGCCGATGGTCGCATTGATGTAATCGCGCAGAAGAAGCTTACCTTCATCAAATTCGCCGGCGAGGAAACAATCGAGCGCTTCGGTGAGAAGGCCGCGGCGAAACGCGGCGTCGCGCCGCGCGCGCGCCTGCACCGTTTCCTTGAATTCCTTCGTCAGCGCCATGCTCTCACCCTCTCTTGCGGTCCTTGTAGTCCGACCAAAGTCTTTGCGCCGCTTCGATATCCGTTTGCTGGCGCTTCTTGGTTCCGCCCGCGAGGAGGATCACAAGCTCGTCTCCATCCCGCCCGAAATAGATCCGGTATCCGGGACCGGCATCGATGCGGCGCTCGATGACGCCTTTGCCGACAGGCTTGGCGTCTCCAAAATTGCCCGCTTCCATGCGGGCGACCGAGCGCCGAACCTTGACCGCCGCCTGACCATCGAGCCCGTCAAACCAGTCGCCGAACGGACTGCGCCCTGACGCATCGAGATATTCGACGACCTTGATCATCGTTTGGTACCATATATGTTACTATGGCGTCAAGCTTCAAGGTAGGCCGGATTCGAGAGACGCGACGTTCCCTAGTCTAAAATTCAGCCCCTACCCCAGCCCGTTCACTTCCTCGTCCGTCAGCGCCCGCGCTTCGTCGATCAGCATGATCGGGATGCCGTCGCGGATCGGGTAGGCGAGGCGCGCTTTTTTGGAGAGGAGCTCCATCGCCTCGCGCCGGTAGACGAGCGGGCCTTTCGTCTGTGGGCAGACTAAAATTTCAAGAAGCCTCGGGTCGAGGTCGGTTTGGCGCGCGGTTTCCGTTGTCATTTGCATACCCAATCAAGCGAACGCTTATGACCTACCCCTCTCCCGCTTTAGCGGGAGAGGGGCAAGGGGTGAGGGGGCGTCAACAGGCGCCAATACCGGTCTCTGCTCACGCCCCCTCACTCCCGACCCCTCTCCCGCGAGCGGGAGAGGGGAGCAGGAGCGCGCGGCGTCTAAGGGCATGGCTTTGTCCGGTCTATTGCAGGGTCGGTTCGTTCGGCGCCTCGCCCCCGCTCATGCGCATCAGCGCGATGAGGCAGTCGGCGCGGTCGGCGAGATTGCCCGCTTCAAGGAGCGCCTGTTTTTCGTTCGGCGCAAAAGGACAGCCCATGGCGAGCGAATTGACGAGCGCCTCGGTCGGGGCCGCGCCCGCTTCCTGCCAGTCGGTCGACAGGCCTTCCGACGCGAAATAGCCGCGCATGGCGTCAAAGAGGCGCTCGCGATCGACCGCGGCGCCCGACCGGTCCTCGCTCATATCTGCTGCGAAATCCGAATAATCGGCATTGACCTGCCGGTAGGGCGTCGCGGCGGCAAGCTCGGCGGCGACGCGAAAACGCGACAAGCCTTGCAGCGAGATGAGATAGCGCCCGTCGCCGGTTTCCTGAAACGAGGTGATGCGCCCGGCGCAGCCGACATCGTAGAGCGGGGGTTTTTCAGCGTCGTCGGTCTCGCGCGGCTGGATCATGCCGATGACGCGATGGCCCCCGAGCGCGTCGTCGAACATGCGCAGATAACGCGGCTCAAATATATTGAGCGGCAATTGCCCTTTCGGCAGCAGGATGGCGCCGGTCAGCGGAAAAACCGGGATCACCGCAGGCAATTCCCGCGGATTGCGGCGCGGATTTGCGCGCGCGCCGGCGGTCATGCGAACAGCGCCGAGGAGAGGCGCCGCCGCCCCGACAGCGTGTCGGGATGTTTCGGTCCGAGCGCTTCAAAGATCTGCAGCAGTTTCTTGCGCGCCGCTTCCTCGTTCCAGGCGCGGTTCTCCGTCACCATGGCGAGAAGTTCGTCGATGGCGCCGGCCATGTCGCCTGACGCGGCGAGCGCTTCGGCGAACGCATAGCGCGCGTCGAAATCCTTCGGGTTCGCTTCCGCCTTGCGGCGCAGGGCCGCGACGTCGCCGCCGCCCTTTTCGGCGAGATCGATCTGGGCGCGAACGGCGTTGAAGACAGGGTCATTCTGCTTGGCGAGCGGGGCGAGCGTCAGCGCTTCGCGCGCGCCGGCGGCGTCGCCGGTCGCAAGGCGGCAGCGCGCGAGGCCCGCAAGAGCGCGCAGGAAATTATCGTCGCCCGTTTCCTCGGCGATCTGCGCGACCTCGGCGAAGGCTTGCGCGGCGGAGGCCGCATCGCCCGCGGCGAGCGCCTCATCGGCGGCGTCGAGCACGGCCTTGAGATCGAGCGCATCGGCAGGGCCGGTCGCAGGGCCCAATTGGCCCGCCGCCGTGACGAGGCGCTGGATGAAGGTTTTGATCTGGCTTTCGGGGACCGCGCCCTGAAACCCGTCGACCGGGCGCCCTTGCAGGAACGCATAGACGGTCGGCACCGACTGGATGCGCATCTGCGTCGCCAGCATCTTGTTCTTGTCGATGTCGATTTTCACGAGGCGCACCGCGCCGTTTGCGGCGAGGACCGCTTTTTCCAGCATCGGCGTCAGCTGGCGGCAGGGGCCGCACCATTCCGCCCAGAAATCGACGATTACCGGCGCCGTCATCGAAGCTTCGAGCACGTCGCGCTCGAAGGTCTCGATCGTCGCGTCCTTGATCAGGTCCTTGGCGGCGGCTGCCCCCGGATTTTGAGCGGCCTGCGGTCGTAAATTCATGAAACTCTCCTTCGCGGCGTTAAATGAGCGCGGGAAGGCGCGAACGCAACCGCGCGCCGCGATTTTTAAGGGGCCAAAGGGCCCGGATTCCGGAAGTCGAGGAGGCGCGGCTCGAAGCCGCAGGCGCGGATGAAGGCGAGGAGCCCGGCCGGCGAAACGGCGGTCGAGGCGGTGTTTTCGAGCGGATGGAACCAGACCCTCTCCCACCGCATCAGGGCGTCATCGACCGCGACCTCGGCGAGCGCGACGGCGCTCTCATTGATGAGGGCGAAGGGCGTCACCGCGCCCGGAATGACGCCGAGCGTCGCCGTCATCAGCTCAGGCTTTCCAAAGGAAAGGCGCCCCTTCGCACCGGCGATCTTTCCATAGCCGACGAGATCGACCGCCGTGTCGCAATGGCAGACCGCCAGAAAAAGCCGGTCCTTCTTGTCTTTCAGAAACAGGTTCTTCGAATGCCCGCCCGGCATCGACGCCTTCATGTCGCGCCCTTCATCGACCGTGAAGATTGCAGGGTGCTCGACGGTCCGGTGCGCGACGCCAAGCGCATCGAGGCGGGCGAAAAGATCGGCGCGGGTGGCGGGCATCAAAGGGATTAGGGATTAGGGATTAGGGACTTGGGACTTGGGACTTGGGATTTGGGACTTGGGATTTGGGACTTGGGATTAGGACGTAAGCGGGGTGCAGGAAAGTACGAGAGCAGCGCGCGCCCCTAATCCCTAATCCCTAATCCCTAATCCCTGCTCCCCGAACGCCTTGCCATCGCGCGGCCCCTCGGGCATACACCTCGCCTTCGAAACGCCGAGCGGGCGTAGCTCAGGGGTAGAGCATCACCTTGCCAAGGTGAGGGTCGGGCGTTCGAATCGCCTCGCCCGCTCCAGTTTTCGATCTGCCAATGATTGATTTTTCAGCGCCGCGCACCTTTCGGAAGCGCCTTGCAGGCGCCTCCGCAATGAGGTGCGCGACAAACTCGCCACCCCGACGCTGATCGCGAAAATTAAACGTAATGAAAGTCAAATACTCGATACTCCTACCGCATTCCGGGACGTGTCGTGGCGCGCTGTCGCTGCCACGATGCCTTCACCTCAGACGAGGCGACGCGAATTGCCGGCGAGTTCGAACGCCGGTATCTGTCCGCGCACCAAAGTCCTTAATTATCACCTGAGGTTTTGTCCGACGCGTCTGAGGGAAACGATGGTCTCGAAAGAATATAAGCACCGTCAAAACAGCGTCGCGCTGGCGCGGTTGGGGCTAGGCCAAATATCAGATCACCGGGGTGAATTTGCGGTTCTAGTCGATGGCCAAGTTCGCGAGTATCACAAAACTAACCGTGAGGCTATTTTGGCGGCACGCGATAAATATTCAGATGTGCACTACTCTGTCTGCAAAGTAGAACCGCAACCGGCGGACGTGGGATTTATCGATCTTGCCGACTATCACCGGTAAATTCCACGATCTGCGACAGCCTTTGATCAAAGTCCGGATTTCTAACGGGATTGCGGCTTTTCAGGGGGATGAGTTTGTCCACTCACCCGCAAGCCAAATTTCAATCGAAGTTTGGGCGCTCGTCGATACCGGAGCCACGATTACAATCGTTGATTTGGAAATCCAGCGAAAGCTTATGCTCCCACAGCAAGGGTCAGCGCCTGTTCTTTTCCCAAATATGCCTTCGACCGAATATCATCCGACATACACTTGCGCACTTGCGCTCGGCGAGCACTGCCGAGAAGGGGCTGCTTTTCATGACTGGTTGGACTGGCCCCGGGTATTCGCATTCTCCCTAGAGGACAGAACGTTCTCCGCTGTGATTGGCATGGATATACTCTCCAAGGTCTCACTAACGGTCGAGGCCGGAATTCCAAGGATTTCCTTCGCGCATACTCAACATTAAGAAAATTGGGGCCTTGCGCGCGAATATGACCGCTAGGGCCCGGAGCAAATCTCTCGATCTACTTGATCTGCGCCCGGAACTGCGCCGTGAAGGACGATGTCGGGCTGCCCGCCGCCATCGCGCCTTTCGGATTGAGGCAGATGTGGAGGACGTTGGGGTCGTAGCCGGCGAGCGGGACATACGAACACGACCCGAAGGTCGACGGCCGGATCGCCGAGCTTGAGTAGCGCACGTCCGTCGCCAGCGAGAAGGTGAGGCCGGCGCCGGCCTGCGTGAAATAGATCGCGCCCGTCGCCGGGCCCGCGCCGTCCATGTCGCCGTTGAAGAACGTCACCTCGGCCGGCAGCGTGTCGACGATGAAAACCGTGTCGGCGTCGACCGCGCCCGATCCCGAATTCTGAACCGTCAGCGAATAGACGACGTCATTGCCGGGGATCGCGAAAGGCGTCGTCCCGAGGGGATTGTAGACCGCGACCGCTTTCGTCGCCGTCAATGTCGGCGAGGCGATGCAGACCTGGCTGTACTGGACGCCGTCGATGAAGATGTCATCGCCATTGGCGTTGGTGAAGCGGACATAGCGGGCGCCGCCTGCGGGCGCGAGAATATTGTTCCGTTCAAGGACGTCCTGCGCCGTCGAATTGTAGGTCGAGACGGCGGTTCCGTAGGTGACGGCGGTCGAATAGCTGACATTGTCCGCCGAGAACTGGATGTTGACGCGCGCGGTGTTGCCTTGCGTGCCGCCGTCACGCCCCGCCGACAGGAGAATGGTTCCGTTCTGCGGCACGCGAACGCCGAGATCGAGGGTGAGCGTGTCGGTCGTGTCGTCGATTTCCGCCGAGCTTGCGTCGGGCGGCGTCGTGCCGGCCGCAGCGAGCGCGCCGAGCGCGCGCGCGGAATTGACGACGCCGGTCCCGGTCAGAACCGTCGCCGCATTGCCGGAGCTGTTGAGAAGAAGCTGTCCGGCGGGACAGGACGGGGCGCCGCTGATCGGATTGATATTGATCACATAGTCCTCAACCTCGCCATTCGCCGCGATCGCGGTCGCGGAAAGCCCGCTCGCCGTCGACCAGCGGAAGCGCGCGTAAGTCTGGCTCGTCGTCGCGCCGCCCGGCACGGCGAGCGCAAAGCCGATGGCGCCCGCCGCAAGGTTGGTGTCGCCGACGCCATTGTCCTGAATATTGGTCGCGACCTGTTCGCCGGCGTCCGAAAAATCGCCGTCACCGTTCCAGTCGATCCAGCCCTGCAGGCGCCCGCCGGCGCCCGCGACCGTCGCGCCGACGGTTCCGGCGCCCCCTTGCGTCAGCGTGCTGATGGTCACGCCGTTTTCGTCGTCCGTCCCCGCCGCGTCGTCGCCATTGGCGCCGATCGAGACGAGCGGCGCGATCTCGGCGTCGGGCGCGCCAGCGCCGAGCGCCACCCCGGAAACGATCCGGTGCGACGGCGCGCCATAGGACGCCGGCGCGTCGCCATAATCCGTGTTCGCGGGGCAGAAGCTGATGTCATGAAGGCCCATGCCCTGCTGGGCGGGATCCGCGATGGAATTGGGTCCTGCGACATAGACGATGACGATCCGATCGACGGGCGTGTCGAACTTGATGGTGAGATTGGCGTCGCCTGCGTCATTCGCCGAGGCGTTGACGCCGGTCGCGACATTGCCGGCGGCGGTGTTCGAACCCGAGGTCGTGAAGGTCGGATTGCCGACGCCGGCGCCGCCGAGCGTGCCCGTCACCGTGATGCGGTCCTGAAACTGGAAGGGCGCCGTTGCGTCATCGGTGTCGACGTCAAAGAGCGTAAATTCGATCTCGCCGACGCCCTCGCCCGGCGTGCCGGCGGTGATCGTCATCGTCAGCGTCTCGCTGGTGTTCGTATAATTGACGACGAAGAGGAGGTTCTGCTGCGCCGGCGTCAGGCCGCCGGTGACATCGACCGACTTGAACGGCGCCTGCTGTCCGAAAATGTTGATGAGGCGGTTGGTGTTGCCGGTGAAAGCGACGCCGATCTGGTCGTTGCCGACCGTGTAGCTGTTCGACAGCGCGCCCGCTGTCCAGCCGACGGCGCCAGAATCCCAGTCCAGAACCGACGCTGCCGTCCCGCAGCTGAGCGCGGCGCGCGCCGGCGCCGCCATCGCGAAGACCGCAGCGACGATCATCAGGAGGCGGATCATTGCCCCGCCCCCCGCGCCGGGCCGCGCGGCGAGATCGCGTCGAGGAGGCCCTTCGCCGTGTGCTGGTCGAACTTGATGCGCAGTTTGAGATAGGGCCCGGAGGCGGCGTATTCCGCCGCCGCGAAATCCTCGTCATGAAAGCCGTCGAAATTCCATCCGAGCGAAAGCCAGACGTTTTTCGCCGGGGAGGCGCCGATCGAGGGCCCGTAGGAATACTCGACCGCGCCCGAGTTCCACGAATAGAGCGCCTCCGCGTGGACGCCGATGTCGATCCTCTCCGTCACGTCGAGCCTCGCCTCGAACCCGGCGAGCTGCGTCACGCCGGAAAGGTCCGACCCGTCCGCCGAGAACGCCGAATATTTGAGACCATGGTTAACGGAGAGTTGCAGGCGCTGCGCCACCTGCGCATTGAGCGCGAGGTTATGGACCGCCTTCCAGCTCTTCTGCTCGAGATCGACCGACTGCTGCTTGACGTCGAGGCGGTTGAAGATGACGACGCCGTCGTCATGCGGGCGCCAGGACGCGCCGATGCGCGCTTCGAAGCGGCGCTCGTCGGCGGCGAGATCGTTGTTGTTCTGTTCGAAGCGGCCCGCCGCGCCGAACGACAATTGCTCGGACAATTCGCGCGCCGCCGCCGTCGCCACCATGTAGCGCTGGCCTTCGGCGGACTTCCGGATTTCAAAACGCCCCGAACCCGTCGTCGCCTGGTCGCGGAAGCCGGCGCCGACATAAAGCGAGGTGAAGGCGCCGTTCGCCTGTTCGAAGGGCGAGCGCGGGCTGTCGGGAACGATGTCGTCGACGATGTCGACGCCGCCTTCGGTCTTCAGGTCTTCGCGGCGCGAGAGGCCGAGAGACCCCGTCCATTTATCGGAGAGCTTCACCTGCTGGTCGACGCCGAACGTAGCGCCGATGCGCTCGCCGGTATCCTGCGTGATGCGGTCGCCGGCGAGCGTCACCGACGCGCCCGACCACGGCTCGGCTTTCAGCCCTACCGTCGTGTTCGACTGCGAGACAGCATCGCCGGAAAGGATTTCATGGGTAGCGCTGAGCGTGACGGCGCCGAACAGCTGCTGGTCGAAGCCAAGGCTCGTCCGCGTCGGGAAGAGCGCCGAGGCGTCATCGCCCGCGACCGCCTGTTCGCGCGCCGCGCGCAAGGAGAGCCCCAGATTCTCAAAGCGCTGGCGGGCAGACGCGGTGACGAAAAGGCCCTCGCGCTCCGGCCCCGTCGGCGGGTCTTCCCGGACGGCCCGCAGCCCGACCGAGCCCGACGTTTCCGCGCCATCCTGGCGGAGCGCGACTTCGGCGATCTCGCGCGAGGCGCCGGTCGAGAGATTTTCTTCGCGGTAGGCCTTGGCTTCGATGGACCGCGTCGCGTTTTCGGTGGTAAGGCCGCCGTCGAATTCGTCGATCCGTACACGGACTTCCGCGCCATAGCGTTGGACGCCGACCGTCGCCGAGGTCTGCTGGTCGAGGCCGAAATTCGGATCGACCTCGCTGAAATAGGCCTTGGCGTCGAGGCGGTCGCCGGTATGGCTGACCTCGGCGAGGATGGCGTCCGCCTCGGTAGAACCGGTAGCGCCGTCCGTGAACGAGCGGGCGTATTCGGCGCGCAGCTCCGTCGCATCCGTGAGATTGACGACGACATCGGCGCCCGCAAGGTTCGTCGTTTCGGCGTCGGCACCTGCGCCTTCTTCATGGATGAAGGTCGCGCCCGCCTCGCCGCGCCCATCGAGGAATTTGACGGCGCCGCGCCCGCCTGCGGTCAGCGCACGCGTCACCGGCGCCGAGGTTTCATAGCCGACGAGGATGACGTTGGGGTTGAACGCAGCGTCCGCGGCGGGGACCGGAAGCCGAAAGACGATCTCGCCCGTTTCGAAGTCGATCTCATAATCGGCGTAGCGCGCGAGCGTCGTCGTCGCGAGGATCACGTCAGGGCGGAAGCGGTCGCGCGTTTCAATCGTGATGGTTTCAGAATTTCTTACGAGCGGCGCGGCGGAGAGCTGATAGCGCCCCGAGGTTCCGTCCGCCGCGAGCTCGTCGCGGACGAAGGCCTGGTTGGTGTCGGTCGCAAAGGCGGTAAACTCGAAGCGCTCGCCCTGGTAGTCGGCGGAGACGCCCGACAGGCGCCGCGCATAGCGCGACAGTTTCGATTCCGAGAGGCCGGTGTCGAAATCGCCGAAGACGCCGCGGAACGCGTCCTTTTCCGCTTTCAGGTACACCGGGTAGCGGCTTTGCGCTTCGAATTCCTGGGTCGAGCGGTCGCCAAACACGGGATAGCGCTCGTCCGGATTGACGTCGAGCAAGAGATCATCGTCCTGCCGCCCGCGCTTCTTCGCGGTGTCGCCGGCGACGGTGACGAGCCAGCCGCCCTTGACGACGCCCTTGGCGAAACCGGCGATGCGCCCGTCGCCGACAAGATCGGTCGCGTCCGGCGCTGCGCCGCTTGTCGCCGTTTCAATTCCGCCCTCGCCCTCGGCGAGACCGACGACGATCCAGCCGCGCGGCGCGGGTTTCACATAGGTCTGGAACGTCCGCGTACGGCCATTGTCGAGCGCGACCTCGATGCGGAGCGGCCCGGTTTCGACCGTCGGCTCCAGTTCGATCAGCGCGACGCCGCCCTGCCCGACCGGCACGCCCGACTGGCTCGACAATGGCGCGTCGAGCGCGTTGCGGTCTTCCGCGCGCGCGCGTTCCGCCGTCCGGAAGGGCGGCGAGACCTCGACGCTGAGAAGCCGGCCGGCCCTTACAGGCCGCCCGGCGCCGTCGGTCACCTGAATCGCAAGGACAGGACGCGATTTCCCGTCCGCGAAGAGAGAACTTCGTTCTTCAAGCAGAGCTGCGCGCTCCGCGCGGCTGACATAGGGGATCACGCGCTTCAGGCGCGTGACCTCCAATCCGGCTTCGTTTCGGAGGCGGACTTCAAAGACGTTGTCGCCCTCGCGGAGATCGACGCCCTTCCAGTGCGTCAGCGCCGCGGTGCGCAGGAGATTGACCTCGCGGCCCGCGAAATTCTCGGGCGGAACCTCGCGGCCGTTGAGATAGAGCGCTGGGCGAAGGCTGGCGTCATGCTTGACGCCGAGATTGAGGCTCGCCGCCGACGGCGTCGCGCCTTCCGCCGGATAGGCGATCGCATTGCCCGCCGTCTGCCCGTCGAGCCAGAGTTTGTTATAGTCGAGATATTCCTTATCCGGATTAACCGTTTCCGCGGCGGAGGCTTCGGCTTTTGCCGCCGCGGCCCGCGTGCGCTTCAGATGGAAATTGGCGCGCCATACCGATCCGCCGCGCGCATCGACAAATTGCGAGCGGGCGTTCCCGGCATACCGCGTGTTGTCGCGGCAAAGGACGAGTTCCGTCCCGTCGGGAAGGCTTTCCTCGTCGACCTGCACGACATGGGTGCGGGGGCTGACCCCTTCGAAATGGTAGAGCCCGTTTTCATCGGTGACGGTGGTGACGCCGGTCTCCATGTAGAGCCGGACGCCTTCGGCGCCCTTGGCGTTCCCGGCGTCGTCGCAGCCCTCCTCGACGACGCGGCCGATGATGGTGAGGGACGACCGCAGGAAATCGTCAACGATCTCGACCGCGGCTTCGGCCCGGTTCGAGACGGTCACGCCCGCCGGATTGACCCCTTGCGCGATATTGACGGCGGTCCCGAGCGCGGCGCCCGCCGTCACTTCGGCGATATAGGTCAGCGTGACGGTAGCGCCGGCGCCGACAAGGCCGGCGTCAATCGTCAGGGTACGCCCGTCCGCCGAGATCGCCGGCGCCGGGATGGCCTGACCGTCCGCCCGCGCCGAACCGGCCTGAAAGCGGAAGCCCTGGGGAAGCGTATCGACGATGCGCGCCGGGCTCGCGGTCGCGCCCCGGTTTTCAACCGTCAGCCGGTAGCGCACGAAATCGCCCGCCGACGCGGTCGAGGCCCCGGCGGATTTCGTCAGGACGACATCGGTTGAAGGATCGAGCGGATAGTCGAGTTCGAGATCGGCCGCGCCGGTCAGCGCGAAAGCCTGGCCATACGAGCCGGGAATGATGGTGAAGGGCGCATTGCTAAGCGCGTCGAACGCCGGCGGCTGCGCCGAGGACGGACCGCTATAGCCGGACGGCGGCGTCACCAGCAGGCGATAGGTTCCCGGCAGCATGATCGGAAAGCGGAACTCGCCCGTCCCGAGGTCATACTGCAGGCCGCCGGCGTCGGTGACGGTGGAACCGGTGACGACGGTCGAGGGATAGGCCGAGACGCCGTCAATGCCGAAGACGGTCGCCGGCAGTCCGGTCGCGTCATCGACGATCGTCACGATGGCGCCGTCGATCAGCGCGCCGGTAAGACTGTCGAAGACGCGCCCGAACGGATCGACGCCCGCCGTGTCGGTCGAAACTTCCGTCAGGTCGAAAGGATCCTGGTAGCGCGCGGTCAGCCCGGCGCCGTGCGCGATGGTCAGCGTCGCGTCATCGGTGACAAGCGTTCCGGCCGCGCTCGGGATCCAGGCGAAGAATTGGCCCGTGTCCGGGCCGCTTTCGAACAGGCGCAGCGTCACGAAATCGCCGTTCGCTGTGGCAATCGTCGCAACGATCGTCTCGATAACCGCCGGGTCGCCGTTCTGGCCGGGATCGGTGACGCGCACGATGACGGGTTCGCCGACAAAGAACGATGCCGCTTCCGCGAGCGGAACTGGCGCTGCCGTATTGACCGGGTTGCCGCCAGCCGCGACGAGGGGCCCTACCGCCTGAAACGGTCCGCCGGCGCCGTTCTGGAACGCCGACCCGTTGAGCTGCGTCGGAATGGCGCGGGGCGCGTTCGGCGCATAGCGGAAAAAGGTGATCGTCGAGGGCGTGCGCTGCGCTTCGACCGTGAAAACGGCGTCCGGCGTCGTCAGCGTCGTCGTCGTGCCGCCAAGGGTAAATTCAAAATGCGCGCGATTGACGACATCGGCGCCGAGCGTCGCGGCGTCCGCCGCCCCCGGCGCGAGGGCGAGCGCGGCGGCGGCGAGAAAACGCCGCAGAAAGCCTGCTATCGCCCGACCAAACGCCACGCCCCGCCAGCCCTTTCGGCCCAACTCAACCGCTTTACTCAACTGCCCTCTAAGACGACGCCGCCGCACCGGTGGCCGGGGCGGCGGCGCGTCATGAGGAAGAATTCGACCGCGCGCCGACTATCGAACGAGCGCGCGGATGGTGACGGTGCCCGTGACGCCCGGCGCGAGCGAGGCGCCGGTCAGGGAAACCGTGCAGCCTGTCGTGCACCCGGCGCCGCCGGTCGGGTTTGTCAGCGTGCCCGCGACCGTGAAGCCCGACTGCGTCGCGGCGACCCACTGCACTTCGTCGGGGAGGATGTCGCTGATGGCGATGTTGGTCGCCGTCGCGGCAGCGCCGGCGCCGTTCGAGGCCGAGATGACATATTCAACGCAGGCGCCCGGCGCGGCGAAGCCGCCGCCGATGGCGTCGGTTGCGCAATTGACAGGGTTCGTCGCCACCACCGCGACGGTCTTGTTCGCCGTCACTGCAGCGGCCGCGACCGTATAGCGCGCGGTCGAGGAATGCGCGCCGTCATTGGCGACGTCTTCCGGCGCGCCGGCCGTGCCGGCGCCGTCGGCGAGGACGTCCTGCGCCGCGCCCGTGAGCGTGTTGGCGCCCGCCGCCGTGATCTCCGTGCCCGGCGTCGATGCATAGGCCGGATCGAGCGAAGCGGTCGGATAAAAGGAGTTGGCGATCAGCGCGACGTCGTCGAACTGTCCGTTGGTCGCGCCGGCGGGAATGTTGCCCGTCAGAACGACCCAGAGCCGCGCATCCGGCGCAACGTTGGCGGTGACGCCCGCGCCGAGCGTGTAGGCGGTTCCGGCCCCGGCGTCATCGACGCCCGGCGTGAAAACGCCGTCATTGCCGGCGTCCGTGAAATAGACAGCCGTATAGGAGGCGATGTCGAACGTGTCTGCGGCGATGTCCTTGACCGACAGGCGCCACGCCGTGTTGTCGTTGCCGGCGTTGAGGACGCCATAGACGACGCGCGCGCCGATCTGTCCGGGCGAGACGGTCGCATTCGACACCGTTGTCACGGTGAGGTCCGTCTTGCGGTCGACCGTGAACAGCGTCGGGGTTCCCGACGTGTCGATCTGCGTCTGAGGGACGCCGCCAACCTGATAATCGAGCGTGAACGAGTTTGAAACGCTCGTGCCGGCGTCGGTGCCGGCCGCCAGGGCCGGCGCAGCGCCGAAAAGCGCGGCGCCGATGGCCGCTACATACGCAAAAATCCGCGAGTCGCGGCCGAAGGTCCACATACGCAATTCCCCATGCACCAGTAAGCACGGGTTTCGCACGCCGGCGTAAAGAAAAAGATAAAGTTGATAATCGGCATTATTTGCCGGTTGCATTTTTAGGAACAAAGTGCATCTCGGATTATAGTAAATACGACTTAAAGAGCAAATTTAGAATTTTCCCGGCGGCGTTAGCGCGCTGTTTACCGCGTTGGCCTATCGGTTCCGGGGATTTTGAAGGAAAGGCCGTTCCATGCGCATGGTTCTCGCTCTTGTCGCCGCCGCGCCGCTGGCGTTGTCGCCGGCCTTCGCGTCGATGACGGCGCGCCAGGTCGTTGAAAAGGAAGTCACGGCCGCCGGCCCGAACGGCGAGGAAACCGTCACGCGCATTCCCGCCGACAAGGTGACGCCCGGCGAAACGATCGTCTATTCGATCCGCTACAAGAATGACGGCGCGGTCCCGGCCGGGGACATCGTCCTCGTCATGCCGGTGCCGAAGGAAGTCGCCTATGTCGAGGGCTCGATCGAGGGCGAAGACGGCGCGAGCGTTTCCTTTTCCGCCGACAATGGCGCGACCTATGTCGCGCGCGGACGCCTGACGGTCGTCGAGGGCGGCGAAGCCCGTCCCGCCCGCGGCGATGAAATCACCCACATCAAATGGACCCTGACGACGCCAGTCTCGGCGCAGGCCGAAGGCGAAGTCTCCTACAAGGCCGTCTTGCGCTAGGCGCGCGGCCGGGCCAAAAAAAACCGCGAGCGCGCCGCTGACGTATCGGCGGCGTGCTTTTCATTCCGCAATCTCCTCTCGTCATCGGCGCCTCCGGCGGCATTGGCGCCGCTATCGCGCGGCGCCTTCCAGAGGCGGCGACGCTGTCGCGGCGCAAGGACGGGCTCGACATCGCCGATGAAGAGAGCCTCGCGCGCGCCGCCGCGCGCTTCAAGGACCGCACGTTCGATCTCATTTTCGTCGCAACGGGCGTCATCGAAAGCGACGGCGCGCGGCCTGAAAAATCTTTCGCGGAGATTTCCGGCGCCGCGATGGCGCGCGTTCTCGCAATCAACGCCGTCGGCCCGGCGCTGATCGTCAAACATTTCGCGCCGCTCCTGCCGGCGAAGGACCGCAGCGTCCTGGCGTTCCTCTCCGCGCGCGTCGGATCGATCGGCGACAACAGGCTGGGGGGCTGGGTGAGCTATCGCGCGTCGAAAGCGGCGCTCAACCAGATCGTCCGCTGCGCCGCCATCGAGATGAAGCGCACGCGCCCCGAGGCGGTCGCGCTGGCGCTCCATCCCGGCACGATCGAAACTGCGCTGACGGAAAAATACGCCAAAGGCCGCTTCACGGCGACGCCCGACGAAGGCGCCGAAAATCTGGTGCGGCTCTGCGCCGGGGCGACGCCAGAGATGTCCGGGCGCTTCTTCGCCTATGACGGCGCGGAGATCCTCTGGTGACGCGCGCGCTGATCGTCATTCTCGGCGACCAGTTGTCGATGACCCTTGCGAGCCTCTCCGGCGCCGACAGGGCGCAGGACGTGATCGTGATGGGCGAGCCTGTCGCCGACATCCGCCACGCCAATCATCACAAGAAGTCGATTGTCCTCATCCTTTCGGCGATGCGCCATTTCGCGGACGGGCTTCGCGCGGATGGCTGGACGGTCGATTACGCGCGCCTCGAAGACAAGGGCGCGCCGGGGACCTTCACCGGGATGATAAGCGCGGCGGTGAAACGTCATCAGCCCGAGCGCATCGTTCTCGTGGAACCCGGCGACTGGGCCGTGCTGGAAGAAGCCAAAGGCTGGGCCGACCGCTTTCGCCTGCCCGTCGACATCCTCGACGACGACCGCTTCATCGCCAGCCACGCCGAATTCGACGCCTGGGCCGTGGGCAAAAAGACGCTGCGGATGGAGTTCTTCTATCGCGAGATGCGCCGGAAAACCGGCCTTCTGATGGACGGCGCCGAACCCGCCGGCGGCCAGTGGAATTTCGATCATGACAACCGGAAGCCCGCAAAAGGAGGCGCGCGCTTCGCCGGACCGATGCGCTTTGCCCCGGACGCGACGACGCGGAGCGTCATCGATCTCGTCAATGATCGGTTTTCGGATCATTTCGGAATCGCCGAGCCGTTCTGGTTCGCGACGACCGCCGAGGGCGCCGGCGAGGCGCTCGACCATTTCATCGAAACGGGCCTTGCCGGGTTCGGCGACACGCAGGATGCGATGCTGGAGGGCGAGCGGTTCCTCAACCATTCCGTCCTGTCGATCTATCTGAATATCGGCCTTCTCGATCCGCTGGACGCCTGCCGCCGCGCGGAAACGGCGTGGCGCAGGGGCGCAGCGCCCTTGAACGCCGTCGAGGGCTTCATCCGCCAGATCATCGGATGGCGCGAATATATCCGCGGCGTCTATTGGCGCGAGGGGCCGGATTACGTCCGCTCCAACACGCTCGGCGCGACGCGCAAGCTGCCGTGGTTTTACTGGTCGGGCGACACGAAGATGGCCTGCGTAAGGGCGGCGGTGAAACAGACGCAGGAAGAAGCCTACGCCCACCACATCCAGCGCCTGATGGTGACGGGGACTTTCGCGCTGATCGCCGGCGTCGACCCTTACGAAGTTCACCGCTGGTATCAGGCCGTCTACGCCGACGCTTTCGACTGGGTCGAGGTTCCGAACGTCATCGGCATGTCGCAGTTCGCCGACGGCGGCCTCCTCGCGTCAAAGCCCTATGCGGCGAGCGGGGCCTATATCAACCGCATGTCGGATTATTGCGGCGGTTGCCATTACAAGGTCGCGAAGAAGACCGAAGACGACGCCTGCCCGTTCAACGCGCTTTACTGGGATTTCATCGCGCGCCACGAGCAGCGCTTCGCCGGCAATCCGCGCATGGCGGCGATCTATGCGAGCTGGCGCAAGATGAGCCCGGAGACAAGGAGCGCGCTGCGGGCGCGGGCGGCGGCGGCGGGCGCCACTATCGAGGAGCTTTGATCCGGGCACGGACGAATAAAGGCGCGGCGCCCATCAGCCGTCCCCCCAGACGGCGCAGCCGATCCGGGGTCCAACTCCGCAATTTTCACTGCGGGCGTTACGCGTTCAGGAGATGGACCCCGGGTTCGCCGCTGCGCGGCGCCCCGGGGTGACGGAGACCGTCACAACGCCAGACGGTATCCGCCCGCTTCGGTGAGGAGGATCGTCGCGGCGCCGGGATCGGGCTCGATCTTCTGGCGCAGGCGATAGACATGCGTTTCGAGCGTGTGCGTCGTCACGCCGGAATTATAGCCCCAGACCTCGTCGAGGAGGACGTCGCGCGTCACCGGCTTGCCGCCGGCGCGATAGAGAAATTTGAGGATCGAGGCTTCTTTCTCGGTCAGGCGAATGCGCTTGTCGGCGGCGGTGACGAGCATTTTGACCGCCGGGCGAAATTCGTAGGGCCCGATCTTGAAGACGGCGTCCTCGCTCTGTTCGTGGCTGCGGAGATGCGCGCGAATGCGGGCGAGGAGGACCGCGAATTTGAACGGTTTCGTGACGTAATCATTCGCCCCGGAATTCAGGCCCAGCACTTCGTCGGCGTCGGTGTCGGCGCCCGTCAGCATGATGATCGGCGATTTAAAGCCGTTCCTGCGCATGACCTGGCAGGCCTCGCGCCCGTCCATGTCGGGAAGGCCGATGTCGAGAAGGACGAGATCGATATGGGCTTCGTCCTTGGTGCGCTGGATCGCGGCCTGCGCCGTCGGCGCGGCGTCGACCGCGAATTCATCATGATGCCCGAACTGGTCGAGCAGGGTTTCGCGCAAAAGCTCGTCATCATCGACAAGCAGTATCTTTCTGGCTCTCGCCATGAATTGTTACGCCTTCTCTTTTTCAAACTTGCGGCTGATAGCCCTAAACGCGCCGCGGCTGGAAATCAAAACAGGCTCACGACCGCGTGACATGGGTTTACTTCGGTTCGCGCGCGCCGAACAGCGCCGTTCCGATGCGCACATGCGTCGCGCCAAGCTGCGCGGCGATGTCGAAATCCCCGCTCATCCCCATCGATAGCACAGGCAATTCATGGCGTGCGGCGATTTTCGCCAATAAGGCGAAATGCGGCGCCGGCGGGTCGGCGGCGGGCGGAATGCACATCAGCCCGTCGAGGGCGAGGCCGCATTCGGCGCGGCAGAATGCAAGAAACGCATCGGTTTCATGCGGAAGGACGCCAGCCTTTTGCGGCTCGGCGCCGGTGTTGACCTGCACAAGGAGGCCGGGCCGCCTGCCCTGGCGCGCGATTTCGTCGGCGATTGCGCGCGCGATTTTCGGCCGGTCGATCGTCTCGATAACGTCAAAGAGCGCAACGGCTTCGGCCGCCTTGTTCGATTGCAGGGGCCCGATCAGGCGCAGTTCGATCGCGGCGTGCTCGGTGCGGATCGCCGGCCATTTCGCCGCCGCTTCCTGCACGCGGTTCTCGCCGAAGACTGTGACGCCCGCCGCGATCGCCGCGCGCACGCGGGCCGCGTCCTGCATTTTCGAGACGGCGACGATGACGGGGCGCTTCTTGCGGCCAGCCTCATCCAGGGCGCGGTCTAGGCGCTGATTGATCGCGGCGAGATTGCCAGCGATATCGTCGGAGGGATGGTCAGCGATTTTCATGAGGGTCTGCGCACACGCGCCGCGAAACTAGCAGCCGCCGCGCGCGCGCTGAAAGAGGCCTCAGGCGCGCAGGCGCCCTTCTCCCTCGCCTTCATGACCGACCGCCGCCGCATCCCGAACCCCGAACCGATCCTGCGGGCGATGCCGGCAGGCAGCGCCGTCATCTATCGCGATTATGACGACCCGCATCGCGAGGCGACCGCGCGGCGCTTTCAGGCGATTTGCGCAGTCCGCGGCGTCGTGTTCCTCGTCGCGGGCGATGCGGCGCTGGCGGAGCGCGTTGGAGCGGACGGCGTCCATTGGCCGGCGCGCTTTCCCTCCCTTGAAAAGGAAGGGCGTGAGCGCCCGGCCGCGCCTTCGCGGCCGGCCTCGCGCGAACGGGAGGGTTCGTATTGCGAGCCGCTCATTGCGCGAGAAACCCTCCCTTTCCCGCAAGGACGACTTCGTCAGCACGACATCGTGCGGGAAAGCCCTCGCTTTTCAAGGGAGGGAGGGCTCATCATCACCGCCGCCGCGCACAGCGCCGCCGATCTCAACCGCGCGGCGTCGCTCGGCGCGCGCCTTGCGCTTCTTTCGCCCGTCTTCCCGACCGAAAGTCATCCGGGTGCGGAGCATCTCGGCGCCGCGCGCTTCAAGGCGCTGGCGGCCGCCGCGCCCCTCCCCGTCCTCGCGCTCGGCGGCGCCGATGAGACGAATGCGAGGCGGCTGGCGGGAAGGAACGTCGCCGGGATCGCGGCCATCGGCGCGTTTCTCGTCCGCCCCTGACTTGCGCGACGACGCCTGGTGTGCTACATGTGTTCTACACTAAGGAAAGCCGCCATCGTGACCGTCAAGTCCGCCCCAGTCATCATTAGCGTTCGCGACGCCAATCAGGGGTTCTCCAAGCTCATCGCCCGCGTCGAGCGCGGCGAGCGCTTCATCGTCACCAAGAACGACCGGGAAGTGGCGCGGATCGAACCGTCGGCGGAGGCCATGTCGATCGAAGCCCTCGAACGCAAATCGGCATGGGAGCGGATCGAACGCTTTATGAGCGGCGGTCAAAGATCGTCCGGCGGCTGGACGTTCAAGGGACGTCGCGAAGACCTTCACGACCGCAGCGTCTAGTGATCGCGATCGACGCCAACATCCTTTTCTATTCGGGCGACGACAGCGAGCCCGATAAAATGCGGCGCGCTGCCGCGCTGCTGACGGCGGCCGCGAAATCGGGGGTTGGGGTCATCCCGCTTCAGGCGATCGGAGAGTTCGCGAACGCCGCGACACGCAAAGGTCTGCTTGATCGCACGCGTGCAGCCGGACTGGCGCGGGATTTCGCCGCGACCTTTCCTGTCTTGACCGCCGAAGGAACCGCTTTTCAGCTGGCGCTTGATTGGTGGACGGACGAGCGTCTGTCTTATTGGGATGCGATTCTGGTCGCGACGGCGGCGGCCGGCGGGGCGGCAGCGTTGGCGTCCGAAGACTTGCAGGACGGCGCGATCATCTGCGGCGTCGAAATCATCAACCCCTTCGCCGATGACGCACCACGCCGCTTCGCTACGCATGGCCTCGCGCTTTAGCGTTCAGACTGTTTTCGTCCACATCGCGAGCGCGCTTCATGCCGCCCCGAGTTTCGTAGCGCGCCCTGAAAAGCCTGCCTGTCCAGAGGTGGATTGGCCTCGATGTCCGGCTCGCGGGCATCCGGCCGCCATCGGCGCGTTCCGGTCGCCTCACATGCTAGTCTGACGAACCGGAAACCGGAGGTCTGTTCGATGGCGCGGCTCGTTTTCGGCATGAACCAGTCCCTCGACGGCTTTGTCGACCACATGGCGTTTTCGCCGAGCCCTACGCTCTTCCGCCACTTCATCAAGGAGGCGGAGGAGCAGACGGGCAGCCTTTACGGGCGCAAGATCTACGAGATCATGCGGTACTGGGACGAGGATCATGCCGAATGGGGCGAGGCGGAACGCGCATTCGCGGCGGCGTGGCGGAGACAGCCGAAATGGGTCGTCTCGCGCTCGCCGCACCCGGTCGGCCCCAACGCCAGTCTGGTGGCGGGCGATCTTGAGGGCGCGATCCGTACACTGAAGGCCGGACATGACGGGGAGATCGAGGTTGCGGGGCCGGATCTGGCGCACGCCCTGACCCAATATGGCCTGATCGATGAGTACCGGATTTACCTGCACCCCGTCATTCTCGGACAGGGGACGCCCTATTTCGCTGGGCCCCGGCCGCGGCTCCGCTTGAAGGCCGCAGACCGGATCGACGATGATGTGATCCGGCTGACCTATGGTCCCGCCTAGCGGCGCTAATCGTAAGGATGGACGCGACGCCCGAGAGCCGCCGGGCTTGACCGCGCGGCGTCGCTCGGCGCGCGCCTTGCGCTCTTCTCGCCCGCCTTTCCGACCCGAAGTCATCCGGGGGCGGAGCATATCGGCGTCGAGCGTTTCAAGGCGCTCGCGTCGTCGTCGCCGCTTCCGGTCCTTGCGCTTGGCGGCGTCAATGACCGAAATGCGACAATGCTGGCGGCCATTGGAGCGTTTTGGTCTTCGCGTTCCTGAAAAAGAGGCGGGCGGCGTCCGTTCGACGAAAGAGCGGAATTCTGGCGAGCAAGGCGCCGTCGGCGATGATTGGCCCTTAGCTGACTCTGGTCGTGGTTCGCGCTAGGTTGAACGGCGATGGATCAATCGCATGGGTCGCCCCGCTTAGTGGCTCGGCTCGGGGGCCTGCTCTACGTCACGATCATCGTCGTGGGCGGCGCAGGCTATTCCTTGTCGTCGTCCTTGATTCAGTGGGACGACGCGGCCGCAACCGCTTCGGCCATCGCCTCGTCTTCGCAGGCGTGGCGACTGTCGATCGCGGCGATGCTGGTCATGCTCGTGTGCGATGTCGGACTGGCGTGCGTCTTCTATGTCCTGTTCAGGCCTGTGAGCCGCGCCTGGGCGGTTGCTTCCCTGGCGTTCCGGCTTGTCATGGCGTCGATCCTCGGAGCGGCCGTTTCGACGCGCGTTGCGCCGCTCGTCCTCTTAGGTGCGGATCAAGAAGTCACCCCGCAGGCCGAGCAGACGATCCTTTTTCTGCTGCGGCTGTTTGAACGTACATTTGATGTGGCGCTGGTGTTTTTCGGAATGGCGTGTCTGGCCACCGGCTGGTTGATCGCCCGCTCGACCTTTCTTCCGCGCATATTTGGCGTCATGATGCTGGCGGCTGGCGCGTGTTACCTCATCGATACGCTTGGGAAGCTTGTCTTGCCTCAGCTGCAGCCGCCATTCGACCTGCAACTCATCGCCTACGCCGCCGAAATCGCCTTGGCGCTGTGGTTATTGATTGTCGGCGTCAACGCCGAGCGGTGGCGGGCGATCTTGAGGGCGCGATCCGTACACTGAAGGCCGGACATGACGGGGAGATCGAGGTTGCGGGGCCGGATCTGGCGCACGCCCTGACCCAATATGGCCTGATCGATGAGTACCGGATTTACCTGCACCCCGTCATTCTCGGACAGGGGACGCCCTATTTCGCTGGGCCCCGGCCGCGGCTCCGCTTGAAGGCCGCAGACCGGATCGACGATGATGTGATCCGGCTGACCTATGGTCCCGCCTAGCGGCGCTATGCGTAAGGATGGACGCGGTCCGTGGTTCCATGTTCAATCATGATGACTGGGTTTGGCCCTTATCGGACATAGGCCGTATCATCTAGGCTCGCGTTGAGAGGGTGGCATGGGCGTAACGATCCATTTCGATGGCAAGCTCAACAGCGACGCCGGATACTCGGCGCTGCTGGAGAACGTTCGAGGCTTTTCGTCGCGACACGGATGGCCCGTGGAAGACCTAAGCGAAGCTCAACGATCACTCAGACGTGTGCGCGATGAGCTAGACTGGGACTATGTTGGGCTAACCAAGGGGCTCATCGTCTACCCGCACAACCAGTGCGAGCCCTTGAGGTTTGAATTCGATGAGAACCTTTACATTCAAGAGTACTGCAAGACCCAGTTTGCTGGACCCCAAGCTCATATTGCGATTGTCCGATTGCTGCGTTCACTTCAATCGTTCTTCACGACGCTGAAGGTCGAGGACGAAGGAGAGTATTGGGATTCAGGGGATGAGCAGGCGCTGGCTGGCCACATGCAATCAATAGACGCTCAGATTGCACGCCTCGTCGCCGAGAAGCCGACACGCCAATTTGCCGTACGTCTACCCTCCCTTAGGATCGCCGACGTCATCGGCTGATGTCCGTTGTCGGCGAGTTCCAGTCATTCCGATTGAGCATGGATCCTAAGGGCCGCCGCTATCCCGCCTTCACCCACACCGCCAGCGCGTTGCCGGTCGTGTCGGTGAAATGGAACCTTTTCCCGCCCGGAAATTCGTGGCGCGCGCCGATGACGCCGCCCGCCTTAACGACGCGGCGTTCCGCGTCCTCGAGATCGTCCGCATAGAGAATGACGGTCGTCGAGCCGTTGGCGGGCGCCTCCCCGCCGCGCACGCCCCCGTCAATGCCGGCGCCTTCGAAGCTGATATAATCGGGACCCCAGTCCTGGAACGTCCAGCCGAAAACCGCCCCGTAGAACTTCTTGAACGCGCCGAGATCGGCCGCGGCGAATTCGACATAGTCGATCTTGTGGTTTTGCTGGCCGGGCATGGGTTTCTCCCTTTCGTGGCGGGAGAAACTGGCCGCAAGCGGGCCTGATCGCAACAGCGGATATTCCGCAGCGCGCGCAACGCGCGGCCGGGCAAAAAGTAAGGGCGGCTCCTTCCGGAACCGCCCCCTATCCCCTCTAGCAACAAAACTTTTGTACCTAGAATTTTATTGAGCTCTCGATGACGACGGTGGCGGCTTCTTCGGGGCCGCCCGCCGTCGCCGGCTTTTCGGATTCGACATATTGCGCGGCGGCGCCGACGGTGATGCCGCGGCCGACGAAATAGGTGACGCCGGCCTGCGTCGTCCGCGTGTCGCGGAAGATGAGCGGCGCGGCCGGATTGGGCGGGGCGGCGACATTGGCTTCCGACTGGCCGTAGCCGAGCATGACGCCCCAGTCGCCCTTGTCTTCGCCGGTGCGGAACGTGATGCCGGCGTCGAAGGCGAGATAGCCGTCGTCATCAACCTCGGCGAGGCCGGAATTCGTGGATTTGACGGATCCGCCGACCGTGAGGCCGCGATAGCCGAGATTGAGGCCGAGCGAATAGGCCCGATAATCGTCAAAGGCGGGGCTGAGGACGCGCGCGTCTTCATTCGCGGTCACATAGCTGGCGCCGACGCCGAACAGGAGCCCGCCCCGCGCGCCGCCGAGTTTGACTTCCTTCTGGTAGTAGGCCGCCGCTTCGACGACGTCTTCCCAGCGCGAAGTTTCTGTGAGGAGCGCGCCCGCAGGCGTGATGAAGAGGCGGTCTTCCGGCCCGCAGAGATCTTCCCCGCAATGAGCCGCAACGGGGCTGTAGGAGACGCCGAGCTGCAGGCCGCCGAGAACGCCGCCGAGGAAATTCGCCGGCGGCAGATAGCTGAACTTCGTCGAATAGCCGGAAAAATCGTTGACCGTGTGCACGTCGTTGAGGCCGGAAAGATCCGTACGCCAATCATTGACGTTGACCGACTGGAAGATCGTCGGCGCGGTCACCGCGAAGGTGCGCGCGACGCCGTGATCGCGCCCGGCGATCAGCTGGCCGAAGGAACCGCGCACATAGCCGTAAGCGCCCTGAACATAGGCGTCCGACGTCAAGGGGCCGAGGCCCCGCGGCCCGCCGATGAGGAGGCTTGAATAGCGCCCGCCGCCGTAAAGCTGGTTCGGCTGGTTCTTGTCGAAACGCCCTTCGACGACGGCGCCGAGCTCGACGCCGTTGGCGAAGACGGTCGAGCCGCGAATGGCGATTTCGGCATCGGCGTCGGCCTTGGCCTCGCCGTCGACAAGGCCCGCCGCCGCGCTCGCCTTGCCGGAGACGTCGACCTTGACGGGATCGGCCGCGAAGGCGGGCCCGCTCAAGGCGAACGGCGTCGCGGCGGCGGTCATCCCGCCGGCGATCATCGCCCAAGCCTTGAAGCCCTTGGCCATCGGCCTTCGAATCCCTTTTCTTCTGCGCCGCCGCATGCGACGCCGAACGGCCCCGGTCCAACGGGCCGGAGCGAGACGCAAAACCACAGCCTCGAAATAAGGCGTGGGGCGCGCCAGCGTCAAGGAAACGGCCGCGCCGCAGACCCCCGGCGGTTGTTTATCGGGCGGTTTGTGATAGGAAAGCCACGTCCCGGGCGACAGGCGCTCGCCCCATTATGGAACAGTTCCCCAATGAGTCTCAAAAAACCACGCGCAATCAACGCGCTAATCATAGCGTTGGCGGCCGGTTCGCTGGCCGCCTGCGGCGGCAGCGACAAGGGCGATCCGGCGCGCGATGCGTCCCTCATCGGGGCCAAGGGCGCGACGACCGTCAACCGGTACTTGTGGGCGGCCTCGCTCGAAACGCTCGATTTTCTCCCGGTCCTCCGCGCGGACCCCGTCTCGGGCCTCCTCCTCACGGACTGGTACTCGAACCCGGAAACGCCGAATGAGCGCTTCAAGGCCTCGGTCTACATTCTCGACACCGCGCTCCGGGCCGACGCGCTGCGCGTTACGGTCTTCCGTCAAGAAAAGGACGCGGCGGGCGCCTGGGTCGAAGCCAGCGTCAACCCGGCGACGGGCCGCGAGATCGAGAACGCCATCCTGACGCGCGCGCGCCAGCTGCGCCTCAACCAGATCGACGACTAGCAACGCGCCGCGTTTTTATGACAAAGGCGGCGCCAGGAGCGCCGCTTTTTTTTCGCCGCAACGAGACCCCGCATGGCCCGCTACAATCCGAAAGACGTCGAACCGAAATGGCGTGCGCGCTGGGACGCCGAGGGCGCGTTCCTGACGAGCGCTGATCGCGGCAAGCCGAAATACTACGTGCTTGAGATGTTCCCCTATCCGTCGGGGCGCATTCATATCGGGCATGTCCGGAACTACGCGATGGGCGACCTCGTCGCGCGCTACAAGCGCGCGCAAGGGTTCAACGTGTTGCACCCGATGGGCTGGGACGCGTTCGGCCTGCCCGCCGAGAACGCCGCGGCCGCGACCGGCAGCCATCCCGGCGAATGGACCAGAGCCAATATCGAGGTGATGCGCGGGCAGTTGAAGTCGATGGGCCTGTCGATCGACTGGAGCCGCGAATTCGCGACCTGCGAGCCCGATTATTATCGCTGGCAGCAGCAGCTGTTCCTCGATTTCTGGAAGGCCGGCTTCGTCGAGCGGCGCGAATCCTATGTGAACTGGGACCCCGTCGACATGACGGTGCTGGCGAACGAGCAGGTCATTGACGGCAAGGGCTGGCGGTCCGGCGCGCCGGTCGAGCGCAAGAAGCTGTCGCAATGGTTCCTGAAGATCACCGGCGAGGCCGAAGACCTCCTCGCCGCGCTCGATGACGGACGGCTGAAAGGCTGGCCCGACAATGTCCGCACCATGCAGCGGAACTGGATCGGCAAGTCGCGCGGCGCCAAGCTGTGGTTCGATATCGCCTCGGCGCCGGCGTTTTTGACGGGCGGGCACGCGAAGGACCCCGTCGAGGTGTTCACGACGCGGCCCGACACGCTCTTTGGGGCGAGCTTCATCGCCATGGCCCCCGATCATCCGCTGACGAAAGCGGTCGCCGAACATGACCCAAAGGTCGCCGCCTTCATCGCGCGCGCGAGCCAAGGCGGCACGTCCGAAGCCGATATCGAAAAGGCCGAAAAGATCGGCGTCGATCTCGGTCTCACCGTTCGCCATCCCTTTGACGCGTCGAAGACGCTGCCCGTCTGGTCGGCGAATTTCATCCTGATGGGATACGGCTCGGGCGCCATCTTCGGCTGCCCCGCGCATGACCAGCGCGACCTCGATTTCGCGCGGAAATACGGGCTTTCCGTGACGCCCGTCGTCCTCCCGCCCGGCGAGGACGCGAAGACCTTCGCCATCGCCGATAAGGCGTATACGGAGGACGGCGTTCTCTATAATTCCGGGTTCCTCGACGGCCTCCCGATCGTCAACGCCATCGAAGCGGCGATTGATAAGGTCGTCGCTATAGGCAAGGGCGAGGCGGCGACCAACTGGCGCTTGCGCGATTGGGGCGTCTCGCGCCAGCGCTATTGGGGCTGCCCGATCCCGGCGATCCATTGCGCGGCGTGCGGCGTCGTGCCGGTGAAGGCGGGCGACCTCCCCGTCCTATTGCCCGAGGTTCCCGCGAGCGAATTCAGGAAGTCCGGCAATGTCCTCGACCGGACCCCGTCCTGGCGGAATGTTCCGTGTCCGGAGTGCGGGAAACCGGCGCATCGCGAAACCGACACGATGGACACGTTTGTCGACAGCTCCTGGTATTTCGCGCGCTTTGCGGCGGGGCGCGAGGACAGGCCCGTCGACAAGGCGGACGCCGATTACTGGCTCCCCGTCGATCAATATATCGGCGGCGTCGAGCACGCGATCCTGCACCTTCTTTACGCCCGCTGGTTCACGCGCGCGATGAAAGCGACGGGCCATCTTTCAGCGTCGGAGCCCTTCGCCAATCTCTTCACGCAGGGGATGGTGACGCATGCGACTTTCCGCGACTGGAAGCGCGACTGGATTCTGCCGGATTGGATATTACGCCGGTCGCCCGATTGGTATCAGCAACAAGGAATAGATTGGCGTGCCGCAGCGCGCGAATACGGTGCCACGATTGGCAATACAGGCATGCGAGACGAAAGAGTACCTTTAAGTTTTGGCGACGACTTCGTTGCGCAAACGGAGCGGCTTGGCGAAGTCCTGAGTCACGACAATGGCCATGAAATGCCTGCAAATGGCTCGTTCCAATTTAATCCAGTCCTTGTCGGCTCCATCGAAAAAATGTCGAAGTCGAAAAAGAACGTCGTCGCGCCCGAAGCGATCGCCGACACCTATGGCGCGGATGCGGCGCGGTTCTTCCTGCTCTCCGACTCGCCTCCCGAGCGCGATGTCGAATGGACGGAATCGGGCGTCACCGGAGCGTGGAAATTCGTCGGCCGGGTTTATGAGACCGTCGAAGGCACGAAGGGCGCTCTTGGCCAGCATGACCTGACGCAACCGCCTGCACGCCTTTCCGAGGAAGCGGCGGCGCTCCGCCGCGCGACGCATGCGGCGATCGCCGGCGTCACCGACGACATCGAGAATTTCCGGTTCAACAAGGGCGTCGCGCGGCTCTATGAGTTTCTGACGGCGGTCAGGAAGAGCGCCAACTTCTCCCCTCTCCCGCTCGCGGGAGAGGGGCCGGGGGTGAGGGGCGGTCAAGCTGACGGCAGCCCAGAGTCACGCGCCCTCACCCCCGGCCCCTC